>PLDO01000497.1 GCA_003136215.1 Bryobacterales bacterium
GGCCATCGGGCAGCCGCGGGTTCACCTCGGCCGCGAAGTGGACGTGTACCGCGACGGTGGCATGCGCCGGCGCAACGACCTGGCGTTTGTCGAGGAAAACGACGTGAACCGCTCCGTCTCGCGGGAGCATGCCCACATCGACCACGACCGCATCACCGGCGAGTACCGTCTGTTCAACGATCGCTGGTATGCGAGAGGCGCGGATTGCGGAACGCGAATTCTGCGCGACGGCGTAAGCCTCGAGGTCCATCGCGATGCGCGGGGCACCAAGCTGGAGCCCGGCGACGAGATCCACCTGGGCCGCGCCATCGTGACCTTCGTGGTGTGACCTCGGGGCTTGATGGCTGGCGTCGATTCCGCAATCCAGTGCTCACCGCCCCTCTCTGAGGAACCAATCCTCACCCTTCTCCTACAGCCCGCCGCCGATCGCCACGCAGGTGCCGGCTTCGCTCTCTGTCAGGCAAGTTTCGTAGCAAGTCATTCCATGTGGGACCAGGTCCTTGAAGTCGAACGTTTTTCCATTCACTAAGACTGGTTGGCTCGACACCATGATTGTCGAGGAAATGAACGTGCCCGTCACTCCGCCATCGGCGCTTTGGAAAATGCCCGCTTTCCTGACGAACTTGGCCACGGGTTGCCCCCAGGTGCTCCTCTCCGTCAGGTTGCTCCAGTCACGGAGATCGGGCCGGTCGCTGAAATAGATGGTGCCTTCTCCCTCGGGAATCAGCGCGAAGAAGTTAGAGTCCTTATTGGCGGGCAGCGGCTGCATGCTGAAGTCCGACACCCAGATGAAGTAAGCATGTGCCCTGTCGACCATCGGTTGGGCAAACAACATGGATGGCGCGAACAGGTACCGCATGGGTATATCCCCAATCAACTGGTAGTAGGTAATGCAGACGGCCGTCGTATCCGAGGTCATGACCGACTCACCAGTCATAGCCAGAACCACTTGGGAGGCTCCGGCAGGTTGGGCATTCAGGGTTGCGAATGCCCCCGTAAGCAGGATTCCCAGCAATACAACTGTCGCGAATTTCATTTCAATCTCCTTCCAATTAGGCTAGAATTTGTACGGATCCAAGGTCTGAAACTCCGATTTCGATCCGGACCAGCACGGGTACAGTATTACCGGCGTGGACCGGGGAAGTCCTGATCGAAACCTGATGGTTTCCTCATGAACTCGCAACGACCGTCGGCGAATTCGCCGGGTCAGATCGCCGTTTCTGAAGGTGAGGCCCGTGCCGGGGCGGCGGAAGCGCAATCCTATGCCTTCGGCCCGTTCCGCTTGCTGCCCGGCGAACGTATTCTGCGCCGCGGCAGCCAGGTTCTGCCCCTTCCACCCAAAGCCTTCGAGACCCTGCTGCTGCTGGTGCGCAACGCGGGCCATCTGATGCGCAAGGAAGACTTGATAACGGCGCTGTGGTCCGACAGTTTCGTCGAGGAAGGCAGCCTGACCAGCCAGATCTCATTCCTGCGTAAGGTTCTGGCGGAATCCGGCGCCGGGCCCTATATTCAGACGGTTCCGAAGCTGGGGTATCGCTTTCTTCCCCCGGTAACGCGGACCTGGGCCTCCGTTCCGGCCGTGGGAACTCCACTACAGGTTGACGAGAAGGCGCCGGCGGAACGAGTCATCCGGTTTATCGCCCTTCCGTTCAGCGTGCTCAACGGCGATGAGCGGGCCGGTTTTCTGGAACACAGCCTTCCCGAGGCGATCTCAGGGGCACTGGCGGGCCTGCGGTCGCTGACGGTACGTTCCAGCCTGCTGGCAGCGCGCCTGGCTGAAGCCAACCCGGACCCCAGGCACATCGCGCGGGAAGCCGATGTAGATGTGGTGCTGGCGGGCACGATCCTGTGTGAGAGCGGCCAGGTGCGGGTCAGTGCGGAGTTGATCCACGCACCCTCCGGCACCCTGGTGGGGTCTTACGCCTGCAAGACCAGGCTCGACAACCTGATCGAAGTGCAGGACAGCCTGGTGCGTGGCATCGTGGAATTGCTGGTGTTGCGCTTGACCGAGCGCGAGCGGCTGGTTTTGGCGCACAATGTGCCTGCGTCCGCGAGAGCCTATGAGTTCTACCTGCGCGCCAATCACGTGCAGCGCCAACGGACCCTGGAGAGCCTGACCATTGCGCGGGACCTCTACCGCGAATGCCTGGAGGAAGACCCGGACTACGCTCCGGCGTGGGCGCGGCTGGGAAGGTGCTATCGAACCCTGGAGAAGTTCGGCTGGGAGGGGCCACAAAGCCTGGAATTGGCGAAGTGGGCATTTCACCGCGCATTTGCGCTAAGTCCCGACCTGCCCATCGCGCACAATTTTTACACGCCGATCGAGACCGATACGGGGCACGCCCAGGCAGCCATGGTGCGGCTCCTGGGGCAAGCGGAGAGAAATCCCAACGATCCCGAGTTGTTTTGGGGCCTGATTAATGCCTGCCGGTACTGCGGCCTGCTGGACGAATCGATCCGCGCGCACGACCGCGCGCGGCGGCTCGATTCCAGGACGGTGACCAGTGTGGCCCACACCTTTTTCCTGCTGGGAGACTATGAGCGCACGCTCGAGTGGTACTCCCTGGGCGTTCGCTACTATCTGGATCTGGCAACCCTGGCCGCCGCCGGGCGGGAGACCGAAGCCGCCGAGCTGCTGGGCCGCCGTACTATCCCGGGCGGGCAGTTTCCGGCCATGATGGAGTCTCTCCGGCTCTACCTCCAGGGCGACCGTGCCGGGAGTATTGCAATCCTGAGGGAGGCACTGGCGCTGCGGCCGACCAAGGATCCGGAAGCCAAGTTCTACCTGGCGCGGCAGTTGGCGCGGGACGGGGAACATGCCGAGGCGTTGCGGACGATCCGCGAGCTCGCCACTGAGGGGTTTTTCTGCTCGACTGCCTTGCGATGCGATCCATGGCTCCAGCCGCTTTCGCGGCTACCAGACTTCCAGGACGTCCTGAATGACGTTCTCCGGCGAGAGGCGGATGCCAGAGCGGCCTTCCAGGCGGCAGGTGGAGACCGGGTTCTGGCCTGACTGGTGACAAGCCGAGCCGCCCCTCGCCGGAGGAATTAGTCGTGATTCGTCGATTGCGACCCGTCGATCGCGACGCAGGTGCCGGCCTCATAATTTCCAATCGCGGTCTCGAAGCAGGTCATCCCGAGTGGGACCAGGTCCTTGAAGTTGAACGCTTTCCCATGGAAGGTGAAGGTTGTGCTCGACACCAGCACCGACGAGGCTAGGAACGTACCCGAATACCCGCCAAGATCTGTGCTTTGGAACATTCCCGCTTTCCTGACGAACTTGGCCACGGGTTTCCCCCAAGAGGTCCGGTCAAGGTCTTGTCTAGTGAAATCACGACTTTCGGGATCCTGTGTGTAATAGATGGTGCCAGTTCCCTCGGTAATCAGGCCGACGTAGTTAAAGGGGTTCTTGGGGTCCTTGGGGCCATTGGGGGCAGTGGTGTCAGTGGGGTCGTGCAGCGTTTGCACGTTGTAGTCCGACACCCAGATAAAGTAGGCATGTTTCCTGTCGACGACCAGTTTTTGGTTCTTGTCCGGCGAGAACAAGGACTTCAGGTCGAGATCCCCAACCTGCGTGTAGTAGGTAAGGCAGAGATATGGGGAGCCTGGGGGTTGGGGAGTCGGCTCATTAAGGTAAGCGATGACCACTTGGGAGGTTCCAGGAACTTGGGCATTCAGTGATGCGGATGACCCCAGCAGCAGGATTCCCAGCAAGACGACCGTTGCGAATTTCATGTCAATCTCCTTCCGGTTAGGCTGGAATTTGTACGGATCCAAGGTCTGAAACTCCGTTTTCGATCCGGACCAGCACGCGAGAACAGTATTACCGGCGCGCGCCGTACGAGTCCTGATCGAAACCTGATGTTTTCCTGACGAACTCTCAACGGACGTCCCCAATTCGCCAGGTAAAACCTCGCTTGCGCCGGCCTGCCGTGAATTACAATGAGCCTGCAATCAACGACAGCGGTTCTGGAGCGATCGATGCGCCAACTCATAGTGTTCGCAATAGTTTTGCTGGGAATCGTTTTTCCTGCCTCCGGCCAATCGTTTTATCCTGCGCGGCTCGACGATCCGAAGGCCGTTTACCTCACCCAAGATCAGTTCCCCGTTCGGGGCGACGGCAAGGCCGACGATAGCGCGGCCGTGCAGGCCGCCATCGACAAAGTTCAGGAGACCACAGGCGAAGGCATCCTCTTCATTCCGGAGGGCCGCTATCGCCTGACCCGGACCATTTACGTCTGGCCGGGCGTGCGCCTCATCGGCTATGGCGAGAAACGTCCCGTATTCGTCCTGGCGGATCAGACCCCGGGCTTCCAGCAGGGCATCGGGTATATGTTCTTCTACGCTGGATTCCGGCCCTTCCAGCGGGCCGCCGGCACGGCTCTACCGGGGCGCGCTTTCCGGATGTCTCCCACACCCCCGGGAACCGTTCCTCCCGTTCAGAACATCGGCGATGCCGGCCCCGGCACCTTTTATTCGGCCATGAGCAACATCGATTTCGAGATCGGCGCCGGTAATCCCGCGGCCGTCGGAATTCGCTTTCACGCCGCCCAGCACGCCTATCTGGCCCACATGGACTTCCAGATCGGCTCCGGTCTGGCCGCTTTGCACGAGGTAGGCAACGAGGCCGAAGACCTGCATTTTCACGGCGGCCGCTATGGCATCCTCGCCCGCAAGCCATCCCCCGCCTGGCAATTCACCCTGATCGACTCCACCTTCGACGGCCAGCGGGAGGCCGCCATACGGGAGAATGAAGTCGGACTCACGCTGGTCCACACCGAGTTCCGCAACGTCCCCACCGCCATCTCTATTGACCCGCATTACTCCGACCAGCTTTGGGTAAAAGACGCGCGCTTTGAGAACATCTCCGGCCCGGCAATCCTCATCGGCAATGAGAATAGCCGGTTGACCCAGATTAATCTCGAAAGCATCGTCTGCCGCCAGGTACCTGTCTTTGCCCGCTTTCGCGAGAGCGGCCGGCAGCTTGCAGGAGCCGGCGAGATCTACCAGGTGAAAACCCTTTCCCATGGACTGACTCTCGCGGCGATGGGCGCCATCGGAGAAACCAAAACCACCTACGACGCCGCGCCCCTCAAAGCCTTGCCGCCCTCCACGCCGCCCGCCATCCGCGGACTGCCGCCCATCGCTACCTGGGTCAATCTGCGGACCCTCGGCGCCAAAGGCGATGGCAAGACCGATGAGACTGCCCTCATTCAGAAGGCCATCGCCGAGCATCGCGTTCTTTACATCCCTTCCGGCCGCTACGTAGTTAGCGACACCCTGAAGCTTCGTCCCGACAGCGTGCTGATCGGGCTCCATCCCGACCAGACGCAGTTCGATATCCTCGATTCCACCCCCGGTTTTCAAGGACCGGGCGCGCCCCGCCCCCTGCTGGAAGCCCCGCGCGGCGGCGACAACATTGTGACCGGCATCGGCCTCTATACCGGTGGTATCAACACCCGCGCGGTGGGCGCCCTATGGATGGCGGGCAAGGATTCCCTCATGGACGACGTGCGTTTTCTCGGCGGCCACGGCACCATCGGCCCCGACGGCAAGCGCCTCAGCCCGTATAGCGCCAACCTGGCCTCCGATCCCGATCCGCACCGTCGTTGGGACGCGCAGTATCCCAGCCTGTGGATCACCCATGGCGGCGGCGGAACCTTCGCCAATATCTGGACGCCCAGCACGTTCGCGCAGGCGGGCCTCTATATTTCCGATACCACCACCCCCGGCCGGGTTTACGAGCTGTCGGCCGAGCATCATGTGCGCACCGAAATCAAGTTGGACCAGGTCGCCAACTGGGAGCTCTACGCGTTGCAGACCGAGGGAGAGAGGGAGGAAAGCGCCTCCGCGAGTTCTCTGGAGATCAGCCGTTCGAAGAACATTACCATTGCGAACTATCACGGCTACCGCGTCACCAGGAGTTATCACCCCGTTCCGTATGCGGTCCGCATCTATGACTCCAGCGACATCCGTTTCCGTAATGTCCATGTGGATAGTAACAGCTCGGCGGCTCAGTGCGACGAATCCGGCTGCCGCCAGCTCGCCAGAAGCAGCAAGCTCGCTTTCGAAACCTGCATCGTCGATGAGACGCGCCGCGCCGAGGTGAGGGATCGCGAGTTCGCCTGGCTGGATGTCTCTGGCCCTCCCGCTCCATCGAAGCCTCGCGGGCCATCCCCCGTGCTGCAGCCGGGAGCCGCCGTGGAAAAGCTCACCGGCGGTTTCTATAACGCCTCCGGCGGGGCGGTGGACGCCTCCGGCCAATTATATTTCGTGGATGCGCACTGGCATCGCATTTACCGCTGGTCGCCGGAGAGCAAGACTCTCGCCATCGTCCGCGACAACCCACTCGATCCGGTGAATCTCGCTTTCGAT
>PLDO01000047.1 GCA_003136215.1 Bryobacterales bacterium
CCCGCTGAACCACCGGGCGAATTCGGCGGGCGGCAGGATGCGGCGCACCGCGTCGGCTTCGGCCAGGCAGGGAGAGAGGAAGTCCTCGCCGGAAGGTTCGTAGGCGAGCGGGCAATTCCTGTCCTTCAGGTAGTAATCCCGCGCCCGCGATTCCACCACTTTGCCGAACTCCGCGTTGCCGGCGACCCGGGCGTAGTCCAGCATCAAGCCCATCGAGAAAGCGCTGTTGTTGTGCTCGCCCGTACGGATGGGGTGTTGCAGTTTCGGCAGCCACTCGGCAATTCGCGCCGTGACAGCCTGTTCCAGCGGGCGCAGCGCGGCCGACCACTGCCGCGCATCCGGATCGTCGAACTCCTTTAGCTCAGCCCCCAACTGCAGCAGCCAGGCCAGTCCGTAGGGGCGCTCGAATGTATTGCGGCCGCTGGCGTTGAGATAGATTACTTCTTGCGCGATGTTGGCGGGTGTGAGACTCCGCGCCACGGCGCGGCGCGCCTCGGGGGCGAAGGGAGCCTGCGGAAACAGGCGCACCAGGCGGACCAGCAGCCAGTGGCCGTGCACCGAGGAATGCCAGTCGTAGCAGCCGTAAAATGCCGGCGTCAGTTCGCGCGGCGCCTTCACATCGGCATCGGAGGTCAACGAATGCGCGATCTTATTGGGGTACGGTTTGTGGACGCAGTCGAGGGCGAGAGCGACAAAGCGCGCCGCCTGGTTCTGGTCGAAATCGGAATTCGCCAAGAGGCCTCCGCAAAAAACACCCGCGACTATCAGGATCCGCACCATCCCTGTATCGTACCGCCGGCCCGGGAGAAAGCATTTGGCCACAGATGAACACACATAAACACAGATAATACAGTTCTTTGCTTATCTGTGTTTATCTGTGTTCATCTGTGGCCAATTGTTTTTCTTGTTCCCTCATTCGCGTGTCAGTTCAAACCCGCGCTCGGGAATGCTGCAATGCAGTGTCTCGGCTTCATGACCGTGCAGCCGGAAGATCTGCACCACCAGGCCGCAGACGCTTTCGTAACCCCGCTCAAAAAACACCAGAATGCTCGGACCTGCGCCGCTCAGGGCGCAACCCAGCAAACCCGGAGCGCGCAGACGCAGGATCTCGTGCAGGCCGGGCACCAGGGCTTCCCGATAGGGTTGGTGGAAGCGGTCTTCAATGGCCGCCGGGAAAACGGAAGTCGTGCCGGTAGCCAGCGCCGCGATCAACAGAGCGGCGCGCTGCACGTTGAACACGGCGTCCTCGCGACTGTAGCCCGAGGGCAGCACGGCGCGCGCCCTGGAGGTGGGCAGATCGAAATCCGGCACCACGATCGCCAGGTCGAAACTCTTCGGCAGGTCCAGCCGCACCGCGCGCGTCACGCCGCCGGAATCGATGGCGCTGGCCACGATCGAGCCCAGCGTGCACGGCGCCACGTTGTCCGGGTGGCCTTCCAGCCGCGCCGCCTCGTCGAGTATCCGCAGCGGCTTCCAGCCGAGTTCCAGCAGTTCGTCGGCGATCACCACGCCGGCAGTGAGGGCCGCCGCGCTCGATCCCATACCCTTGCCCAGCGGGATCTCGTTGTGAATGTGCAGTTCGATGGGCGGCATGGTCATACGGTGAGCTTCCGCCACCGAGAGCGCCGTTTGCCAGATCAGGTTGTCCGGCGTTGCCGGAATGGCCGCCGCATCGCGGCCGGAGGCTTGAATAGAGAGCGCCGCGCTCCGCCGGAACCGACAGGTGAGGTATACGCCCAGGGCGAGCCCTAGCGCATCGAAGCCCGGTCCCAGATTGGCGCTGGAGGCCGGCACACGCAGGGTGAACCATCGATTGGAGTCAGCTGGCATATTCACTTGGTCCAGGCCACGAACGCCCCCCTAGACACAAACGCCGCGGTTCTCATGGGGAGAGCCGCGGCGCGGAGGTTTTCAAACTGGCCGGTCTAGCGGATCTCCAGAATGTCCTTTTCCTTGGTCTTGGAGGCCGCGTCGATCTTGTCCATATAGGTATCGGTCATCTTCTGAATTTCGTCGTGCGCCTTCTTGTCGTCGTCTTCGGTGATCTTCTTGTCCTTCGCCAACTTCTTCACCGCTTCGTTGCCGTCGCGGCGGACGTTGCGCACTGCCACGCGGTGGTGCTCCGCCACGTGGTGCAGTTTCTTGACGAGTTCCTTTCGCCGCTCCTCGGTCAGCGGCGGTATCGGCAAGCGGATGATCTTGCCGTCGTTGGCCGGGTTGAGCCCCAGATCGCTGGTGCGGATCACCTTCTCGATCAGTCCGATCTGGGAGACGTCCCAAGGTTGAATGGTGATCAGGTTCGGTTCCGGAACGTGCAGGTTGGCAACCTGGTTGAGAGGCGTGGGAGTACCGTAATAATCCACCCGAAGGTTGTCCAGAATACTTAACGACGCCCGCCCCGTGCGAATCGTGGCCATTTCGTGCTGCAGGTCCGAGAGCGCCTTTTCCATTCTGGTCTTGGTGCTCGACTCGACTTCTTTCACCGAGTTGAATACCGGACCGCTGGGTGCTGCATGCTGTTCTGTCTTCATAGCGAAGTGTCTCCGTAACGCTTTACGGCTAATGAATTACAGTACCGATGGTTTCACCCATCGACATACGCATTATATTGCCTATTGTGTTCAGATTGAAAACGATAATCGGCAGCTTATTGTCGCGGCACATGGCAATCGAGGTAGCGTCCATCACGCCGAGGGCGCGCGACAGCACTTCCAGGTAGGAGATTTCGGAGAATTTCACGGCGTCGGGGTGCTTGAGCGGATCCTTGTCGTAGACTCCGTCGACCCGGGTCGCTTTGGCGATCACGTCGGCCTTGATTTCCAGCGCCCGCAGGGTGGCCGCCGTGTCGGTGGAAAAGTAGGGATTGGACGTGCCCGCCGCGAAGATCACGATGCGCCCCTTTTCCAGGTGGCGGATGGCGCGGCGGCGAATGTACGGCTCGGCCACCTGGTGCATTTCGATAGCGCTCATCACGCGCGTCGGGATGCCCATCTGTTCCAGGGCATCGCTCAGCGCCAGCGAATTGATCACCGTGGCCAGCATGCCCATATGGTCGCCGGTCACCCGGTCCATACTGCGGGCCGCGGCGGCCACACCGCGAAAGATGTTGCCGCCGC
>PLDO01000353.1 GCA_003136215.1 Bryobacterales bacterium
AAGGCGGAGCCTTATGCCACGTCCCGCGCCGGCCACCACCCGACCAACGCGACACCGCACAGCGCCACCTCCAGAAAAACCCAAAACAGCGGCTGGGCTCTAATCAGCGACGGCACACCCGCCAGTGCCCACAGTGCCGCCAGAGATCCAATGACCCTCGCCCCAACCAGCGACGCTCCTCGAATGGGAGCTGTATCGCGCGCGGCTAGCAGGAACAGTCCGCTGACCAGCACGGCCAGCCACGCGAAGCTGAAAATCAGCGGCACGCCCTCCAGAAAGATCAGGCCCGCGCCGAGCACCGACAGTCCGGGCCGCCTCCACACCGCCCCCATTACGCCCAGCGCAATCGCAATCAGGATTCCGCCCTGCACCAGCGCCAGGAACACCAGGGCTCTCGTGTCCGCACCGCCGCGGGAGAATTCGGTGAGCACCATACCCAACGACCAAACCTCCAGCACCGCCATGGGCAGCGCCGCCAGGACCGCGATGGCAATCGCACGATTGAGGCGCATGGTAATACTATAGACACATGCTCGCGCTGCTCGCATTTCTCATGTTTCTGGCTGCCGCCGATCCCTCCGCTGTGCTCGAGAGCGCATACTCCCGACGCGACTTCGAGCTCACAGCCGACCCAAATTCCCAATTGTGGTCCACCGCGCCTCACGTCACGGCCGACCGCAATTATCTGGGTCAACCTATCCCTGGAGCGCCCACCGAGGTCCGCTCGCGATGGAGCGATCAATATCTCTACTTGCTTTTCATTTGTCCCTATGACGAGCTGAACCTGAAGCCGGATCCCAACCCCGCCGCCGAAACCCCGGAGTTATGGAAGTGGGATGTCGCCGAAGCCTTCATCGGAAGCGACTTCGAGCACATCGCCCGCTACAAGGAACTGCAAGTGTCGCCGCAAAGTGAATGGGTGGATCTGGACATCGATCGCGACAACCCGAAGACCCAGGCGGGGATGGCCTGGAACTCCGGCTACACCGTCAAAGGCCGCATCGATGCGCCGCATAAGGTGTGGTATGGCGAGATGCGCATTCCATTTCGCGCCCTCGATGCACGCCCGCCGCAAGAGGGCCGCGAGCTGCGCATCGGCCTGTTTCGCATTTCCGGCGCCGGCCCCAAGAAAGCCTTCTACGCCTGGCGCCCTCCCATGGGGACCTCCTTTCACGTTCCCCAGGCGTTTGGCACTCTCCGGCTGCGCAATTAGCCCGCGCCAGTTTGACCCCGGAGTCGTCGTAGGGTACACTCACCACCGTGGATAGACGAATTTTCCTGCAAGTCGCTGCCGCCGCTCCGCTGCTCGCCGTTCCAGCGGAAGATCCGGTATACCGGGTGGTCAGCGCGTATAAGCCCGCGGCGCAGCCTGGAATGCCCGGACCTTATCCCGGCCAGGTGGTGAGAGTCCATTCCGAAAACTCGATCGACGCCGCCAGCGGCAAGGTGAATCGGGAACTGGTCAAGCAGATGCTCGCCAGCGGCATGAAGACGCTCACCGGCGATGCCCGCCAGGAGGACGCGTGGGCGCGCTTCATTTCGCCTAAGGACGTGGTCGGCGTCAAGGTGAACTGCTCGGGCGCTCCCCGTATCCGTTCCAGCCCGGAAATCGTCGCGGGCATCGTCGAGAACCTGATCGCCGTCGGCGTGCCGGCCAAACACATTTTCGTGTATGAGCGATTTGAAGACCAGTTGAAAAGCGTCGGCTACGGCAAGTACCTGCCCGAAGGCGTAAACATTTTTGCCGTGGAAACTTCTCGCAGTTCGATTCTCAACTACGATCCGAAGACTTACGTTGAAACCAGTTTCTTCGGCGAAGACGATACCCGGTCGAACGTGGTGCGCCTCCTCTCGGAGTCCTTCACCAAGATTGTCAACGTGCCCAACCTGAAGGAGCACCAGGCGTCCGGCGTCACCGGTTGCCTGAAGAACATCGCCTACGGCAACTTTTCGAACGTCGCCCGTTCGCACAACGCCGAGAAGACGCATACCCGGACATTCATAGGCACTCTGGCGGCCGTGGAACCGGTGCGCTCCCGCGTAGTGCTGAATATCATGGACGGCCTGGCGGGAGTCTGGCACGCCGGCCCGTTTAGCGAATCGGCGAAATTCCGCTTCTATCCCAAGCAGCTCATGTTCGGCACAGACCCGGTGGCCATGGATCACAAACTCATCGAAATCATCGAGGAGAAGCGCAAGGCCGAAGGCGCCATCACCATCTTCGACCGTTCCATGTCCCATGTGGGCAGGGACAATAGCAACCCGAACACCAATCACTACATCCGAGAACCCGGCCACGTCGAGTTCGCATCCACGCTCGGGCTCGGTGTCTTCGACGCCGCGAAAATCAAACTCAAGGTGGTCGAACTGTGATGTTCTTATTGCTGGCCGCGTTGCCGGCTCTGTTCTGGGATGGCGCCCCGGATACCGCGCCCGCGTTGCGCGAGGCCGGCATTCAGCAGATCCTGGTGCCGGCGGCGCGCCTGGCCTCCTGGAAGAGCGTCCCCGATATTACCGCCGAAGGCGCGGATCCGCAGAACGCCGTGAAGGTGATCCCGCCCACGGTGAATTACCGCATGAATGAGGCGTCGGCCACCAACGCTCCCTGGATCGTGGCCAACGGCTGGAGGTTTATCCGCCGGCCCGACGGCCGTTTCTTTTACGACGTCACCGGCAGGCAGGCGGCTCTCGCCGCGGCGGAGGCGTACTGTTATGGCGCCAATGCCATGATCCGCACCGACGCCGCCGGGCTCAAACCCCTCGCCGGGATGCTGGCGTTTTTGCGCACGATCACGGGAGAGCCGTTGCCTCCCGTGGCCGACATCGGATACATCGACGACGGCTCCGGGGCCTCCGGCGAAGTGATGAACCTCATGGTCCGCGACAACCTGCTGTTCCAGTTGGTGGCCGCGCCGGACCGGCGCCTGAAATTGAACGTCAAACTCGGCACCAAGGAGTACCCGCTCGAGCACGCCAAAAATCCGGGCACGGTGGCCCACGAGGTGCGCGCCAACCTGACCGATGAAAAACGGTCCGTGCGAATCTATGGCAGCCAGGTTGTGGTCGCCCGTCTTACCGCCTCGGGCGATCGCGTCCGCCTGCATCTGTTAAATTATGCCGGGGCGAACCGCAAGGTGGATGCCATCCGCATTCGCGTGCTCGGCCAGTATGCGCAACACCACCTGTGGCTGGCGGACGGCGCCGGCGTCGAACTGCTCGACTACAGCGTGGAGCCGGGCGCCACCGAGTTCACCCTTCCGGAGTTGAAAACTTATGCGGTTGTCGATCTGTCGCGCTGAACTCGTATTACAGTGTTTCAAATTGCCGGAACTGTCGACTGTGGGAACCTGCGCGGCGGTTGGTTACCGCCGCCGGCCGCCAGCAAACGCCGAGGTAGGCCGATTGACAATCGACCGCAGCTTGCCAAGCTGCCCCACAAAGTCTCAGCCGGAACGGAGTACTTACCTCTATGCGATTTATGTCTGATACTGCCCGTATAACCGCCCTTGCTTGCATGGCAGGTTATGCCTTCGGCCAACCTGCCCCCCAGCCCGCCTACGACCTGCTGCTGCAGGGCGGCCATGTGATCGATCCGAAAAACGGCATCAGCGCGGTCCGCGATGTTGCCATCAAAGACGGCGTCATCGCCGCCGTGGCCGAACACCTGGATCCCGCCGCGGCTCTCAAGGTTGTCAACGTCGCCGGCCTTTTCGTAACGCCGGGATTGGTCGACATCCACGCCCACGTCTACACCGGCACCGGGGAGCGCGGCTCCTACGCCGGCGATCTCAGCCTCTACCCGGACGGCTTCACGTTCCGCGTGGGCGTAACCACCGTGGCCGATGCCGGCTGCTCCGGATGGCGCAATTTCGAAGACTTCAAGGACCGCATCATCGATCGCTCTAAAACGCGCGTGCTGGTGTTCCTCAACATCGTCGGCAACGGCATGCGCGGCGGCAAGTACGAGCAGGACCAGACCGACATGGAGGCCGCCCCCGCGGCGGAGATGGCGCTGCGCCACAAGGGCCTGATCGTGGGCTTCAAGACCGCCCACTTCAACGGACCCGAGTGGACCCCGGTGGAGCACGCCGTGGAGGCGGGCACCATCGCCAAGATACCCGTGATGGTCGATTTTGGAAACGACCGGCCGGAGCGTCCCATCGCCGAGCTTCTCACCAGTAAGCTTCGCCCCGGCGACATCTACACCCACTGCTATTCCGGCCTGCGCCACGAACTCGACGAATCCGGCAACCTCAACCCGGGCATGATCGCGGGGCGCAAGCGCGGCGTCATCTTCGACGTGGGCCATGGCAGCGGCAGTTTCGCCTGGCGGGTGGCGGTTCCCGCGATGAAACAGGGTTTTCTCCCCGACTCCATCTCCACGGACCTGCACGTCGGCAGCATGAACTCCTCCATGAAGGACATGCTGAATGTCATGGACAAATTCCTGGGCATGGGGATGTCCCTGGATGACGTGATCCGCCGTTCCACCTGGAATCCGGCGCGCGAGATCCAGCACGAGGAACTGGGCAATTTGTCCGTCGGCGCGCCCGCCGATGTGGCGGTCCTCAGCCGCGAAACCGGCAAGTTCGGTTTCATCGACATGTACGGCGCCCGCCTTCAGGCGACGCAGAAACTGGTCTGCGAAATCACCGTTCGCAACGGCAAAGTGGTCTACGACCTCAACGGCATCACGCGCCCGGATTGGGACAAGTTGCCGAAAAACTACTTGCAAACCGGGGATCCGCGCTGGGACGGCATTATGCCACAGAGACGATCCGCACCGATTCCGCCTCGCGGAGGCCGCTAGACTTAAGATTTAACGGGCTTCGACGCGGAATATCCGGAAAATCCCTTAGCCTGCAGATATGGGGCGGGTGTATACTGATGCGAAGCCAGGTGTCAATCTTGGCTAGAGTGCCGTCCGCGCGAGTGGCGACAGGGGCTTATGAACGGGGCGGCAAGGGGGAGTTGTAATGCAAAAACTGACGAGACTTTTGATTACAGGGCTCATGTGTCTGAGCCCATGGGCATCTTACGCGCAGGAGGTCAGTGCCGGCATCACGGGGCACGTCACCGACCCGTCGGGTAGCGCCATCGTCGGCGCTACCGTAACGGCAAAGGACCTGGATCGCGGTACGGAGTGGCCCACCAAAACCAACGAAGACGGGATCTACGCGTTCCCGCGCATCCCGATCGGGACATATTCGCTGAGAATCGAGGCCAAGGGTTTCAAGACTTCCGTGCAACCGTCCTTGACTCTCGAAGTCAATCAGCGCGCGCGCATGGACATACCGATGCAGGTCGGCGGACTTACCGAGACAGTTACCGTCTCGGCCGAAGCCGCCATACTGCAAACCGAAACCACCCAGGTCGGCTCGGTGATCAGCGCGGACGCCATATCCAACATCCCGCAGATCAGCCGGAACCCGATCGCCCTGACGCTGCTGGCGCCGGGCGTCACCACGCCGAACCCGACTGGCTTCACGAGCGGAGTGCGCACGGCAGGCGGCGGGCGTCCCTACGTCAACGGCAATCGGGAGGAGGGCAACAACTTCCTGCTGGATGGCGTGGACAACAACCAGACCACGGATAATTTGTCGAGCTATCAGCCGAACCCTGACGCCATCGCGGAATTCAACATGATCACCAACAACGCCTCGGCCGAGTTCGGCAATTTCCAGGGCGGCATCGTCAATGTGGTGATCAAGAGCGGCACCAACCAGTTCCACGGTAATATGTTTGATTACTTCCGCAACGACAAGCTCAACGCCAATAACTGGGCGCGGAATTGGACGATCGGACAGAATTTCCGTTCGCCCATCCGCTGGAACCAGTTCGGCGGCACCTTCGGCGGCCCCATCAAAAAGGACAAGCTGTTCTTCTTTGCGGATTACCAGGGCTTGCGCAAGGCCACGCCTCCCAGCGTAAACGCCACGGTCGTCATGCCGACCTCCTGGCGCAACGGCGATTTCTCCAACCTCCTGGATCCGGTCTACTCCGGCGTCGCGGGCGGCATTCAGTTGTACAACCCGCAATCGTTCAACGCCACCACCGGCGCGCGCACCCCGTTTCCGAACAATCAGATTCCCCTCAGCCAGTTCAATATCGTGGCGAAGAATCTCTTTGCCACACCCAGCGTCCTACCGGCGCCGTCACTCTCCCAGGTGCATGTCACCGACAGCAATTACTTCTACACCGCCTCCAATTACGTCAACTCCGATCAGGGCGACTTCAAGCTGGACTATAAGCCAACCGACAAGGACGATCTGAGCGCGCGCTATTCCAACGGGCGTCAGGATCAGCCGGGCGTCAACTCGGCTCCCTTCCTCTATAACAGCTTCAATATCGCTCCCTTCCAGAACGGCGTCATCAACTGGACGCGGACCATCAGTCCCCGCCTGGTGAATGAGGCGCGTGTCGGCGTGAATAACCTCATGCTCAACAACGGCGGCGCCGATAAGGGTGCGGGAGACATTGCGGCCAAACTGGGCATGCAGAATTCCGGCCCCGGGCTGCTTTCCCTGACGGGCTTCGCCTATACCGCCGCCATGGGCAACGCCAACATCGGCACCCAGCAATTGTTCGCCACCACCACGTACCACTATGCGGACAACGTCACCGTAACGCGCGGCCGCCACATGATGAAGATGGGCGGCAATGTTCTGCGCCAGGATATGAACGTTTTCTACTCCGGCAACAATGGCCGCAGCGGTTTCATGGATTTCAGCGGGCGTTTTACGGCGGCCAACGCCATCAATCCCGCGGGCAAACAGGTGGGCGAGGCCGACTTCGTTCTCGGCCTGCCGGACCAGTACGGACGCGGTCTGCAGAACGGAACCTGGGGCCAGCGCGCCACCATCTGGGGCTTCTACTTCCAGGACGACTGGCACGTCACCAACAATCTGACTCTCAATCTGGGGCTGCGGTGGGAGTATCATACGCCGCTCGTCGAAGTCAAAGACCGCCAGGCGAACTTTGGCCTCTTCAGCGGAGTGCTGGAACTTGCGGGCCAGAACGGCAACAGCCGGGCTCTCTATAACCCCTACAAGAAGGACTTCCAGCCGCGTATCGGCTTTGCCTACAACCCGGAATTCATGAGCAAGAAGTTGGTGCTTCGCGGCGCTTATACGATCTCCTCGTTCATGGAAGGCACCGGCACCAACCTCCGCCTTCCGTTGAACCCGCCTCTCGCCGCCGAAACGACCACGCTCTACAACACACCCGCCGACACGTATCCCAAGACCACCCTGGACCAGGGGCTCTTCGGTTTGAACAACCCGGACCCCTATCACAGCGCCACGATTCGTCTTTGGGACCCCAACCTCCGGCCCGCCGAAGTGCAACAGTGGAACCTCACCACGGAGTTCCAGTTGCCCTCCGCCAACTCGCTTAGCGTCGGCTACGTCGGACAGCATGGCACCCACCTGATGGTGGCCATGCCCTACCTCCAGAACATGCTCGTCAACGGGAAGGTGGTGCAAGGTCCATATCTCAGCGGCAACCCGACCCTCAGGGCTGACATTTCGCAGATTTCCGGTTCTTGCTCCTGCGCCAACCAGAGGTACGACGCGCTCCAGACGTCGCTGCACAAGCGCTTCGCCATGGGCCTGGAATACCAGCTTTCCTACGCCTGGGGTCATGCCAGGAGCGACTCCATCGGCTATTACGGCGAGGGCGGCCAGGCAGGCAGCCAGTCCGCTTACATGCAGAACCTCTACGACCGCCTCGACGAATGGGGCCCGGCGTACTTCGACCTCAAGCACAACTTCACGGGTTCCTTCGTGTACGACCTGCCCTTCGGCCGCAAGAAGAAGATGGGCGCCAATTGGAACCGCGTGGTGGATGGCGTACTGGGCGGCTGGCAAACGGGCGGCGTCCTGACCTTGCATAGCGGCTTCCCGCTGACCATCAAGATGAGCGGCGATCCTTCCGGCACGGGCGCACGCAGCTTCCGCCCCAATGTGATCGGCACGCCCAACGATCAGCATCTCATCGGCCCTGGCGTCTCGTTCCTCGATATCTCGGCTTACGCCGCTCCCCTGGCCGGCACGTTCGGCAACGCGGGTGTGGGCGGTGTTCGCGGACCCGGCATGAAACGCCTCGATTACTCGCTTCACAAGCAGTTCAACGTTACCGAACACAAGTACTTTGAACTGAGAACCGAGATTTTCAACCTATTCAACACTCCGATCTTCGCCAGTCCGGCTTCACAAACCATCACCTCTTCGCTCTTCGGGCAGATCCGAAGTTCCTCGGGTGAGCGGAATATTGAAATCGCCGCGAAGTTCTACTTCTAAAAGACTGGGCCGCCCGCTCTTTGGTGGGGCACGCTTTAGCTTGCCTCGCCGGGCCGCGGGCGGCCTTTGTTCTTGAAAGCGAAAAACTATGTCTCAAGCGTTCTGGGAAAAACTCAAAGAGCCGTGGACTGGATACAGCCGCCGCGATCTGTTCCGGCAAGGCGGATTGCTCGCCGCGGCGCAAGCCTTGGGCGGCAGCGTAAAACAAGCCGTGGCCGCGCCTCTGGAAATTGGCGCCGACATGTACCGCTCCATCGGCGTGCGGCCCGTCATCAATGCCCGCGGCACGTTCACCATCATTACCGGCTCGCAGACGCTTCCCGAGGTCAAGCGCGCCATGGATCAGGCATCCCGCAGCTTCGTCAATATGGATGAGCTGATGGATGGCGTCAGCCAGCGCCTGGCCGAGTTGACCGGCGCCGAGTGGGGAATCGTCACCGCCGGATGTTGCGCCGCCATTACCCATTTCACCGCCTCCGCCATCGCCGGCGGCAACCCGGAGCGCATGCAGCGCCTCCCCAACCTGGCCGGGCTGAAAAGCGAAGCCATCCTTCCGGCCTACTCGCACAACGTTTACGATCATGCCATTCGCATGCTGGGCGTCAAACTCGTCGTCGTGCACGACAAGGCCGAGTTGGAAGCCGCCTTCAACGAGCGCACCGCCCTGTGCTACATCCTCGCCGGACCGGGCGACGACGGGCCCATCGGAACCCGCGTGGTCGCCGAGGCCGCCCGGCGCCGCAACGTCCCCGTGCTGGTGGATGCCGCGGCCGAAATTCTCACCGTCAAGCCCAACGTTCACCTGGAGCGCGGCGCCCATGCCGTGGCCTACAGCGGCGGCAAGTGCATCCGCGGTCCGCAGGCCGCCGGCCTGCTTCTTGGCGACAAGAGCCTGCTGCGGGGCGCCTGGATCAACAGCGCGCCGCACCACGCTTTCGGACGCTCGGTGAAAGTCGGCAAAGAAGAAATCATGGGCATGCTGGCCGCCGTGGAGATGTGGTTTAAGCGCGATCACAAGGCCGAATGGGCCCAGTGGGAAGCCAACCTCAACCACATCGCCACCAGCGTGAAACGGGTGGACGGCGTGACCACCAAAATCAACCAGCCCTCGCCCGACCTTTCCAATCGTACGCCGGAGCTGATCGTCCAGTGGGACGGCGCCAAACTCGGCATCACCGGACAGGAATTAAGCAAGCTCGTACTCGATACCGAACCCCGCATCGTGGTCTCCCGCGCCGGCGGCGCGCGCCCGGGCAATATGGCCAGCTCCGTCGGCATCGTTCCCTACCAGATGATGCCGGGCGACGAAAAGGTGGTCGCCGACCGCCTCTACGCGCTGCTGTCGAAGCCGCCAAAGATCGACAATCCGCCACCCCCGCCGTCAGGCCAGCCCGCCTCCCTCTCCGGTCAGTGGGACCTGCGTCTCGATTTCGTTCACCTATCGGCGAACCACACCCTCGTGCTGGAGCAGGACGGCGCCAAACTGGTGGGGACGCATCAGGGAGAGTTCGCATCCGGAGACCTCACCGGCGCCGTTGCCGCCAACACCGTGCGCTTCCAGAGTTCCCTACCCACCGAGGGCACGCGCGTGTCATTCCAGTTCTCGGGCACCGCCGAAGGCGGCAAGATGTCGGGAACCGTCGCCCTGGGTGAGTATGGCGAAGCCCGTTGGACAGCCGAAAAGCACCAGTATCGGACGGGCGGGCGGCGCGGGTAATCAAGAGGAGATCATATGAAGGAAACCAATCGACGCAATTTCCTGGGACGTGGAGTCGCCACCGCGGCTGCTGCCGCGGCCGTCGCGGTGCCAGCCGCGGCGCAGACCGACAAGCCCACCAAGAGGGTGCTTTATAAGGATGGAAAGAAGCCCGCGCCCGGGGCCAAGACGCCGCTCTTCAATAGCACGGTCGCCTACGGCAATCTGCTCTTCATCGCCGGCGTGGGTGCGCACGTCCCGGGCGATATCAAATCCCATACCAAAATTGTGCTGGATTCCATCCAGCAGCAACTGGAGAGCGTCGGCTCATCCATGGAAAAGGTCCTGAAGGCCAACGTCTATCTGAACGACATCAAGGACTGGGCGGACATGAACACAGTCTTCCAGGGCCGGTTCGGGGCGGAACCGCCGGTGCGCACCACCATCGCCGCCGCCGGTGGAATCCCCGGCAATTCGCTGGTAGAGATCGACGTCATCGCGTACATCTAGTGGTAGGACAGGCCAGGAGGCCTGTCCTACATTCTCTCCTGGAATTTCCGCCAGGCCGCCATCGAGCGTTTCAGGTTGTCTTCAATATCGCCCGGCACCTGATAGCATTGCAGTCCGACGGGACCCTTGTATCCCGCCGCCACCAGCTTTTTCAACAAGCCGAACACGTCGAACTCCCCGCGGTCGAGCGGCAGAATCAGGCGGTCCCAGCCACCCTCGTGCTCCGCGCCATTGATGCTCACCAGTTCCAGATAGGGCATCGCCTCGCGCAGCCGTTGGTCCAGGTTGGGCTCGTCTTTGACAGCCAGGAAATGGGCGAGGTTGAACGTGATGCCCACGTTGCGGCGGTCCACCTTTTTTCGGATGCGCAACGCGTCCTCAATGCGGTCCACGAAGAAGCCCATGTGCGGGTAGAGCACCACGCGCAAGCCGGACTCCGCGGCCATGTCCGCTACCTCCCGGACCATGCGGACCGCGCGTTCCTCGCCATCGGGCGATGTGCCCTGCACCGTCAGCCAGATTACGGTGCCGTGCCCTTTCAACTGCCGGATGGCTTCCGGCAGCGCCGCGTCGTAGCTCGGGCTGTCGCCATCCACGCGGACCGCCACGTAGATGCTGAACATCTTCAAGCCGCGGCTCTCCAGAGCCTTCATCATCTCCGGAACCTTTAAAGCGCCGGTGTAGCCCAGACCGGCGTACCCGGTCCGCTTCACCAGCTCCGCCTGTTCCTCCAGCGGCATCTTCTGATCGCGGCCGGTGCCGTTGTCAAAGGCGAAGAAGGGGTTGGTCAGTTTCTGCGCGCGAGCCATGGGCAGCAAGGTTGCCAGACCCAATGCCAGGCACAGGATTCGTGGTTTCATCGGCAGTCTCCTCAGTCGCGGCCCGCTTGCAGAATCGCCTTCTTCACGAAATCGTTGGCTCTCTCGCTATTGGTGAAGCGCTCGCGGACGGGGTCCCATTGGAGTTTTCCGCCCACCTGCACCGCGATATTCGCCAGGTGGTTGACCGTCATCGTGCGATGGCCCACTTCGGCGTCTTCCAGCGTCTGCCCGCGGGTTTTCACCGCGTCGATGAAGTCCTGCTTGTCGCTCTTCAACGGGAAGTGGATCTCGTCCGGGCGGATTGTCGAATCGAGTATCGCGGCGGCGGACGCCTGTAGCGGCTTGTTGTATTCGGCGAAGATCCATCCCTCGTCGCCCTCAAATCGCACGTACGGAGTGTCCGTCTTATAGTACAGGCGCACCCCGTTGGCGTAGCGGTATTCGGCTTCGAAGCTCAGCATGACATTCCAGAAGCTGTCCGCCGGCGGGTATGTGCCGCGCGCTTCCACCTCCACCGGACCGGTGCGCTCCGTATTGTTCCCCCACTGCACGATGTCGTTGAGGTGCGCGCCCCAGTTGGTCACCATCCCGTCGCAGTAGTACGTGTGCCGCATCCAGCCGGGGCGGTCGTACGATTTCGGCGGGTGGACGCGCTGCTCCGTATACGCGGCGCGCGGCGCCGGTCCCTGCCAGCGCTCGTAGTCCAGGCCGTCCGGTACCGGCATGTCCGGCTGCGGCGGGCAGCCGGTATCGGTGCCCGGAACACCCGAGCGAATGGTGTGCAGTTTGCCGATGCGTCCATTACGCACCAGTTCCACGGCACGGTGGAAGTTCTCCAGCGAGCGGAATTCGCTATCGTTGCGGAATACGCGCCTGTGCTTCGCCGCCAGATCGCTCAACCGCCGTCCCTCGGCGATCGAGCGCGTGAGGGGTTTCTCGCAGGAGACGTCTTTGCCGGCCTCGATCGCGGCGATCGACAGGGGAACGTGCCAGTGGTCGGGCGCTCCGACAAAGATCGCATCGATGCTCTTGTCGGCCAGCAGCTCGTTGCTGTCGCGGAACGTCTTGCAGCCCTTGTAGACCTCTTCCACCTGTTGCCGGGCCTTGGCGAGCCGCCACGCATCGACATCGCACACCGCTACCACCTGCACGTCCGGCATGGCCAGAAACTGCTTCAGGTTGACCTGAACGGTCTGCCGGCCCACGCCGATCACTCCCACTGTGATCCGATTGGCAGGCGCCTTCTGGCCAAAGACGGAAGCCGGCAGAAACAGCGGCGCCGCGGCGCCCACAAATGCCCGCCTGCTGAGCGGCAAACGATGGTTCATGGTTCAGTGCCCTCCATCGGTTGTACCACCGCGCGCGCCAAGGTGGGTGCTCGCTGGCATACAATGAAACGTAGCCCCGGCCCTTCACCTAGAGGAGCACAGGCCTGTCCAGAAAACAGACAACCGCGGAGACCGGAAAAGCCCGGCCCCCTCACAAACCTCAAGCGCCCCCCGCGCCCGTCTCTTCCGGCCGCTGGGGAACCCGCATCGAACCTTTCCTGGTGAAGTATGCCCGCCTGCTGGTGGTTGGCTTCATCCTGCTCGGTGTCGGCCGCATCGTCTCCACTTACCACGTCTTCGCCACCGCGAACGACGAGCCCGGGAACATCGCCTGCGGACTGCAATATTTGGCGCAGCACATCTACCAATACGAGACCCAGCATCCGCCTTTGACGCGCGCCATGATCGCGCTGCTGCCGTACCTTTCCGGTACGCGCCCGCGCGGCCAGCCGACCTTTCAACAGGAAAGCTGGGACCTGATCACCTACGAGCATCACCCGGAACAAACCGTGATGCGCATGCGGCTCGGCATCCTGCCGTTCTTCGTCCTCGGCTGCCTGGTAGTGTTCGATTGGGCGCGACGCTGCTTCGGGATCGCCAGCGGTGTCGTCGCCACCTACCTGTTCACGCTGATTCCCACCGTCCTGGCGCACGCCGGCGTGGCCACCACGGACATGGGCCTCGCGGCGTGCCTGGGGGCTGCCTTTCTGGCCATGCTGGTCTGGGCCGGCGAACCCACCCGCATGCACGGCGCCATCTTCGGATTTGCCCTGGCCCTGGCTATGCTCTCCAAGTTCACCACGCTGGGGTTCTTTCCCGTAAGCGCGGCCATCGCTCTGGCGTTCTACCTGGCCGCCGAGCGTCCGGGCATGGACCGCCTCAAGCAACTGGTGAAGCAACGCGCCGCAAGCTTCGCCATCGCGGTGGGCGTCTGCCTGTTCACCGTGTGGGCGGCCTACTTCTTCTCGTTTGGCAAAGTGCCTGTCTGGAATGTGAGCCTGCCGGCCTGGGAATACTTCGACGGCATCCGCGTGGCGTTGACGCACAACTCCAACGGCCATCCGGCGTACCTGCTGGGCGAGGCGCGCACGTTCGGCTGGTGGTATTACTTTCCCGTGGCCCTGGCGGTGAAGACGCCGCTGGCGCTGTTGCTGCTGCTCGCCGTGGGCATCGGCGTGTGCTGCGGCAACCGCCGCCGCGTGCTCTACCTGATGCCGATGGCTTTCTCGCTCGGCATACTGCTGCCCGCCATGGCCGGAAACGTGAACATCGGCGTGCGCCACGTGCTGCCGGTCTACCTGGCTTTCTCCGTGATGGCGGCGCTGGGCCTGATCCACCTGGCGCGCCTGTCAGACCGCAAGGCGTGGGCCGGCGCGGCGGCGCTGGTCCTCGTGCTCTGGCTGGCGGCCACCGGCGCGCTGCACCATCCGGATTACATCCCCTACTTCAACGAACTGGTGGGCGGCCACCCCGACCGCGTGCTCTGCGATTCCGACTACGATTGGGGCCAGGACACCAAACGCCTGGCCGCGCGCCTCAGGCAACTCGGCGCCACCCAACTCAACTACGGGTACGTCGGCTCCGCCGATATGACTTTCCTCGAAATCTATCCCGGCCTGCCGCCCATCAGGAACATTCATCCCGTGCAGCCCGCCGAAGGTTGGACCGCCGTCTGTCCCACAATGGATCACGCCACGCAATATGGCCTGGAATACCGCTATCCCAATCTCAAGCCCTGGTATACCTATCTTCCGGTGCAAGAGCGCGTGGGAACCATCGACCTCCTTTATCTGCCTCCGGGCAGTCTCGCCGGGAAATAGGTGGCATAAGGCTCCGCCTTGTGCATCCGAGCAAAGCTCGGACGTCTTTCGCCAATCGCGATGCGCTATCCTCCTTAAGGAGGAACCATCCATGAAATCATTTCTGATCGGCGCCGGAGTGCTCATCGCCGCGGCGAGTCTCGCTTCCGCCGAAACCAAGGCCGGCCTCACCGAATCCGTCACCATCGCCGGCAAGACCGTCAGCATCAAGTATTCCGCGCCCGCCGTGAATGGCCGCGTGGGCAAGCTGTTCGGCAAGGACGGCCAGGTCGGCTCGGATGCCACGTATCCCGTGTGGCGCGCCGGAGCCAATGCCGCCACCGCCCTACATACCGATGCAGATCTCGACCTCGGCGGGCTGGCGGTGCCAAAGGGAGACTATTCGCTGTACATCAACGTGGCCAATCCCGCGGCTTGGGAACTCATCGTCAACAAGCAGACCGGCCAATCGGGGATGACTTACGATGCCAAGCAGGATCTGGGCCGCGTCAAGATGACCATCGGCAAACCGCCCGCCATGGTGGAGCAACTGAAGTACACGCTTACCGGCGCCGGCGGCAACAAGGGCAAACTCCAACTGGACTGGGAGAACGTCGCCGCCTCCGTGACCTTCACCGTGAAGTAAGTTGTCTGTTTGGTGGGGCAGGCTTGAGCCAGGCTTGAGCCTGCCAACTAGACGCGCAGGAACCAGCCGCGGCGGTAAAGCCCATACGCCGCGGCATAAACCACCGCCACGAAAGCCAGCGAGTAGAGCAACGAAGCGTTGGGCGGCGAGGCCAGCGGCGCAAACCACGCCCGGTAGATGTACGCCTTAAGTGAAATCGCTCCTCCGGCGGCGTTCACGCGCACGGCACCCAGCAACTCCGCCAGACCTTCGGAGATCATGTAGAGTGCGATGGCATTCATGCCGAAGATCACCATCGGCCTGGCGGGTTTGTGCCAACCGAGTCCGTCGATGAACCAGGCGAAGATGGCGAAGACCGTGAAGTCCAGCCCCGCCATGAAGAGCGCGAAGGAATCGGTCCAGAGCTTTTTGTTGATGGGCAGCCATGCCGTGCAGATCAGGCCCGCCGCCAGCAGCAGACTGCCGGCCACGAAGAGCCACGTGGTGCGCTCGGCCAATCCGCGCCGCAGCCGCAGAATCTGGCCCGCCAGCACGCCGAATAAGGCCGTCGCGATGGCCGGCAGCGTGCTGACCACGCCTTCGGGATCCCACGTTCTGGTGTTGGCGTAATTGTGCGCCCCCAGCACCAGCCGGTCGACATAGTGGGCGAAATTGCCTTCCACGTCCAGGCGCCCCGGACCGTACCCCGGCACCGGGATCAGCGTCATCATCATCCAATAAGCGGCGAACAGGCCCACGATCCACAGAATCTGCCCGCGCACGCCAGTGAACAGATAGATCGCCGCGGCGATCAGATAGCAGATGGCGATGCGTTGCAGCACACCCAGAATCCGCTGCGTGCCCAGATCGAAGTTCGGGTACGCGTAGACCGCCAGGCCGAACACGAAGAGCACGGCGGCGCGCCGCGCCACCTGCGCCATCAGCCGCGATTTCGAGGTCCCGCCCGCCAGGCGCTTACCCAACGAGAGCGTGATGGCCACGCCCACAATCCACAGAAACGACGGGAACACCGTGTCGGTGATGGTCCAGCCGTGCCACGCCGCATGCTCTAACTGCGCGTACGAGTCGCGCCCGCTGCCGGCGTTGTTCACCAGCACCATCAGGGCGATGGTGGCACCGCGGAACGCATCCAGCGAAACCAGTCGCGATGTGGTTTGTCCGGCGTTCTCCGTCATGTTCGCTCCCGCGGATCAAACCGCTAATTCGCCATGGTACAGCATCTCCTTCGGTAAAAAGTGGGCCTTTACCACGAGGCGCCCCAACTGGGTGGTAAACACGATTTCGGTATCGTGCGCCTGTAGCGGCAGCATGTCGCGCGAAAACCCGATGAGGAAGCTCGATCCGCTGCCGACCTGGCGCGTCACCACGCCCGCCTGCACCACGTCCCGGCCCTTCAGCTGTAGGCTGCTGAGACCCCTCAGACGGTCCAGATCGTCCTGTTCCCGGCGCGACGCGCTGGAATCGTCGTCTTCGCCCGCGCTGGTGGATCTGCCGCCCATCAGCGGAATCCCGCTCACCGAGATCACGTAGCGCCCCTCGAACTCCTCCGGCAGCGCGGATTTCATGGCGTCCAGCACGGGGCGGGCGCTCTCCCATCGCACCGTGCCCTCGTAGGGCGACACCGCTCCGCCGCGCGGCGCGCCGCCGCCATTTCCCCGCGGGCGCCCCATGCCGCCGATCCCCGGGATGCCAATGCCGCCGATCCCCGGAATGCCGATGCCGCCGCNNGCCGCCGGGGTATCCGCCGCCGTCTCCGTTGCCGGAGGCGTATTGCGCCTTGATCGTTTTGGCCCACGGCGACTTGGTGATCAGGCGGTCGATCTCCTCGCTGGTCCAATCGGCCGGCGCCTTCTTGTTCCAGAAATCCCCAGTGGTGGCATCCAACGGCAGCCAGGCGGCCAACCCCGCGCCGGCCAGCAGGAACATGCGGCGGCGGGTTAGCGGGAGACCTTCGCGGTCGACAGGCATCGTTTACTCCTCAACACCTTGGACGCGCGCGCGCCGCCTGCGCGTTTCGCCGCTTTACAGGTCTTTCACCAGCCAGAGGCCGTCGGCGCCGTCCTCGTAGTAGTCCGCCACCCGCCGCAGTTTACGGAAACCGTACTTTTCATAGAACGCGCGCGCCCGGTGGTTCGTCACTTTCACCATGAGCCCGAGCCGGGCAATCCCGCGCCGCCGCAGTCGGCGTAACGTGCTATCCATGAGTGCCGACGCCGCACCCTTGCCGAGCCAGGCTGCTGCCACCGCCACCGAAACCAATTCGGCCCGAACCGCGGTTCTGCCCGGGGAAATGGCGGCAATCGAGTACGCGCATACCTGATTACCCCTTTCCGCCACCAGGAACAGGCCCCCGCATTTGNNATTCTGCAAACAGGTTGCGATCGTATGCGTCCGGGCCGAAGCTGGCCGCTTCGATTTCCAGGATCCGGTCCAGATCGCGCTGCCGCACACGCCGTACTTCAAATCGTTTCTCCATTTTGTTATCCTTTAGTTTGGCGCACTTGGGTGGCCTTGGGAAGCCATGACAAAAAAACGACAGGGCAAGGATGCCCGGCCTCTTGACAAGGATTTCGGACTCGCGCATACTAAAACCATGTTGCAACTGAGTGGCAACAAGCTACAAGCCGAGGCGCCGCACGCGAGCCTCGTGGATCTCCGGAAAGGCGACGCCGCCATCCTCGACCGGATCGATTTGCCCACCGAAGATGCCCGCCGCCTGATGGAACTCGGTTTCGTCCCCGGCACCCGCATCACCGCCGGCAACAGCGCCCCCGGTGGCGATCCTCGCGTCTTCCAGGTGGATGGGTCGGAAATCGCCCTGCGCCGCGACACCGCCCGCCGCCTGAAGGTCCGCCCCGACAAGCACGCCAGGCCCCATACACCCCCGAGGACTCCAAGGATCCCGTGAGCGATTGCAGCGATTGCCATGGTTGCGGCAATGCCGCGACGAATACGGCGCTGGCCGAACTGCCGCGCCCTGCCGCGGTGCGCACCGTGGCCCTCGTTGGGCCGCCCAATTCCGGCAAAACCACCCTCTTCAATCGTCTCACCGGACTGCGCCAGAAGGTGGCCAATTTCCCCGGCGTCACCGTGGAACAGCACACCGGAATCGCCGAACTCCCCGATGGACGCAGCGTCGGNNCGCGCTCCGAAGACGAGCAGGTAGCCTACGACGTGCTTCACGGCAAGCGCGCCGGCGCTGCCAAACCCGAAGCCGTCCTGCTGGTCCTGGATTCCACCAATCTGGCACGCCATCTCATGTTGGCAGCGCCCATTCTCGCCCTCGGTCTGCCCACCCTGATCATTCTGAACATGGCCGACGACCTGCG
>PLDO01000379.1 GCA_003136215.1 Bryobacterales bacterium
CCGGCAAGACCGCCCTCGCCCTCGACGCCATCATCAATCAAAAGGGCGGCGACATGATCTGCATCTATGTCGCCATCGGCCAGAAACGCTCCACCGTGGCGCAGGTGGTCAAGACCCTGGAAGACCACGGCGCCATGGAGTACAGCATCGTGGTGGTAGCGTCGGCTTCCGATCCCGCCCCCATGCAGTACCTGGCGCCCTTCTCCGGATGCGCCATGGGGGAATACTTCCGCGACACCAAGCGGCACGCGCTCTGCGTCTACGACGACCTTTCCAAGCACGCCGCCGCCTATCGCGAAATTTCCCTGCTGCTGCGCCGTCCACCGGGGCGCGAAGCCTTCCCGGGCGACGTCTTCTACCTGCACAGCCGCCTGCTGGAGCGCGCCGCCAAGCTCAACAACGAGAAGGGCGGAGGGTCGCTAACCGCCCTGCCTTTCATCGAAACCCAGGCGGGCGATATTTCGGCCTACATCCCGACCAACGTGATTTCCATTACCGACGGGCAGATCTTCCTGGAAGCCGACCTCTTCAACAGCAACCAGCGGCCCGCCATCAACGCGGGTATCTCGGTGAGCCGCGTGGGCGGCAATGCGCAGACCAAGGCCATGAAGTCCCTGGCCGGCGGCATGCGTCTCGACCTGGCGCAATATCGCGAGCTGGCGGCCTTCGCCCAGTTCGGCAGCGACCTCGACAAAGCCTCCCAGCAGCAGCTCAATCGCGGCAAGCATTTGGTCGAGATCCTCAAACAGGACCAGTATCAGCCCCTGCCTATCGAAAAGCAGATCATGATCATCTGGGCCGGAACCAAGGGGTACCTGGACGATCTTCCGGTGGAAGTGTGCCGCAAGTTCGAAGCCGAGTTGTACCGCTTCCTGGATAACGCGCAGCGCGCGGTGCTCGACGAAATCCGCACCAAGAAAGTGTTGGATGCGGACCTCACCGCCAAAATCAAGGCCATTATCGAAGAGTTCAAGGCTCGCTTCGTGGCGGAGAACCCAACGGCAAAACCAAATGCCTAGTTTGATCGATATCCGGCGGCGCATCCGCTCGGTCAAAAACACGCAGCAGATCACCAAGGCCATGAAGATGGTCTCGGCGGCGAAACTGCGCCGCGCGCAGGAGCGCACCATCTCGTCCCGGCCCTACGGCGCGCTGTTGCGCAAGGTGCTGGGCAACGTGGCGGCAGCCGTGGCCGGCGACGAGAGCGTAGCCGAAAACCCGCTGCTCGCGCGCCGCGAGGAACACCGCGTCCTGCTGGTGTTGATCACCGCCGATAAGGGGCTGGCGGCCGCCTTCAACACCAACCTGATCAAGGGCGCGCAGCGCTTCCAGGCGGAACGTCCGGGCGTCGAAGTCAAGTTCGAGTTGATGGGCCGCAAGGGGCGCGATTTCTTCCGCAAGCGCGGCGTCGTTGTGGCCGGCGAGCATATTGGTCTCGCGGCCAAGGTGCGTTACGAAGATACCGCCGCCATCGCGAGCAAAGCCATGGAGATGTTCCGCGCCGAAGAAATCGACGCAGTCTATCTGATTTACAACGAGTTCAAGACCGTGGCCACGCAAACCATGACCGTGGAGCGGGTTCTGCCCGCCGAACTGCCCCAGCAGGCGTCGCCGGTGGATTACATTTTTGAAGAGCCGCCGGCGGAGATGCTCAACGCCCTGCTGCCTAAGTACGTGGAAATGGAATTCTACCGCGCGCTCACCGAATCGACGGCCAGCGAGCATGCCGCGCGCATGACCGCCATGGACGCGGCAAGCTCTAACGCGGCCGACATGATCGACCGGCTCACGCTCTACATGAACCGCGTGCGGCAGAGCAGTATCACCAAGGAAATCATCGAAGTGGTCAGCGGCGCGGCCGCGGCCGAGTAAGGAAATCTTATGGCAACCTCCAACGGAGAAGTAGTCGGCAAGGTGGTCCAGGTGGCCGGTCCGGCCGTGGACTGCGAGTTCCCCGAAGGGCAGATCCCGCTCATCTACACGGCGATCCGCATCACCAGCGAAGGCTTCGACCCGCTCGATCCCATCGATATCATTTGCGAAGTGCAGCAGCACATCGGCGAGGGGCGCGTGCGCACCGTCGCGCTGCAACCCACCGAAGGCCTGGTGCGCGGCATGAAAGCCATCAGTCTGGGGCATCCCGTGATGGTGCCGGTGGGCCCGGAGACGCTGGGGCGCGTGCTCAACGTGATTGGCGAACCGGTGGACGAAATGGGCCCGGTCAACGCCAAGCTTCGCTATCCCATCCACCGCCCGGCGCCGTCGTTTGAAGAGCAATCGACGCGCCTGGAGATGTTCGAGACGGGCATCAAGGTGATCGATCTCATCGAGCCCTACCTGCGCGGCGGCAAGATCGGCCTNNCGGTATTCGCCGGCGTGGGCGAACGCACCAGGGAAGGCAACGATCTCTGGCTGGAGTTTCAGGAATCGGGCGTCATCGACATCCACGATTACACCAAGTCCAAGTGCGCCCTGATCTACGGCCAGATGACGGAGCCCCCCGGAGCCCGCCTGCGCGTCGGCCTCACCGGCCTGACGGTGGCCGAATACTTCCGTGATCAGGAAGGCCAGGACGTGCTCCTCTTCATCGACAACATTTTCCGCTTCACCCAGGCCGGTTCGGAAGTTTCCGCGCTCCTCGGCCGCATGCCGAGCGCGGTGGGATACCAGCCCAACCTGGCCACCGNNGCATCACCTCCACCAACAAGGGGTCGATCACCTCCGTGCAGGCCATCTACGTGCCCGCCGACGATTACACCGACCCCGCTCCGGCCACCGCTTTCGCCCACCTCGACGCCACCACCAACCTCTCGCGCGATATCGCCGCCCTGGGCATCTACCCCGCCGTGGATCCGCTGGCTTCCACCTCGCGCATTCTGGATCCCCTCATCGTCGGCGACGACCACTATCAGGTGGCGAAAATGGTGAAGGGCACCTTGCAGCGCTACAAGGATTTGCAGGACATCATCGCCATTCTGGGCATCGACGAACTCTCCGACGAAGACAAGCTCATCGTCGCCCGCGCCCGCAAAATCCAGAAATTCCTCTCCCAGCCGTTCCACGTAGCCGAGCAGTTCACCGGTTACAAGGGCAAATATGTCAAACTGGCCGATACCATCAAGGGGTTCCGCGAGATTGTCGAAGGCAAGCACGACGACTTGCCCGAGCAGGCGTTCTACATGCAGGGAACCATCGAGGAAGTGCTGGAGCGCGCGGAACAATTGAAGAAGGAGTAGCCCCATGGCGGACACACTCTCTCTCGAAGTCGCCACGCCGGAGCGTTCCTTGGTGCGCGAACAGGTGAGCGACCTGCAAGTGCCCGGCAAGGAAGGGTACATGGGGATCCTGCCCGGTCACGCCCCGCTCCTGGGAATGCTCGGTATCGGCGTCCTGACCTATGTGTGGGAAGGCAAGAAGCGGTCTCTCTCCATTCACCAGGGTTTCCTGGAGGTGCTCGAAGACCATGTTCGCGTGCTCGCCGATGTGGCCGAGCGCGCCGAGGAAATCGACGTGCAACGCGCCAGGGCGGCACTCCAGCGCGCTCAGGATGAGGGGTTGAATCCCGCCCTGGGCGTCGATCCCGGCGCCGCCCTCCTCGCCATGGCGCGCGCGCAGGCGCGGCTTGAGGCGGCCGGGAAGAAGTAGCTCCCGTGGCATAGGGGGGTGCCCTCTGGGCCGCCTTGTGCATTCGAGCGAAGCTCGGACGGACACCACTGAGAGTCGCTGCCATGCAACCCGAACAGCCCGTCCAACACGTCGTCCTGATCCCCGCCTACCGGCCCTCTTCCGGTCTCGTCGATCTGGTGCGCGATCTGTCCGCCCGCGGCGCCCCCGCCATTCTGCTGGTGGACGACGGCAGCGGCCCACAGTTCCGCGGAGTCTTCGACGAAGCGGCGCAATTCCCCCGCGTGCAGGTGCTGCGCCACGCCGTCAACCTGGGCAAAGGCGCTGCCCTCAAGACCGGCATCAACCACGCGCTCTGCGTCTTCCCCGGTTTGGCCGGCATCGTCACCGCCGACGCCGATGGACAGCATCATCCCGACGATATCGAACGCGTGGCGGCCAGTTTGCGCGCCCATCCCGGCGCGCTCGTGCTGGGCAGCCGCACCTTCGATTCCGCGGTCCCGCTGCGCAGCCGTTTCGGCAACATCCTGACGCGCCGGCTGATGCAGACGTTGATCGGAACCAGGCTGCGCGACACGCAGACCGGATTGCGCGGCATTCCCGCCGCACTGGCGGAGCGCCTGTTGCGCGTGGAGGCCCGCGGGTACGAATTCGAACTCGAAATGCTGATCGCCGCACGCCAGTCCGGCGTCCCCCTGGTCGAAGTCCCCATCCGCACCATCTACGAGCCGGGAAACAAATCGTCGCACTTCAATCCCCTGACCGACTCGATGAAGATTTACTTCGTCCTGCTGCGTTTCAGCTCGGTCTCGCTGATGGCGGCGCTGCTCGACAACCTGATCTTCTATCTGGTCTGGAAACGCACCGGCCACATTCTGGGCGCGCAGGTTGTGGCGCGCCTCGTCTCGGTCACCTTCAACTACTCGATGGTGCGCGCCAGGGTGTTCTCCTCCAGGGAAGCCCATCAGGTGCTGCTGCCCAAGTATCTGCTGCTGGTGCTGGCCAGCGGCACGTCGTCGTATTTGGGCATTCTCGCGTTCGCCCGCCTGGGCGTATCGGCCATGCCCGCCAAATTGTTCGTGGAAACCCTGCTGTTCTTCGTCAATTTCGCCGTGCAAAGGATGTTCATTTTCCACAGCGGCGAGGGCGCTGGCGAGGGCAACGCGCTGCGCCGCATGCGCGCGCCTTCGGGCCGCTTCTACACCTGGCTGATTCTGGCGGCGCTGGCCGTGCTGGTCGCGCTCGAGCTTTACGGCTTCCGCGCCAGCCGCCTGTTTTCCCAGGAGATCTGGGATCCCCAGGGGCGGGCGCGCCTGATCCAATTCCTGGCCCTCTACCTGGCCGCGGCCACCGCGCTGCTGATTCTGGCGCCGTGGATTTTTGCCGGCATGGCGGCGGCTTTGCTGGCAATCCTCACAGCGGTTGCCATCGGCCCGCTTGCCTTCCTCGCCGTAGTCTTCTTCCTGCTTTCCGCCTGGTCGCTGGGGCGGCTGGTGGGGCGTCCGCCTCACCTTCTCGCCATCCTGCTCGGCATGTCGATCTACATCTTCGTCATGCCGTTCGCGGCCCGCGCGCCGGTGAATTACGCGTGGGTGTACGCGCTTGTCCTGGCGCTTCCCATCGTGGCGAATCGAGCCGGCATCCGCCGCGAGCTTCCCGCCATCCTGCAGTTGCCCGCGGCGCTCGAACTGCGCTCCTGGGGCGAGCGCCTGGGTTCGGCGGCGTTCCTCTTCGTGCTGGCCACGCATTGGTTCGCCATGCTCAAGCCCGAGGCCAGCGCGGACGGCCTTTCCATGCATCTGGCGGTTCCGGCGAACATCGCGGCCAATCACGCCATGACCTTCGACCCGGGACGCTTTCTCTGGGCGGTCATGCCCATGGGCGCGGATTTCAGCTACTCGATCGTCTATCTTCTGGGCGGCGAGATGGCCGCGCGCCTGCTCAACTTCGCCCTTCTTCTCGTGCTGCTCGGCCTGCTCCACGCGGCCGTTCGCCGCTGGGTTTCGCCCGGCGTGGCATGGCTTCTGGTAACTCTCTTCGCCACCACGCCGATGGTGCAACTGGTCACCGGTTCGCTGTTCGTGGAGAATCTGCTGGCCGCCTTCGTGTTGGGTATGATGACGGCGCTATGGCGCTTCGGCGAGTCCGGCGAGCGTCGTTTTCTTTACCTCGCTGCGGTCCTCGGCGGCTCCGCCATGGCCACCAAATTCGGCGCCATCGCTGTCCTCGTGCCCGCGCTCGCCTGCGCCGCCGTGGAAGTCTGGCGGCGCCGCAAGCAGAGCGGCGCCCGCTGGGGGCTTGCCCTCGGACTCCTCCTTCTGGCGGCGGCTCCGCCCTACGGCATCGCGTGGTTCAAGACCGGCAATCCGATCTTCCCGCACCGCAACGACCGGTTTCACTCGCGCCAACTCGATCCCAAAGCGGACATCGTGGACAACCGCTTCCGCAAACCTCTTACCTGGAGCACTCCGTACGACCTCACCTTCCGCAGCAATCGCTACTATGAGGGGCAGGACGGCTCGTTCGGTTTTCAGTACCTGGTGCTGGCGCCGCTGGCGCTGCTCGCGCTGCTGCTGTCGCCGCGCCGCCAGGCGGTGGGCGCGTCCGTGGTGGCCGTCACCGGGATTCTGCTGATCCTCAATTCGGAGCCCAACGCACGCTATCTCTACCCCGAGCTGCCGTTGCTGTTCGTGCCGCTGGCGGCGTTGCTCGGGTGGGCGGCGGCCCATCGGCGCGTGCTGGCCCGCGCGCTCCTGGCATTCGCCATTGCGAGCGCCGCCATCAACGCCTACTTTCTTCCCGCCTCCAGCTATTACCACAAGGATCTCTACGGACCGTTCACCCCGGCACAACGCGAAGTCTACACGGGCCGGACCGCGCCCATCCGCAACGTCATCGCCTGGTTCAACCGCGCCCATCCTCAAGCTGCCGTGCTGCTCACCGAGGGCAGCGACATCGCCGGGCTGACCGGCGAAGTCTACGAGAACCACTGGCATCAGTACAACACCCTGGACCAGATCCGGCACGCCCAGGGCGTGGCGGGCATCCGCGCCCTGCTCGACCGATGGAAGGTGCGCTACCTGATCGCCCGCAAGCCCACCGTCACCCGCTACACGCGTCCCCTGGCGTTGCGCCAACTGCTCGACCAGTGTACCTTCGCCGAATATACGTTCGACGATTTCTTTGTCGCCCGCCTGGAGCCTGTCTGCCGCGGCGCCGCCACGCTTTCCCTGGATCCCGCGGTGACCGCCAAACCCGGAGTCTACGACGATCTCGATCCGGCCATCCTGCTGCGCGGCGATTGGGAGAGAAGCGACGGATTCGAGCAGACCTTCGGCCACACGGTCACCTTCACCGATATTCCGGGCGCCGAGATCCGATTCGCTTTTGAAGGCCGGGAATTGACCTATGTTTTCACCCGGGCGGGCAATCGCGGCATCGCCGCAATCACCATCGACGGCATCAGCCAAGGCACCCTCGACCTGTATTCCGCGGAACCGCAATGGCAGAGTTCCGCGCGGTTCCCCTTCCTGGGCCCCGGCAGGCACCTGCTGGTGATTCGCGTCACCGGAGAGAGCCGCGCGGGCGCCACCGGCAAGTTCGTCGACCTGGATGCGCTCCTGGTGAAGTGACGGCGCCGCCTGCCATACTGGAACTATGAGTTCCCTTCCCGCGGCGCATTTGCTGGCGCCACTCACCCTTCGCGAGATTACCTTGCGCAACCGGATCGCGGTTTCGCCCATGTGCCAGTATTCCTCCGAAGACGGGTTCGCCAACGACTGGCACCTGGTGCATCTCGGCAGCCGCGCGGCCGGCGGCGCCGGGCTGGTCTGCATGGAGGCCGCCGCGGTGGAACCCCGCGGGCGCATCTCGCCGTCCGACCTTGGCATCTGGAAGCCCGAGCACATCGAGTTTCTGGCCCGCATCACGCGCTTCCTCCACAGCCAGGGCGCGGCGGCGGGCATCCAGCTGGCGCACGCCGGCCGCAAAGGCAGCACCCGGCCGCCGTGGGATGGCGGTGGCGTGCAGCCCGAGTCCGATGGCGGCTGGCAGTGCGTGGCTCCCAGCGCCGTGCCGTTCCGCGCCGGAGACCCAGTGCCGCATGAACTCTCCAAGGCCGAAATTCATGCGCTCATCGACGGCTTCCGCGATGCCGCCGGGCGGGCCCTTCGCGCGGGATTCGACGTCGTCGAGATCCATGGCGCGCACGGCTATCTGATCCATCAGTTTCTCTCGCCGCTGAGTAACCGGCGAACCGACGAATACGGCGGCACGCTCGACAACCGGCTGCGGTTGGCGCTGGAAGTGACGGAAGCGGTGCGCGGCGTGTGGCCGGCGCGCCTGCCGCTGTTCTTTCGGATTTCTGCCACCGATTGGGTCCCGGGCGGTTGGACTGCCGACGACTCCGTCGCCCTGGCGCGCCAACTCAAGGCATCGGGCGTCGATCTGGTGGACTGCTCCTCGGGCGGCAACGCGGCCGATGCCAGGATCCCGCTCGGTCCCGGATATCAAGTCCCGTTTGCCGAGCGTATCCGGCGGGAGACGGGGATCCTCACCGGCGCCGTCGGCTTGATCACCACACCGCACCAGGCGGACGAAATCGTGCGCCAGGGTCAGGCCGACATGGTCCTGCTGGCGCGCGAATTCCTGCGCGATCCCTACTTCCCGCTGCATGCGGCCAGCGCCCTGGGCGGGAAACCGGCGCCGCCCTTGCAGTACGCCCGCGCGTTTTGACGTCCCCAAAAACAACGCAGGCGGAACCGCCTGCGCCACCAAGCATGGGTGGGGCAGGCGGTTCCGCCTGCCAAGGCAAGCATGGGTGGGACAGGCGGTTCCGCCTGCCAAGGCGAGCATGGGTGGGGCAGGCGGTTTCGCCTGCGCCACCAAGCATGGGTGGGGCAGGCGGTTCCGCCTGCCAAGGCAAGCCGAGCTCGCCCCATAGCCCAAAAACAACTACGGGCGGCTCCCCGCGTGGGGTAAGCCGCCCGATTGGTGCCGTTGAGTGCTTTCGGACTAGGTGGCGGACCGCTTCGCGGTCACTTCAGTGGTCATGGGCGTGCCATCCTGACCGTTGCGGGTGATCTTCAGCTTCAGTTCGTCGCCGCTCACCACGCCTTCATACTTCGTGATCATCGTATTGCCATTCATCTCCCGTTTTACGATGAAGGAGATGGCGTTGCCGTCGACCTTGCCGTCGCTAATCGCGATCGGGTCGCCGCCGCCGCCGCGCCCGCCCGCGGGCATGGTGCCGGTCAATGTGCTGCCATCGACCTTCAGGGTGATGGTCACGGGACGGCCGGGGTTGCCGCCGCGGCCGGGTTGTTCAAAGGTCCACTTGCCGGAAACGTCCGCCGCCAACAGCGCGAAGGACGCGACAAGCAGAATCGTCATTACAAAAAGCAGCTTTTTGGTCATAGTACCCGATACGGCGCTTTTCTGCGGGCGGATGTTACGCCTCCCGGTGGCGCGCGGGACTCCTCAGCTCTCTTTATGGTGCGGCAACTTGCCACCCTGCCGAGGTTTCCCAGGTTCAGCGCATTGATTTAACAACACTTAACATTGGCTATAGGCGTGCCACTATCAGGTATCGGAAGAGGTACGCTTCCGTCCAGAAACACCGGACTGCGTGCCAGAGTAAGCTGAAAGCTACCGAATGTCGACTACCCGAGCACGAGCCGCGAAGATCGCCTGGAGCCTGGCGATCGTCGTGGCGGCCGCTTCCACCGGCATTCTGGTGGACTGGCAGGCGCCCGGCATCGGCCGCTACACGCGCGACTGGCTGGTGCGCGCCCGCGGCCCGCTGCCGGTTCCGGACGACATTGCCATCGTGGCCATCGACGAATCCAGCATGGCCCTCTTCGGCCGCTTCCCGTGGTCGCGCCAGGTCATCGCCCGCACCATCGACGCGCTGGCCACCGCCCGCCCCAAAGTGATCGCGCTCGACGTTCTCTTCACCGACCCCAGCACGCAGGAAGACGACGACAACCTGGCGCGCTCCATCGGCCGCGCCGGAAACGTGGTAGTGGCCGCGCAACTCACCGATTCCCCGGTGCACGGCGGACCGTCGCGCTGGCTGCGTCCCTTGCCCGCCATCGAGCGCGCCGCCGCCGGCGTGGGCCATGTCAACGCGCAGACCGAAACCGATGGCATCGTGCGTCAGGTAGCCATCCGCCTGGCCGACGATGACGGCCGCTCTTACCGCGCCATGCCGGTGGAGGCCGTGCGGATTGCCGACGGCACTTCCGAGGAAGGCATCACCGACGTGCAGGGCGCGCTTCTGCTGGGCGCCCGTACCATTCGCCTCGATACCGCGGCTCCCCCGGTGGCCATCATCCCCACCGCTTCCACGCAAGTCTTGCACGGCGGCCGCATGACCATCGACTTCATCGGTCCGGCCGGCTCTTTCGGCCCGGTTACTTACAGCCTCGCCGATGTAGTGGCCGGACGCGTGCCGGCCGAAAAACTGCGCGGCAAATTCGTGCTGATCGGCGCCACCGCCGCCTCCCTGGGAGATCGCGTTGCCTCGCCCTTCGTGCGCTACACCGACGCCCGCGCCGATCAACACGGCGCCCTGATGCCGGGCGTCGAGGTGCTGGCCAATGCCATCAACGTCATTCTGAGCGCGCGGTACTACACGGAGGCTTCCGACCTGACGGCGTTTCTGTGGGGCGCCGCAATTGCAATGCTGACCCTGATGCTGCTCGAATGGGCGCAGGGAGGCCGGGAGATTCTGAAACAACTGGGCGTGCTGGTGGGAATGGCGGCACTGGTCCTTCTGGCAAGCTACCTGGCGTTCCTCAAGCTGCTGTTTTATCCACCCATGGTGGCGTGTCTGGTGGCTTTCGCCTGCGCCGGCCTGCTGGGCCTCTCGCGACGCTCCCTGGTGGCTTCCGCGCGGCTGGATGCCAACATCGCGGAACTGGCGCTCTCGGGCGACCTGCTGGCGCCTGCCGGTCCCGGCATTCCCGGTCCCTACCATTGGGCGCAAGGCGGTCCGGTATCTCTTTCCCGTGGCTGGCTCCCCAAGGGTTTGGAATGGAAGGCGCGGTTTCTGAGCGAACTCAACGCCCGCCTGCTGGATCGCGCCAAGTTCGTCAACTTTGCGTTGCGCTCCGTGGAGGACGGCTTGCTGATCGCCGATCCCGAGGGGCTGATCACGTTTGCCAACCGCAGCGCCGGCGCCATTCTGGGCGTACCCGCGCGCGGCCTGGTGGGGCAGAACCTGACCCATCGTCTGCCGGGCTCGGTGGACGCGGAAACGCTCGCCCGCCTGGTAGCCGAACGCGGCCACGTGGAGCGCGAAATCGCCATCCGCGGCTTGCGTACGCTGCAATATACCCTCCGTCTGGCGGCCGTCTCCGCCGATGAAAAGGGCGAAGGCCCCGTTCTGGGCATTGTCGCCTCGCTTTCCGACGTGACCCGGCAATACGAACTCCAGCAGACCAAGAACGACGTGATTTCCCTGGTCTCCCACGAAATGCGCACCCCGCTGACCGCCATTCAGGGCATGACCGAATTGCTGGCCGCCTACGATGTGGAACCGGTGCGCCGCCGGGAGATGAACCTGGCGATCAACGATGAGGTCAAGCGCCTTACCCGCATGATCACCGGGTACCTCGACATCACCCGCCTGGAGAGCGGCGCCACCGCGATGCGGCTCTCGCCGCTGCGCGCGGAGAGCCTGCTGGAGCGCATCCTGATCCTGCTCGAACCGGTGGCCGCGCAGCGCCAGATCCGGCTGGTGAGCAACTTCCCGGCCGACCTGCCGCCATTTCTCGCCGATGCCGACCTGCTTTCGCGCGCCGTCGAGAATCTGGTCTCCAACGCCATCAAGTACAGCTCCGACGGAACCGCCGTCACCCTCTCCGCGCGCGCCGAGGAGGAGTATGTCGCTATCGAGGTGGCCGACCACGGATACGGCATACCCGCGGCCGATCTGGAGCGCGTATTCGAAAAGTTCTACCGCGTTCCTCGCGTGCAGGACGCCGGTGTGCCCGGCACCGGCCTCGGCCTGGCGCTGGTGCGCGAAATCGCCGAGCTTCATCACGGCTCGGTCTCCCTCAGGAGCGAGGTCAACCAGGGTTCCACATTCACCCTGCGGATTCCCCGCAAGGAAGGCCGCCAGGAGTCATCACATGCCTAATCAGTCTCATATCCTCATCGCCGACGACGAGCGCTCGATACGCCTGATGCTCGAAACCGGCCTCACCCTCAACGGTTTTCGCGTGACCAGCGTGCGCAACGGGCGCGAGGCGCTGGAGGCCGCCTCCGCCGGCAAGTTCGATGCCGTGCTGAGCGATATCTACATGCCCGATCTGGGCGGTCTGGAACTGGTGGATGCGTTGCGCGCGGTAGACCCGAACCTGCCCATCGTGCTGATGACCGCTCAGGGTTCCCTGCAAGTGGCCGTGGAAGCCGTCACCCGAGGCGCCAGTGATTTCATCGGCAAGCCCTTCGACATCTCCGCCGTGGTGGACCTGCTGCGGCGCCTGCTGGAGGCGCGCCGCGAGGCCGACGCCACTCCCGCTTCCGAACCGGATCTCGAACTCGCGCAGGCCGGACTGGTGGGCCGCAGCGCCCCCATGATCGGGGTCTACAAATTGATCGCGCAGGCCGCGCGGACCGATGCCGCGGTACTCATCCTGGGAGAATCCGGCACCGGGAAAGAACTGGTGGCCCGCGCCGTCCACGACTTCAGCACGCGCCGTTCGCGCCCGTTCCTCAGCGTCAACTGCAGTGGCCTCACCGACACCCTGCTGGAAGCCGAACTCTTCGGACACACACGCGGCGCCTTTACGGGCGCCACCGGGGAACGCGCCGGACTGTTTGAAGCTGCCGATGGCGGCACGCTCTTCCTGGATGAACTGGCCTCCACCAGTCCTGCATTTCAGCAGAGCCTGCTGCGCGTGTTGCAGAGCGGCGAAGTGCGCCGCGTGGGGTCCACGCAATCCCGGCGCATGAACGTGCGCGTAATCGGCGCGAGCAATGCTCCACTGCGCGATCTGGTGGCGTCCGGCAGTTTCCGCGCCGACCTCTATTACCGGTTGAGCGTGCTCAGCATCGATTTGCCGCCCTTGCGCGACCGCGCCGGCGACGTGGAACTGCTCACCAGCCATTTCCTGAAAACCTTCCGCGATCCCGCCGGCCCCCCGCTGCATCTCACCCGGGAAGCCGCCGAGGCGCTGGCCGCCCACACCTTCCCCGGCAACGTGCGCGAGTTGGAAAACGCCCTGCGCCGCGCCGTGGCCCTCTCCTCCGGCGGCCTGGTGACCATCGATTGCCTGCCGCCCGATATCGGCGCCCGCCGGGCCAAAGCCGCTGTCGCCGAACGCCCCGAACAGCGTCTCATCGCCGACCGTCCCAACATGGAGGAATTACAGCGCCGCTATTTGCAGCTTATCCTGGAAGAGACGGGTTGGAACCGCCGCCGCGCCGCCGCCGTCCTTGATCTTGACCGCCGGACCATCCAGCGGCTCATCGCCCGCTATCAGTTACACGGAGCGGCAGACCCCGAGGGCGAGGCCGAGCTGGAGACGGAGGAGGAATCCGCGGAAAGGCACATGGATATCGCGTGACAGAGAGGAAGTGGGTCGTCCCGTATGGATGCCCAGCCCCGATTTTTGCGTTCGCCGTCGCGCTGCTCAGCGCTTTCTCTTCGTTCGCCCAATCCGCGCCCGTAGTGGCCCGCGCCTCCGGAGTCACCGGCCAGGCTGTTCTCCTGACGCCCGGCCTGGCGCCGCTGGTGCTGACCGCCGGCTATATCCTCAATCCCGGCGACCGCATCGATACGCGAGGCGGCGGACGCGTGGTCATCGATCTCAGCGACGGCAGTATGGTAGTGGTGGCGCCCGAATCTGTGGTGACGTTGAAGGACTACCGCGCGGCGGCCTCGCTGCGCGAACTTTTCGACATCACCCTCGGTATGGTGCGGGTCACCATCAACCACTTCGCCGGCAAGCCGAATCCCTACCGGATGAACAGCCCTACCGCCTCGATCGCCGTCCGCGGCACCGAATTCAGCATCGAGGTGGATGCTGAAGGCACTACCCAGGTGGTGGTTTTCGAAGGCGCCGTGGAGGTGGTGAGCCTGGCCAATCCGGAGCGCCGGGTGCTGATCGAAGCCGGCCGCGGCGTGCTGGTGCAGGCCGGCCAGGATTTCCACCTGATAGGCGCCAACCCGGCGCCACCCGGCAACCGCGACGCGGCCAACTCCAACGGCCAGCAGAATGGGGCCAAACCGGCCCAACAGGCCAGCGCCCACGCAGTGGACGGCCACTCCGACGGGCCGCAGCCGGCCAGTCCGGCTCCGCCCCCGCCGCAAACGCCCGCTCCGCCGGCCCAGACACCCACTCCGCCGGCCCAGACGCCCACTCCGCACGGCGAACACGATCGCGACGATACGCCGCGCGCCTCCGCCGGCACCTACGACCGTTTCCTGGCCAGCCTCGCCGATATCGGCCAGGTGCCGTTCCTGTTTCGCTTCAACGCCTATCCCGAAGCCTACCTGGACAGCTTGGAGAACCCCGCCTACGCCACCGAATTCCGCAGCGCCGAGGGGCGTGTTTTCATCCTGCCGACCTTCCGCGGAGCACGCACTCTTCAGGAATACCAGTCCGCGTTCGGTCCCGGGGGCACCGTGCCCAGCGACTATAGTGTTTCGCCGCAGTTTTCCTTCTTCACCCCCGCCGCCGGCTTTACCCTTGGCGGCAGCGCCTCGCTGTCGCGCGTCGGCGATAGCACCCTGACGACGACGCCGAATGATCAACCCGGCGAGCTGGAGCACAATCAGGCTTCGTCCACCCAGACCAGCGGCAGTTCTAGCGGGACGTTCTACAACGGCGCCCTGATGGCGGCGCGGCGCTTTGGCGCCAACAGTTTCGGCGTGGAATTGGCGTCTTTGAAGGGTACCGGTTCCATCTCCAGCGTGACCACCATGACCAGCGCGGACACGGGGCCCGGCCGCCTGGCCGAAGAACGCAGCCAATCCACCAGCGACATTACGCAGACGCGGCTCACCGCGGGCTTCTCGCGCGACCTTTCGCAGAGCCTGAAACTCGGCCTGTTCTACCGGTACGCTTTCATCGGCGCCGTCGATCAGGACGTGTCTCACACCATTAACGGTTTCCCGGCAGGCTTGAACGCCACGCACACCACCGGCCACTCCTCGGAGCTCGGTCTGCGGCTGCGCGGCCTGGCAACCCCGCGCCTCTCCTATGGTTTTGCCGCGGCCTGGCTCGGCATTTCGCTGCTCGACGGCATGAACCGCATCGCCACGGTGGATTCTCACGAGCGCGACCGCGCGCAGCGCGGAACGGTAGCCGCCGGTCTGGGCTATGCCCTCACGCGCAGCACCACGCTCAGCTTCGATCTGGCCGGCGGAAGCGCCCGCACCTGGGCCGCCCGCACCGAAGATGCCACCGGCGCGCTGCTGCAAAACGCCGTGGCCGACAACCGCTTCGTATCCGCGCACGCCGCCGTCCAAACCGACGTTACGCGCAAGTTGTTTCTCACCGCATCGTTTCTGAACGTCTGGCAAACCCACAATCTGAACGTGAACCTGTTCCCCGACCGCTTCGGCAATACCACCAGCGTCGAAGACGCGTTCTTCCCGATGAGCCCGGCTCCGGGGCAGTACGCCCCGCGCTTCTCCGATTTCGGCGCCGGCTGGCGGTTCACCAGGAATCTCTTCGCGCAATACGTCTATTCGACGGATTACGGCGCCACTCCAGGCGCTCACACCCTGATGTTGCGCTATACGTTTCACAAGGGCGATTAGTTAGGCTGGGCATCGCGCTCAGTGGCCGAGATCCGCAATACGCCGGTTGATCTCGTCCCACAGGGCCTCGGGCTCCAGTTGATCGACATGCGCCAGGGCAGGGTCCAACTCGGGCCAGCCACTCGCCTCGGACAGCGGTACCTCCGGGAACCCCAGCGAATCCGCCATCCGGCAAGCCGTCACAATCAGGCCCCGGGGGCCGCCGCCGGCGGGCATGATGTGGTGCTCACCCATGCAGGCAGCCAAACTCTCCGGGAAGCCCCACGTCGCCGCCACCAGCGCGCCCGCCTCGCAATGCGTCATGCCGAACAGATTCCGCTCCACACGGTTCGCCTGCTCTATGGCCGCGAATTCTTTCGAGAGTTCCTCCCCGTATGGCTGCCCATCGGCGAGGAACAGCCCCAGGCGCCCCAGGTCGTGGGTGAGCCCCAGGGTGTACATGCCCGGGCAACCGCACGCCCCGCCGAGAGCTTCCGCGGCAACCGCGCTCGCGATGCCGTGCGCCCACACAGAGGCCAGGTATGGGTAGCGATGCCGGTGCGTATGCGAACGAAGCGCCGAAGTAGCCGCCATCGACCGGACCTGCTCCAGGCCGAGATGCCGGATGGCCACCCTGATGGTCTGCACGCGCGAACGCCCGCCGAAGGCTGCCGAGTTGGCCAGCATCAGGAGTTCGGCGGTGAGGGCAGGCTCCGACTTGAACACCTCCTCGAATAACACGGGGGCCGATTCGTCATTCAGGGAAATGTTCAAGATTTTCAGAACCGCCTGGCCAAACGGCGGCACTTGCGCGAGCTTGCGCGTCATGGCCACACACGTGTTCAGGACCTGCGTGGGGTTCGCACCGTTCATCTGACCAAGTATCGGCAGACTGGAGGCAGGAGTTTAGGCCCTTGCAGCCGGCGCTTTCTACCGGTCCGGCCGTTCGTTGGCCGCCGCCGTGGCGGCGGTGATCTTCTCCACCTCGGCAAGCTGCGCCTGCACCTTGGCGGCGTCCTTCGCCTCCGGTGCGAACTTCAGGTACGTCTTGAACCGCTCCGCCGCGCCGGCATAGTCTTTCTTCAGTGCCAGGATCAGGCCCAACAGGTGGCTCACCTTGGGGATCGCATGCCGCGTATCCAGACGCTCCGCGGCCAAAGCGCTTTTCTCCGCCGCGTCCATGTTATGCAGATTGTAGTTGGCCACGGCATTGAAGTAGAACGCCTGCGGATAATCGAACGGATCCAGCTTCACCAGCTTGTCCGTGGCATCCGCCAGACCCCGCCATCTCGACGCCTGCAGCTCCAGAATCGAAATCTGCAGGTAAGGCTGGACGAACTTCGGGTCGCACTCGATAGCCTTGTCGAAGTAACTGCGGGCCATGTCCATCTTCCCCTGCCCGGCCTGTAGCATCCCCAGCTCGTACCAGGCGTCGGCGTATTTCGGATACGCCTCGACCGCCTTTTCGAAGCTCGTTTGGGCATCGCCGAACTTCTTCTTCTTGTTCGCCTCCAAACCCTTCTGGTAGGCTTTCCTGGCATCGTTGGGCGCCGCCAGCGAAACCGCACTGATCGTGCTGCCTTCTTCCGCGGGCCCCATGCGATGCATCAGAATCGTGCCTACGTCGGGGTTGTCCATGGCGCGCCGTCCCGACAGCGACACCGCCTGCGAGCGATAGCCCGCCAGCCTGGCCTGCAAGTCGCAGCCCATGTACTTGCGCTCCGGCGACATGGCGCCGCCCATCTGCCCCGAGGTGGCGCTTGTGCCCATCATGCCGCCCATCCTGCCGCCCGCGGAAAACTCGCTCGCATCCTGAATCATGGCGGAGTTGCGCGCGCCCAGTTCGACTGCAAAGTAGCCCTTGCTGTCCGTATAGCCTTCTTTGTGGACCGTGGCGTTACACACGGTCTCGATGGGTACCGATTCGGGAGGCGGCGTTCCATCCTCCATCATCACGCGGCCGCTGATAAAGACAGGCTGCTGGATGCCGGCCGTCGAGGGTGTGTTGGTCGGAGTGCTCGAGGCCGGCGCCGTCGTGGTGCCGGTTCCCGTGGTCGTTCCGGTCCCGGTGCTCCCCGTGGTGGACCCCCCGGTTGTTGGCGTGGTCGTAGTCCCTCCTTTGCCCTGGCCCATCACCGCCACCGGAATCCATAGGCCTACGGCCGCCGCCGTGATTGCCCTCACCCAAACCTTCGAGGCCATACCACCTCCGTTGACTGCCCACATTATCCCACCAATACCGAACGCCGGATGTTAACAGCGTGCCGTGCCGCGCCGTACCCTCGCGCCGATTGCTAGAATAGATATATAAGCACCTATGCTAAAGCCATCCCTGTTCCCCTCCATCGCGCTCCTGGCGATCTTGACGGCCTGTTCCGACACGCCGGCCCCCACTGCCAAGAAGGAGCCGGAAAAACTCGAACCGGTCACCGGGCAGTCCGCCGTCTACAAGATGTACCAGATGGCCCGCGCGTGGTCGCCCGATTCGCAAATACTCAAGATGCAGAGCATGCACCTCTCCGAAGTCAAGGATGGACCTCCCGGTACCGCGCCGGCATGGCAGGCGACATTCGTTTCCGCCGCCAAGAGCCAGTCGCGCAGTTACACCTTCTCGATTGTGGAAGGCGAGGCGAACCTCCACAAAGGCGCTTTTGCCGGACCCGAGCAGGGCTGGAGCGGCTCCAGCGATATGGACGCTCCGTCCCTCATGGCCGCTATCAAAGTCGACACCGACGCCGCTTACAAGACCGCCATGGCAACCCCGCACAGCCATGCGGCCGAATACGACCAGAAAAACCCCGGCAAGCCGATCACCATCATGCTGGAAAAAACCACCAAGCATCCCGACCCCGCCTGGCGCCTCATTTGGGGCGAATCCGCCGGCACCTCCAACTTCTCCGTTCTGATCGACGCCTCCACCGGCGAGTACCTGGAAACGCTGCGCTAGACTTTGAAACTTAGTTCGCCCGCGGCCCCCGCGTCCACCGTGACCGCCTGCCCGTCCTTCACCGCGCCCTGGAGCAGCAGTTTCCCCAGCGGCGTCTCGATCTTTTTCTGGATCGCCCGCTTCAGCGGACGGGCCCCGTAACGCGGATCGTACCCCGTGCGCACCAGTTCGCCGCGCGCCGCGTCCGTCAACGTCAACGTGATGTGCCGGTCCGCCAACCGTGCGCGCACCCGCCCCAATTGAATCTCCACGATCTGCTTCAGGTGCGCCTCGCTTAACGCGTGGAATACGATGATCTCGTCCACCCGGTTGAGGAACTCCGGCCGGAATTGCGCCCGCATTTCCTCCAGCACAGCCTCCTTCATGGCTTCATAGTCCGCGCCCTCAAAACCGCCGCGATGCTCCAGTATCTGCGCGCTGCCCACATTGCTGGTCATCACTACGATGGTGTTCTTGAAGTCCACCGTGCGCCCCTGCCCGTCCGTCAGGCGCCCATCGTCGAGAATCTGCAGCATCACATTGAACACGTCGTGGTGTGCCTTCTCGATCTCGTCGAACAGCACCACCGCATACGGCCGGCGCCGCACTGCCTCCGTCAACTGCCCGCCCTCTTCGTACCCGACATAGCCCGGAGGCGCCCCCACCAGGCGCGCCACCGTGTGCTTCTCCTGGTACTCCGACATATCGATGCGGATCATGGACCGCTCGTCGTCGAACAGAAACGCCGCCAGCGCCCGCGCCAGTTCCGTCTTGCCCAC
>PLDO01000376.1 GCA_003136215.1 Bryobacterales bacterium
CTGCTGGAAAAACTGGCGCCTCGCCGCCTGCGCTCTGCCGCCGTCGTGCGCGTCGCCCGGCGCACGCGCCGCCCCAAAGAAGCGTGACGCGGCCTCCGCTTCCTCCGCGCTCATTCTCTTTTTGAGATCCCGGATCCTCCACGAAACCGTCGTCCCAACCAGGGCTGCCTTCTCCGCGCTTTCTCCGTGTCTCCGCGTCTCCGCGTCAAAGTCACGCTCCCGGATTCCCATTCCACTACGGGCCCCCCTGGCATGAACTCTGCGCTTATCTTACATCCGGCAACTCCAGGCCGGCGCCGACGCGCGCCCTACCGGCGTCCGCGAGAGCAGCAGCACATAATCCGCCGCGGCGTTGATCGGTTCCTGCGGGGCCGATTTCACGGCGTCCCGATAAGCTCCGGTAATCAGGAAATCGCTCTCCGGGTGGGCGCGCACCAGGGCGGCGAGTTCGGCCTCCGTCCGCGCCGTGATCAGGGTGGCGATCGGCGCGCCCGAATCGAGCCCCCACTCGCGCAGGCGGGCGCGGAAGGCGGGGGTGTAGCGGGCCAGGTCGTTGAACTGCTCCACCGTTACCTCGATGCCCATCTCCTCAAAAGGCATGCTGTACGGGCCCGCGGGCGTCGCCACCGGCGTCACCGCGGCGTAGCGCAGGCGCGCCAGCGGGAGCGCGGTGGCGTACAGATCGTCCGCCAGATCCAGGATGATGAGTTCGTTGCCGCGCGCCTGCGCGCAGTAGTCGTGAAGCACCGGCGCGGCGCGCTGCACCGTCCCCGCGCGGTAATCCAGGCCCCAGGGCTGTTCCGGAGCGCTCGTTTTGATCAGGAAACCGGTAGCCAGCGCCACCAGCATCCAGGGGACGTATTGGCGCGTGCGGAACGGGCCCCACACCGCCGCGATCAGGGCCAGCGCCGGAACCAGCGGCAGCAGATACGCGGCGTTGCGGTACTGCCAGCCCAGCACGGCGGCAAGCGTGACCGTCACCCAGGCCGCCACCAGCACCGCCGCGGCCCTGCGCCCCCGTAACTCCCGAAGGAAGGCGGGAATCGCCACGGCCGCCGCGGCCAGCAGCAACGGGTCGGTCACGGCCAGCCGCATAAAGTAGAACAGCGCCTGGTTCTCCTGCGAGGTTTGCGGGGGCGCGCCCGCGCCGAAACCGAGAATCTCCACGGCGATGTGCTCCGTCCAGAACCAGCGCGTGTGGGCTACCAGTTGATACGCAAACCACGGGGCGGCCAAAGCCAGCGCCAGAGCCGCCGCCAGACAGACGCGGAGGAAAGTCGGGCGTTCCTGGCGGCGCGCAGCCAGCCAGTACAATCCCAGCACGGCCAGCGGAAGCGTGCCCGCGATCCCTTTGGTGAGGATGGCGGCGGCCACGGCGCCGGAGAAGCCGAAAAGCGCCGCGCGCGATTCCAGCCACGGGTCGCAGAACAGCGCATAGAGGGCGGCGATCGAGAAGGCCAGTAGCAGCCCGTCCGTCATGCACAGCGCCGCCAGCGTGTGCCACAGGTGGTTGGAGAGCACGAGCGCGCCCGCCACGGCTCCGGCCTGCCATCCGGCCACCTCGGCCGCCCACAAAAAGATCAGCCCCAGGGCGAGCGCGGAGAGGATGGTGATGGGCAGCCGCAGGGAGAGCCGCGAGACGCCAAACAGTTTGCTGGAAACCGCCGCTGTCCAGACCAGAAGCGGCGGTTTATACAGGGCGTAGCGCCCCATGAAGCGCGGCGTGAGCCAGTCGCCGGAATGCGCCATGGCGATGGCGGAGTGCGCGTAGCTGGCCTCGTCCTGGGAGGTGATCTTACCGATGGGATCGATGTAATCGCCGCCCAGGCCGGCGCGCGCCGCACGCACCAGCAGGCAGGCCAGAGCCAGCAACGCAACGGCGCAGAGGGCCCGTTTCATATGTGGGATAGGCCTCCTGGCCTGTCTTGCGTTACTTCGTCTTACTCTCCACTATGCCCAGATCGGTGAGGATCTTCGGCTGCGCTTCGTCCATGGCCAGCAGGTTGTGGCAGGCGTTGCAATCTTGCGAGATGCTCGTCCCGTCCTTGGCGTTGTGGCCGCCGTCGTGGCAGCGGAAGCAGCCGGGGTAATCGGTGTGCCCGATGTTGATCGGGTAGGCGCCCCAGGTGACTTTCATCTCCGGGAAGATGTTGCGGTTCCACACCGCCAGCACCTCTTTGCCGGAGGCGGTGATTTCCGCCTGCCGCTGCGCGTAGATCGCCGGGTACGTGTCCTGATAGTACTTCACGAAGGCGGCCGGAATCTTCTGCGCCGCCTCCTCGCGGCTCAGGTAGTTGACCTTCAGGATCTCCACGCCCTTCTTCTTGACGAAGGGCAGCGTGTTCGAAATCAGGCCGGCGGCCATCGCCTTATCCATCCCGCGCTCCGGCAGGTCGTAGCTGTGCGAGGGACGGTTGTGGCAGTCCATGCAATCCATGTCGCGAATCGGCGCCCCGCCGCCGTTGGGCTTGGCGTCGGCCGTGGCATACAGGGTCTGCCGCCCGGGGGCGTTGTATTCCACCCACGGGATGTTCTGGCGCTGCTCGTCGCTGGCGGCGTAGCGGATCGTGACCCCAGGTCCCAGGTGCGTGCCGTGGATGCCGATGCCGTGATTGCCCCCGCCGATCTTCATCAGCAGCACCGTCTTGGTCAGGCTGTTGGCTTCGTCGTCGGCGAACTTGTTGATCACCCGCACGCGGTCTTCCCCGTACTTTTGGGGCCAGTGGCAGGCTTCGCAAGTCTCGCGCGCCGGACGCAGATTGTGCACCGGCGTCGGGATGGGGCGCGGATAGGTCTTGAATGTGACCGCCAGCAACTGTCTGGTGCCGGAAAGCTTGCTTTGCACGAACCAGCTCGCACCCGGGCCAATGTGGCACTTGACGCACTCCACCCGGGAATGCGGGGAGCTCTGATACGCGGTGAATTCCGGCTCCATCACCGTGTGGCAGGTCTTGCCGCAGAAGCTCACCGAATCCATGTAGTTGACCGCGCTATACGCCAGCTGGCTGCCGATCACCACGTTGGCCACCGTGGTCACCCCCAGAAAATAGACCAGCTTGCGCAGTTCCGGATTGCTCCAGGTGGGAGTCGGGAATTCCGGCGGGTATATGCCCGTGCGTCCTTCGCGTCTCCTCTTCAGCCACATGCCCAGCGGAACCAGAATCAGGCCGCCGAAGAACGGGCCGGGGATCGTCAGGAAGGCCAGCATCCCCAGATAGGGATTCTCCGTCTCTCCCTTCAGCGTCACGGGCAGTAGGAACAGCCAGAGAACGGTGGTGGTGGTGACGAGCACGACCCCCACCAGACTGATCCAGTTGTTCGAAAGGTGAATCAGGGGAGACAACCAGCCACCCCCCCTTTTTGAGAGATTATTCGGCGTCATGCGTATGTTGTTAGTCTCCCACGGCCGGAGCCGTCGGCCTCGGATGCTCGGTTGAGGAAGCCGTCTTCTTGACGGTCTTGCCGGTCAGGAATGCGGTATTCAGCGGATACACGTCGGGATCGAAGATGCTCGAGTAGAAGTGCCATACCACGATGGCGAGAGTAGCCAGCAGCGCCTCGTAGAAATGCACCGAAGTGGCAATATCCAGCCAGGCCTTGGGCAGCAGTTTCATGGCGATGTTGTTGGCCCACAGCAGGCTGCCGCTGGCGATCATCACGATCGCGCCCCACACCACCGCCCAGTATTCCGCCTTTTCGATGTAGCTGTGCGGCGACCGCCCCGGCGGGGTGGTGCCCAACCCAAGGTTGTACGCGAAGCCCGCCAGCGCCTCGCGCGGGTCGTTGGTATTCGGCAGCATCTCCTTCCAATGATCGCGCAGATGGCGGCTGGCAATCAGCGAGATCAGGTGCGTCACCGAAACTCCGATGAAGACCGCGGCGGCCACCCGGTGGATCAGGCTGCGCATGGAGCGCGCGCCTTCCAGCAGCAGCAGCGGGCGCGCCCACCACTGATCGGGATATTTCAAGGCGAATCCGGTCCAGACCAACGTCAGGAAAGAGATCGCCAGCACCGCGTGCTGGATCCGCTCGAAGGGCAGCATGCGAATCTCGTAATCCGCGCTGTGACCCCCGTGGACCGCGTGCGTGAGGTGTCCCGCGCGCGGCTTCTGGAAACGCAGGCGCACGAGTTTCCGGACCCAGTCGCCTCCCTGATGGAGCATCATGAGGCCGATGGTCACCGGGATGATCAGCAGATAGAACTGGCGCACCCACTTCAGGGCTTCGGGTTCGGTAGCGCCCTCGGCAACGTGGACCTGGCTGATGGCGAAACGCGTTCCGGCGCCTTCATGGCATTTACCGCACGTCTTGGGCAGGTTCTTCGCGTTCACCATGCTCTTGGGGTCGCTCGAGGGCAGGATGTTGTGCACACCATGGCAACTGGCGCAATTAGCCACCGTTTGCGAGCCGCTCTTGGCGGCCAGCCCGTGGAATGAGGAGTCGAAGCTGATCAGGCGGTCGCTGGGCATGCCGAATTTGCGCGTCAGGCGGACATCTCCGTGGCAACTTCCGCACGTGTCGCGGATATTGCTGACATTCACCGGACTGGCGGCGTTGGTATGCTTCAGAATCTTGTGCTCGCCGTGGCAATCGGTGCATAGCGGCGCCTGCGTGACCCCGCGGGCTAACGCTGTACCGTGCACGCTCGACCGGAATTGCTCCACCACCTCGGTGTGGC
>PLDO01000350.1 GCA_003136215.1 Bryobacterales bacterium
GAGGGGCCGGACGATATGCCGGCGCACATCCGGTCGGCATTGACGCAGACGTCATTGACGATTCCGGTGCTCCACGGCCGCATGGCGCTGGGGACCTGGCAGGGCATCTATTTATTCGAACATCGCGCGGCGCCACACCGGAGAAGCGTGGTGCTGCACCTTATCGGTTAACGGCGCTACTGCACGAAGCGGCGGTCGCGGCGGAGAATCGCGGGGACGTCGAGATCGTCGAATAACGGGGCGGCCGGGGGCGCCGACGAATTGGCGGTCGCGGCCATCGTCATCTGAGGAGCCTCGGGCGGCGCGGGTTCGATGTACGCGGGCTCGGGCTCGGGTGCGATTTCCGGGGCCGCTTCCATTTGGACAGGTTCGGGCTCGGGAATCTCCATTTGCTCGGGCACGGGCGCGGGCGCGGCGGCAGCTTCGGCGGTGCTTTTCCCGCGTTCGATGGTGGGAAGATTTTCGCGCTCGAAACCGGTCGCGATCACGGTGATCTTCACTTCATCGCCCATGTCTTCGTCGAGCACCACGCCGAAATTGATCTGCACGTCGTCGCAGCCCGCGGCTTCGCGAATGATGGTGCAGGCTTCGTTGACTTCGTGCAGTCCGAGGCTGCTGGAACCGGTGATGTTGATGAGAATGCCGCGCGAACCCGCGATGCGGCTGTCTTCCAACAATGGGCAGCTGATGGCCTGGTGGGCGGCTTCGACAGCCGCGTTCTCGCCGCGGCCGGTGGCCGTGCCCATCATGGCGTAGCCCATCCCGACCATGGTGGCCTTGATGTCGGAGAAATCGCGATTGATCAGGCCGGGGGTGATGATGATGTCGCTGATGCCCTGCACAGCCTGGCGGAGCAAATCGTCAGCGACCTTGAAAGACTCGAAGAAGCTGGTGCCCTTGGGGACGAGTTTCAGCAGGCGGTCATTGGGGATGGCGATGACCGTATCGACGGTGCCGGCGAGGCGGGCGAGGCCCTCTTCGGCCATGCGCATGCGGCGCGGGCCCTCGAAGCCGAAGGGCTTGGTGACCACGGCGACGGTGAGCGCGTCGAGTTCCTTGGCCAGAGAGGCGATGACGGGCGCGGCGCCGGTGCCGGTGCCGCCGCCCAGACCGGCGGTGACGAAGACCATGTCGGCGCCCTGCAGGAGTTCCACGATTGCGTCGGTGTTTTCGAGCGCGGCCTGGCGGCCAATTTCCGGGTTGGAACCGGCGCCGAGACCCTTGGTGATTTTGGCGCCGAGTTGCAGCTTGTTAGGCACCTGGCAAGCGGAGAGCGCCTGGACGTCGGTGTTCATGGCGTAGAACTCGACGCCTTCCAGACCTTCCGCCACCATGCGGGCCACGGCATTGCAGCCGCCGCCGCCCACGCCGATCACTTTGATGCGAGTGCCGGTGCGCGCTTCTTCTTCCAGTTCGTACTTCAGGTCGTCCATATCCATTGCGCCGTCGATGATGCCCATATGGTCAACTCCTTACTTCAACATTTTCCCGATCCAGGTTGCATTTTCCTTTTGTAGCCCGGCGTGTTCCTTCAATTTCGCCGAGTACATGGCGAGACCCGCGGCGGTACACCACGAGGGGTCGTTCAATTCGAGGGGCCAATCCTGGATGCCCTCGGTGAGCCCGAAGCGCGTCTGGCATTGCAGGATTTCCTCGGCGACATCGCATAAGCCAGGCAATTTGGCGCCTGCGCCGGTCAGGAAGACGCCGCCGATGAGCGAGCGCTCCATGCCGACGCGGGCGAATTCGCCGCGGACGTAGCGGAACAACTCCTCCGCGCGGGCGGCCAGAATGCGATTGACCAGCGAGCGTTGCACTTCGCGCGGCTGGCGATCGTCGGCAGTAGGCAGCTCCACCAGAACATTTTCGGAGGAACTGGCGGCCACCGCGCAGCCGAATTCCATTTTGACCATCTCGGCGTCCTCGAAGCTGAGGCACAGTCCCTGGGCGAGATCGCGGGTGAAGTGATCGCCGCAGACGCGGACGGTGGAGGCGAGGTGCATGGCGTCGCCGTAGTAAATCACGAGTTCGGTGGACTCCGCCCCGATATCGATCACGGCGATGCCCTGGCGGCGATTCTCCGGCAGGACGGCGGCATAGCAGGCGGCCAGCGCTTCGAATACCGACTCCTCCACCGCGAGGTGGGCGGCGTTGACCGCGCCGATGATGGCGTTGTGCTCCTGAATCGAGGCGGTGACCAGATGAACGTTGATTTCCAGGCACGAAGCGAGCATCTTGCGCGGGTCGCGGTGCCCGGGATGGCCGTCGACTACGAAATCCTGCGGGAAGAGTTGCAGGACCATGCGGTCTTCCATCAACTGCACCCGGGAAGCGCGCTCGATGACGCGCCGCACGTCGGTCTGCTGGACCTCTTGCACATAGCCGAGTTCCAGCACGCCGCGGCCGTTGGCGCCGCGCACGGTGGGGCCGCCCATGCCCACGACTACCGATTGGAGCGCGCCCGCGGCGGAGCTATCGGCATCTCGCAGCGCGGCGGTCACCGATTCGGTGACGGCCTGCTGGTCCGCGATCCGCCCCTTGGCCCACCCTTGCGACTCCACGGCGCTCGCCCCGACAAAGCGAATACGGCTGTTTTCCAGGACACAGATCACCAGCCGCGTTTGATGGCTGCCGGCATCCAGTCCTGCTGCGTAAATCGGTTTCGCTGCCATGGGTACGTCTATTCCTTCACCGTGAATCTGCCATCCAGCCGCAGGTCGAATACCTTCGCTTGGGGCGAGCCCTTGCGGATTTCCGGATAATGACTGAGGAAATTCTGGAAGCGATGCGCGTAGTTGCCGTCCCCCAGCAGAAGGGTCACCACGCGGCGGTCCACCTGGGCGACGATGCGAATGTTCTCGGGATCGGAGGCATCCACTTCCGAAACTTCCTTGGCCAGGTACCCCATCTCTTCCTGCACCTGAAGAAAGGCGCGCACCTGGCCGCGACGCTCCGCGTCGCTTTGCTCCTCGCGCACGCCGGAGAGCACCGGGAAGGAAAACTGCGCCTGGGCGGGCGGTTCGAGAAGAACGCCCTGGGCATCGATCAGCAGCGGGCCGGAACGCAAGGAGACGAAAGCCACCGGCTTGCGCTCGCGGATGCGGATCACCAGGCGGTCCGGCCAGACGCGGGAGACGGAGGCGTCTTCCACCCAATCGATGGCCAGCAGGCGGCGGCGCCGCTCGGCGAGCGGCACGGAAAATATGCTGCGGTCGAAATCCGTGGCGAAAATGCGTTGCACTTTGGAGCGCGAGGCGTAGGTCAGGCCGAGGATGGTGAGCGCGTCCTTGCGGTCGTGCGAGAGGATGAATTGCGGGTCGCTGGTGACGTACAGGCTGACCTTGTAGCCCGCCACGGCGGTGGAGACGCCGGCGGCGCCTAAGGCGAGGAGGGCAACGGTCAGGCGCCAGTTGACCCGGCCGGGCTGTTTCCTGGGTTCACGCGCCATCAGTTCGGCCCTCCCGCCCGTAGGCGTTGCAGAACTTTTTCGCCGGCCTGCCAGACGTTGCCGGCGCCCAGCGTGAGCACCAGATCGCCATCGGCGGCGGCGCCGAGCAGCGCGTCCACGCCGCGATCGATGGTGCCTACATACTCGACGCCACGGTGCCCGAACTGCCGGATGCGATCCACCAGCGCCTCGGCCGTGACGCCCTCGATGGGCTTCTCGGACGCCGCGTAGATATCCATGACGAACACACTGTCCGCCTGCAGGAAAGAGCGCGCGAACTCGTCCATCAGGTGAAAGGTACGCGAATAGCGATGCGGCTGGAACAACACGTGAATGCGGCGGAAGCCACACAGGCGGGCGCCATCCAGAGTGGCGCGGATTTCCGTGGGGTGGTGTCCGTAATCGTCCACCACGGCGATGCCGCGCTCCTTGCCGCGCAACTGGAAGCGGCGGTCAACGCCGCTGAAGGTGGCCAGCCCTTCGCGAATGGCCTCGGGCTTGACTTCGAGTTCCATGGCAACGGCGATGGCGGCCATGGCATTGAGCACGTTGTGGCGGCCGGGGATGCGCAGCGTGAAGCGGCCGAGATCGCTAGCGCGATAACGGACATGGAACTCGCTGACAAACGGGCCGCAGACGATGTCGCCGGCCTCCACATCGGCCTGCGCCGTCGTGCCGTAGGTGATGGTGCGCCGGCGGATTTCAGGGAGCAGGCCCTGCACGTTGGGGTCGTCGAGGCAGACGATCGCGGCGCCGTAGAACGGCACCTTATTCACGAACTCGAGGAAGGCCGCGCGGATGGCGTCGAGCGTGGGGTAGTGATCCAGGTGCTCGCGGTCCACGTTGGTGACGACGGCGATGATGGGCGCGAGTTTGAGAAAGCTGCCGTCACTCTCATCGGCTTCCACCACCAGGAAATCGCTGCGCCCCACGCGGGCGTTGGAGCCGCCCATGGTGCCGACGCGTCCGCCCACCACGACGGTCGGGTCGAGACCGGCGAAGTTGAGGATGGTGGCGGTCATGGACGTGGTCGTGGTCTTGCCGTGGCTGCCGGCTACCGCAATTCCGTACTTGAGGCGCATCAGCTCGGCCAGTAGTTCGCCGCGCGGGATGACGGGGATCTGCAGGCGGCGGGCCTCCTGCACTTCCGGGTTCTGTTCGTCGACGGCGGAACTGACGACGAGAGCGCGCGCTCCCCCGATGTTGGACGCGGCGTGGCCTTCGAACACACGCGCACCCATGCCGGCCAGGCGCTCGGTGATAGGCGACAGTTTCACGTCGCTGCCCGAGATCTGGTAGCCGAGATTGAGCAGCACTTCCGCGATGCCGCTCATGCCGATGCCTCCAATTCCGGTGAAATGAAGGTGCTGGGGTCTAAAGAACATTTCCTTATCGTATTGTTTCGGCTTATCGGGCAACTGTCAATTGAAAATGTGGCGGTTAGGCCCGCGCGACCTCCTCTAAAACGTCGGCGGCGCGCCTTGCGGCGCCGGGTTTGGCGAACTGCCGGGCAGCTTCGCCCATCGGACCGAGGTCCGCGATAAGTCGGCTGACAGTGGCCACCAGTTTCTCGCCGGTCATTTCGGCATCGCGCACCAGGCGCGACGCGCCGCCGCGCTCCATGGCCTGGGCGTTGCGGGTCTGATGATTGTCGGCGGCGTAAGGGAACGGCACTAGAATGGACGGCTTGCCGGCGGCGGCGAGTTCGCTGACGGCGCCGGCGCCGGCGCGGCAGACCACCAGGTCGGCGGCGGCGAACGCGGCGGGCATGTCGCCCAGGAAGGGCACCACTTCGCCCTCGATGCCGGACGAAGCGAATGCATCGCGGATTTCGGCGAAGCCCGACACTCCGGTCTGATGGGTGATGCGGATCCCGAGGCCGGCCTTCAGGAACAACGGCCAACTCTGCATCGCGGCGTGGTTGAGGGTGCGCGACCCCTGGCTGCCGCCGGTGATCAGCAGGTGGAGCAGGGGCCCGCGCACCCTGGGCTGGATGCGGAAGAACTCTTCGCGCACCGGGAGTCCGGTGACCTCGGTGCGGCCACTGGGGAAGAAGGCAGCGGTTTCGGGGAAGGAGACGAGGGCGCGCGCCACCAGCCGCGAGATGGACCGGTTGGTGAATCCCGGCACGGCGTTGGGCTCCATCACGACCACCGGAACGCGGCGCAGGATGGCGGCCAGTACGGGCGGTCCGGCAACGTAGCCGCCCATGCTGAATACGGCGGCGGCGCCGCGGACACAGCGATCGCTGGAGACCGTGGCGACAGGCAGGCGGCCGAGCGTGACGATAGTCTGGCGCATGCCGACCCGGTTGAGTCCGCCGATCTGGATTTTCCGCAGATCGAAACCAGCGGCAGGGACCAGTTTGGCTTCCATGCCGAATTCGGTGCCGACAAAGAAGACTTTGTGGCCGCGCGTGCGCAGTTCGCGAGCTACCGCGAGCCCGGGGATCACGTGCCCGCCAGTGCCGCCGCCGGCCATCACAAAATCACGCTCCTTCATTTAGGTGGCATAAGGCTCTGCCTTGTGCATCCGAGCGAAGCTCGGGCGACTCATCCCGCGTGCTCGCTGACGTTCATCAGCATTCCGAGGCTGGCCAAGGTGCTGACCAGGCTGCTGCCGCCGTAGCTGATCATGGGGAGCGGGATGCCTTTGGTGGGCATCATTCCCAACACCACGCTCATGTGCATGAAGCCCTGGACCACCACCACCACGGTCAGGCCCAGGGCGAGATAGCGTCCGAAATCGTCGTTGATGCGCAGGCTGGCGCGGATTCCGCGCCAGAAAATCACGCCGAAACCGAGCAGCAGTCCGACGGAGCCCACCATGCCCAGCTCTTCCCCGGCCACGGCGTACACGAAATCCTTGTGAGCTTCGGGAAGGTAGAGGAGCTTCTGCCGGCCGGCCATGAAGCCGAGACCCCAGGGGCCCCCGGCGCCAACGGCGATCTTGGATTGCTCCAGTTGGTAGTTCGTATCGCGGGTGACCAGCGACTCCTGGAGCCGCCTCTTGATAGTGCCCTGCTTGTCGTATTTTTCGATGACCTTAAACTGCGGATCGAAGAACATCACCACGCGGGCCAGACGGTAGGTCTTGGAGAAGACGAAGAATACCAGGCCGATCATGGCCAGCACGCCGACGATGGCGCAGTAGCGCTTCTCCAATCCGGCGACGAAGAAGACCAGCGCCGCCGCTGCGCCCAGCACGATGGCGGTACCCAGATCGGCCACCACTACCGCCAGGATGACGAGGCCGACGGCCATGGCGGCGGGCACCAGGGTGTAGCGCGGGTTGTTGATGGCGCGCGCGCGCCAGGTGACGAAGAACGCGAGGAAGACGACCAGCGCCGGCTTGGCAAGCTCCGAGGGCTGCACGCCCACCGGTCCACCCAGGCGGAGCCACCGATGGTTGCTTGGGTCGGCGAAGTAGACGGCGACCAGGAGGAAGAGTGCCACGCTGATGGCGCTCAGGGCAACCGCGGGGTTCTGCAGCTTGCGGTAGTGGGTGGTCTTGAGCGCCATCATGATGATCAGGGCCAGCGCCGCCCACACGGCCTGACGCTGCACGAAGTGCCATGCGGAGTGGTTGGGGCCCATCTGCGCCATGATCGCCGATGCGCTGTAGACAATCAGCACGCCGGAAAACACCATGGTCAGCACGGTGAAGAACAGGATCCAATCGGTTTTGAGTCTCTGAGCCATATCAATCTTTCGCTGGCAGCTGGCTGACAATCTGTTTGAAGAACTGGCCACGGTGCTCGTAGCTCTGAAACTGGTCGAAACTGGCGCAGGCGGGCGCCAGCAACACCGTGTCGCCAGGCACGGCGTGAGCGTAGGCATGAGCGATGGCCGCTTCGATGGTCTTGGCCGGAACCAGCGGGACCGCGCCTTGAAGCTGGTCGGCGATCTTGGGCGCGGCGGCGCCAATCAGCAGGGCAGCGTGCGCCTTGGCGGCCAGCGGTTCCCGAAGCCCGGTGTATTCCAGACCCTTATCCTTGCCGCCGAGAATCACCCAAAGGCCGCCGGGAAAGGCGTCCAGCGCCTTCAGCGTGGCATCCACACTGGTGGCTTTGGAATCGTTATAAAACTCCACGCCGCTGACGGAGCGCACGAATTCCAGGCGGTGCTCCACCGCGTGGAAGCTGCGCACGGCGGCGGCAATGGCTTCGTGGGAAACGCCGGCGCGGGCGGCCGCGATGGACGCGGCAAGCACGTTTTCGACATTGTGGCGGCCCCGGATCGGGATCTCGCCGGCCGCCATGAGGAACTCGCCGTCGAGCATGAGCGTGTCGCCGCGCAGCGTGGCGCCAGGCGCTACCTCCCGGCGGCTGCTGAACCACTGCGGCGCGGCGGCGGAGCGCCCCGCGTAGGCCACGCACACCGCGTCGTCGGCGTTGAGGACGGCGTAATCGCCCGCGCGCTGCGTTTCGAAGAGCCGCCCCTTGGCGGCGGCGTAGTTTTCGAAGGTGTGGTGGCGGTCCAGGTGGTTTTGGGTGACGTTGAGTGCCAGGGCAATGTGCGCGCGGAATTCGAAGATCGCCTCCAGTTGGAAACTGGAGAGTTCCAGCACGTTCCACCCATCCTCGCGCGAGGTGTCGATCATGGCGGTGACGGGCAGGCCGATATTGCCGCCCACCTGAACGGGGACGCCGCTTTCGCGGAGGATGTGGCCGCACAGGCTGGTGGTGGTGGTCTTCCCGTTGG
>PLDO01000357.1 GCA_003136215.1 Bryobacterales bacterium
CCCACTCATCATGATTGTGGCATAAGGCTCTGCCTTGTGCATCCGCTTCGAAGCTCGGACGTCTTATCTCCCCATCCCCCGACCCCCGATATCCCGCCGGTAGTGCATCCCCTCAAACTCGATGTGCTTCACCCCTTCATAGGCCGCCGCAATGGCCGCCGGCAGGTCCGCCCCGGAAGCCGTGACACCCAACACGCGCCCGCCGGAAGTCTCCAACCGCCCATGCGCCGTTCGTGTTCCTGCTTGAAACACCGTCGCCCCTTTGGCTTCCGCCATCTGCACACCCCGGATTTCCTTGCCCGTCTCGTAAGCCCCTGGGTACCCCGCCGACGCCATCACCACGCAAACGCTCGGCCCCGCGCGCCACGCCAGTTTCTGCCCCGCAAGTTTGCCCTCGCTTGCCGCCATTAGCGCCGGCACGAAGTCCGATTCCATGCGGTGCATCAACGGCTGCGTTTCCGGGTCGCCCAATCGCACGTTGAACTCCAGCACCTTGGGGCCGTCCGCAGTCATCATCAGGCCGGCGTAAAGAAAGCCGCTGAATTTCATGGCTTCCACCGTCGGGTAGATCACCCGGTCCATCACCATCCGCGTATCGCTCTCGCTCAGGATGCCCGCGTCGCAGTAGGCGCCCATGCCTCCTGTGTTAGGCCCCCGGTCGCCATCGAATACCGTCTTGTGGTCCTGCGTGGCGGCCAGCGGCAGGGCGTCTCGCCCGTCGCACAGCGCGATGAAGCTGACCTCTTCCCCGGTGAGAAACTCCTCGATCACCAGCCTGCCCTTCAGCGTGCCGAGGGCGGCTTCCGCCTCCGCCGCATTGTGTGCCACCACCACGCCTTTGCCCGCCGCCAGTCCATCGGCTTTCAACACCACCGGAAACCCGAACCGTCCCAGTGCCATGCGCGCTTGTGACGCGTCCTCTACAACGGCGTAGGCTGCGGTCGGGATTCCGCTTTGCATTAAAAAGTCCTTTGCAAAAATCTTGCTGCCCTCGAGGCGCGCCGCTTCCGCGTTCGGACCCACAATCCGCAACCCCCGCGCGCGGAAGGCGTCAACCACCCCCGCCACCAGCGGCACTTCCGGTCCGACCACCGTCAGGTCGGCGCCCACGCGCAGCGCCGCATCGAGCGGCTCCCCCGGGACGCACGTTCCCTCCCGCGCCATGCCCGGATTCCCCGGGCAGGCATACACCTCGACGCCTGGCGATTGCGCCAACTTCCAGCACAGCGCATGCTCTCTGCCGCCGCTTCCGATTACGAGTATCTTCATACCTCGTACAATGGTAGCAATGCCCGACCGGTACGACGTCGTTGTCATCGGCGCCGGCCACGCCGGCTGTGAAGCCGCGCGCGCCTGCGCCCGCATTGGCCTGCGCACCGCCATGGTCACCATGAACCTCGACCTGATCGCGCAGATGAGCTGCAACCCGGCCATCGGCGGCATCGCCAAGGGTCACCTCGTGCGCGAGATCGACGCCTTGGGCGGCGTCATGGGAGAGGTCGCCGATTCCGTCGGCATCCAGTTCCGCCTGCTGAATACTTCGCGGGGTCCGGCAGTGTGGTCGCCGCGCGCCCAGATGGATAAGAAACTCTACCGCTTCCGCATGCGCGAAGTGCTGGAGGCGGAGCCGGATCTGCGCATCAAGCAAGCTGAAGTGGCGTCCCTCACCTTCGCTCCGGACCGTCGCGTCACTGGGGTTCTGCTGCGTGACGGGCGAACCGTGGAAGCGGGCGCTGTCATCGTCACCACCGGGACCTTCCTCAACGGGTTGGCCCACGTTGGCGAGATGACATATAGCTGCGGCCGCAATGGCGAGGCGCCCTCCCAGTTGCTGGGCGACCAGTTGCGCTCGCTGGGCTTGCATTGGACCCGCTTGAAGACCGGCACGCCGCCGCGGCTCGACGGACGCACCATCGATTGGTCCCGCTTTGAACCGCAACCCGGCGACGCGGTGCCCACGCCGTTCTCCTTCATGACGGAGCGCATTGACCGCCCGCAGATCCAGTGCCACGTCGGGTACACCACCGAAGAGACGCGCCGCATCCTGCTGGAGGCCATTCCGCGCTCTCCTTTATACAGCGGTCAGATCGAAGGCGTCGGTCCGCGGTATTGCCCGTCCATCGAGGACAAGATGGTGAAGTTCCCGGACAAGCTCCGGCACCAGATTTTTCTCGAACCGGAAGGCCTCGATACCAACGAGGTGTACGTCAACGGCATGTCGACCAGTATGCCGATCGATGTGCAGGCGGCCATGCTCGCCTCGGTCCCTGGTTTGGACGGCGCCGAGATGATCCGGCCCGGCTACGCTATAGAATATGATGCGATCGATCCCCGGGAACTTCATCACACGCTGGAAGTGAAGTCGATTCCCGGGCTGTATTTGGCGGGGCAGATCAACGGCACCTCGGGGTACGAAGAGGCGGCTTGCCAGGGGTTGGTCGCCGGGCTAAACGCCGCGGCGCGTCTGGGGGGCCGCGATCCGGTGGTGGTCGGCCGGATGGAGGGGTACACCGGCATCCTGATCGATGACCTGATCACCAAGGGGGCCGACGAGCCATACCGCATGTTCACCTCTCGGGCGGAATTCCGCTTGCACCTGCGGATCGACAACGCGGATACCCGCCTGACGCCGCTGGGGAGGAGGTCGGGTTTGGTGAGCAATGCCCGGTGGGAGGTGTTCACCCGGAAGCAGCGGCAGCGCGAGCGGCTAAGCGCGGCGCTGGAGACCCATCGCAACGGGCAGTGGTTGAAGCGCACGGAGGCGACGATTACGGAAATTGCCCCATGGATTGAGGAAGTTCTGGGCGAACTCCCGGTGCGGGGCCTATTGACGACCATTGAGACCGAGATCAAGTACGGCGGCTATATTCAGCAGCAGGAGCGGCAGATGGAGCGGATGAAAGGCGCCGAGCGGCGTCCCATTCCGGCCGGCTTCGGGTTCCAGGGTATTCCGGGCCTTTCCCGGGAGGTGCAGGACAAACTGGAGCGGGTGAGGCCCGCTACCTTGGGTCAGGCGGGTCGAATTCCCGGGGTGACGCCGGCCGCAATCGCCGTTTTGGACTGTTATTTGAGCCTGACCCGCCAGTAGGACCGGTCTCCCGGCCTGTCTTCTGTTTCACGTGAAACAACCCGAATCGAACTGTTTCACGTGAAACACTGTGGAAAAGTCCTCCGCGAAACAGAAAAAGTGTTTCACGTGAAACAGCGATTTTGTTTCACGTGAAACAGCATGGTAGTCTGAACGCTTGAGCAGAGTCTTCGCTATTGCCAACCAAAAGGGCGGCGTCGGCAAAACCACGACCGCCATTAACCTCGCCGCCGCCCTCGCCGCCAATGACATCCGCGTCCTGGTGGTCGATTCCGACCCCCAAGGCAACGCCACCAGCGGCCTCGGCGTCTCCAAAGACCCCGATAAACCCAGTCTTTACCATGTCCTGCTCGGTGACACGCACGCCAGGGACGCCATACGCCCCACCGGCTTCGAGGGCCTCGAAATCATCACCGCCGACAAAAACCTGATCGGAAGCAACCTCGAACTCATCGACATCCCCAATCGCGAGTACCGCCTGCGCGACCGGCTGGCCGAAATCCGCGATACCTACCAGTTCATCCTGATCGATTGCCCCCCAGCGCTCGATCTGCTCACCCTCAACGCCCTGATTGCCGCCGATTCCGTTCTCGTCCCCATCCAGTGTGAGTTTTTCGCCCTGGAAGGTGTCTCCGAACTGATGGACACCATCGACCGGATTCGCGACTCCTTCCAACATCCCCTGGGTATCGAAGGTATCCTCCTTACGATGTACGACGACCGGACCAATCTCACCCGTCAGGTGGCCGCCGACCTTCGCGACTTCTTTAAGGATGAGGTGTTCCGTACCATCATCCCGCGCAGCATCCGTCTGGCCGAAGCGCCCAGCTTCGGCAAACCCATCCTGGCCTATGACCCCCGATCGAAGGGGGCGGAAAGCTATATCAAACTCGCCAAAGAGATCCTCGACCATGAGCAAACCCGAACAACCGCGCCGCGCGCTCGGTAAGGGAATGGGGGCGCTGCTGCCCACCCGCAGCCAACCGCCCACGCCCACATCTCCCACGCCGGCGGAGCCTCACGAATCGTCCCTGAGCGTTCCGACAGACGCCATTCAGCCCAATCCGATGCAACCGCGGCGCCTCTTCCCGGACGACCGGCTCGAGGAACTGGCCCAATCGATTCGCGCCAACGGAATTATCCAACCGCTGGTAGTCCGCCTGGTCGATGGCCACTACCAACTGGTGGCGGGCGAACGAAGGCTGCGCGCCGCCAAACTCGCCCAGGTCGCCACGGTTCCCGTGGTGGTCCGCGAAATCCCGGACAACCGCCTGCTCGAAATCACGCTGATCGAGAACATCCAGCGCGAAGACCTCAACCCGATCGAGACCGGCGCCGCGTTCGCCCGCATGTCGGCCGAACTGAACCTGACTGCCGAGCAGATTGGACTGCGCACCGGCAAAGACCGCACCACGGTCATCAACCTGATGCGCCTGCTGCAACTCCCGGCAGACATCCAGCAGCACATCTCCAAGGGGCAACTCACCGCCGGTCACGGACGCTGCCTGCTCACCCTGCCGAACCCCGAGTTGCAGCGACAGGTGGCCGAGCGCGCCATCGACGCCCGCTGGTCGGTCCGGCAGGTGGAACAGATGTGCACCAGGCTCACCTCCGGGAGACCGCCCCGGCATGTAGATGAAGTCAAGGTCGATCCCAACCTCAAAGCGGCCATACAGGAGATGGAGAAGAAACTGGGCACGCGGATCCATGTCAAGGAAGGCGTGCGCGGCCGCGGGAAGCTGGAAATCGAATTCTACTCCTCGGAAGACCTGAATCGCATTTACGATGCGATCATGGGGGACCTAACTACTACTTAAGTAGTTTTAGGATTTCCTCAAGTTCCCGGCGGATATCGGGTAACGGGTCCACCGAAAAGAGTTCGGCCTGAACCCGCTTGGGCGGGCGCGCCGCTTTGGGAGCGCGGGCTTCGCTGTGCAGGCTCTGGCGGGCGCCTTCGATGGTGAAGCGCTTATCGTAGAGCAGGTGCTTGATGCGCAGCAGCAGCTCCACGTCCTTGCGGCGGTAGAGGCGGTGGCCGGTGCCGGACTTTTTCGGCGAGAGCACGGGGAACTCGGTTTCCCAGTACCGCAATACGTAAGACTCGACTCCCAGGAGTTCGCTTACTTCGCCGATTTTGAAGTACAGCTTATCCGGAATCTCCGGTCCCGGCTGTAACGCAACATCTGTCATTTATCATTCGTAATCCTAGCTCAGTCAGTGGGGAAAGTCACCCCATTCCCGCACCGGCCATTGCGCCGGCTGGCACTTTCGGGTCTACCGATGGCCGAAAGATCACCCTGTGACACCCTGTTGACGCCCTTCCGCCATGTCTGATAGGATGACGCCGGTATGCCTGGGACGATGCTGATCTTACGCGGTATAACCAACCTCAAGGTTTGGCCGCAGTACCCGAACGGAGCGCTGGACGAACCATCCGCGCTCCAATACGCGAGTAACAGGGGCTATACCGGCCGAGTGTTGAATGTCTCGGGCGAGACCGGAGACAAAAGCAAGCAGACGAATATGGGCTTGCAGGAGATTCAAAACGACTCCTCAATCACCGCGCTCTATGGATTTTCGGGCGGCGGCTACAACGTGTATCACATCCTCAACCGGCTGACGCATGAACTGCGCGGCCGCCTGGAATTGGTTGTGGTGATTGGCGTGGAAGCGAGCAAGCTTTCCGCCGACGCGTTAAACCCCAAGCGGTATAGCGCGAACTGGGAGTTAGTCTATCGAAACGATCCGCTGCCGCCAATGACCCACATCGACGGCCCGCGGGCGTTGCTCACCGGGCGTTAAGTAACAAGAGCTTTCTGGCGAAGGCGCCCACCCTACTCCACGGTCAATGTGACGACATGTTGACCGCGGGGAAGCAGGAGGGTCGCCGGACCGGCGAACCTGGGCGGCTCGTCGACCCCGTCGATCTGGAGTTTTCGGGGCGGGCGGCTGAAGATCGCAATGCCGTGCGAGGCCGATTGGTAAGTGAATTCAAGGGTATGGGCGTCGATAGCACGGGCGGCTTTCAGATCGCCGTTCAAGTGCAGCAGGCGCGGCGCGGCGGACGGCGGAGCCGGCTCCACGGCGTGCGGACCGGCGGGCAGCCAGAGGGTATCGTCGTCCTGTGCGGGCCAGAGTTCGCCGTCCACCCTGGCGCCGCCTTTCCACGGGATGCCGGCGCCGGCGGCGGAATCGACCACGGTTTTCGGCCCCATCTTTTCGAAGCGCGAAACCGCGGAGGCAGCCGCGGGCAGCAGCTTGAGATCGGGCGGCAGCAACGAATACTCAAAATACAGGGCGACGCGCGCGAAACTGCCGGCGGCGTGGTGCACCAACTGGAACAGTTCGGTACCCGTCTGCTGTTTCGTTGGGTACACGTTCTGGTAGCGCTCCACGATATTGACATCGATAGCGAGCTTGTCGTGGTGCGCCGTCAGGGAACGGTAGCGCTCAGCGATAGCGGGATAACGTTCGGGACCGAGGTTCCACACCGTTGCGGGATCCTCGATCAGGAACGTGAAGCTGCGCGTGTCCAGAAGGGGCAGCACGCGCGCGGCGTCGGCGCCGATGGAATCGCGCATACCGGTGTCCAGGCGGTCGTCCACGTGGGTCAGCACCAGATCGAGATCGGGCTTGGCGCGGCGCGATTGATCCAGCTCGGCGAGCCATTCCTCCTGCATGCGGTGGGCGAGAGCGGCGCGGAAATCGAGAAAGGCGCGCCGGGACACGTCGTCGGCGCGCGTGGTGAATAACTCCAGCGGGTCGAAACCGGCCTGCTGCCGGAAGAGCGCGCGAACGTCGGCATTCATGGGGGTGAAGCGGCTGGGGTTGGCGATGCCCTCCAGCGATTCGAAGTAGAGCTCGGCGAGGTTAACGCCATCCCAATCGAAGCGGGCCACCTCCGCACGCACGCCGTCGCCGACGGCGCGAAAGCACTCGCGGTTGGTCAGATTCATCAGCTTGCGCCAGTCCAGTTGGGCGTCCTGCTGGAGGGCGGTCTGCTCGCGCCAGGCAGGATGATCGGCCCAGAACTTCTCGCTGACGTGGGGAAGCTCGAACCAGGCGTACACCAGGATGCCTTCGCGGTGGCAGGCCTCAATGAGGCGCTTCAGCCAGGCGTCGGCTTGCGGATCCGGCTCGAAGTTGTGCCAGGCGGCGACGTGGAGGGCGGCGATTCCGGCTTTGCGCCAGCGCGCCGCGAAGTAATCCACATCCACGCGCGTGCGGTAGGCGGAATCGAAGAAAGCCCAAAGGCGGTTGGAGCGGAAGGGTGGGTCGAGGCCGAGATCGGCGAGGGCGTTGAGCAGATAGGGAAAGCGCTCGCTGCCGTGTTCGCCGGGCGGGGCGGCCACCCACAGGACGGCGCCCGAACCGCGCTTCATGCCGGCGGTCATGGGTGCGCCGGTCCAACGTTCGCGGGCGAAGACCTGGGCGCCTTGCGGAATGTCGAACACGGGTAACTCCAGCCCCTTCTCCCAGACAATGGACAGGGTGGGACGGTGGACATCGGTGAGGCTCTGCACGCGCACCGGGTCCTTGCGGGAGCGGCGGAAGCCGAAGAGGTCGGCGAGCGACGACTCGCCTTCGAGGATCAGAATGGCGCCGCGCTCCACGCGGCCGTACCATTCGACGCTGGCGGCGGCCCCGGTGCGTGCCACGAAGATGTGCGACACCCCGGCGGGCTGACGCTGGAGGCCGATGGAGGAGAGAATCTGGGGCCACGCGCCGGCGTCGTCGGAGAGCACGCTGAAGTAGGGCAGTTCGGCGGCGGGGGCCAGGGAGGCGAGGAGCAGAAGGGCGGCGAGGAACCGGCGCAAGGAAGAAGAAGCGTCCGAGCTTCGCTCGGATGGACAAGGCGGAGCCTTATCCCACTGTTTAGCGAGTGAAGGCATACCAGAATCCGGCGCGGAGGTCGTTGAAGGTGGCGCGGCGCGAGGGGTTGTCGATCAGATAGGCGCCGCGCAGCAGGTTGAAGGTCAGGTACATGGATTGCGCCACGGGAACGCGCAGCCCGGGCCCGGTCTCCACGAAATTGGCCCAATCCTGACGCCGGGCGTCGAGGGTAACGTTGCCGTTCCAATGGAGCTGCACCGGGCCGAACTTGTATCCGGCGCGGGATTGGGCATAGAGCAGAAAATCCTGATTGAAGCGGCTCATATAGAGCGCATCGAGGGTGGCATCGGCGAACCAGGGACTGCCCTCGCGGTGGAGCGCGCGCGCGGCCGATACGCCGCCGCGATAATCCGGCGTCATGTGGCCCTTGAGGTAGTTGATGGCGCTGCCGGCTTCGCCCCAGGCGGTGATGCCGTGCCAGGGCTGGGAGGCCAACCCGAAGGCCAGGATGAAGGAACTCTCGGAAAAATACTGCGGGCTGACGCCGCCGACTGTGCCGCGGGTATCGCCCACGAAGCGCATGCTGATGTAGGGGCGCACGGCAAATCCCAGATTGACGTCTTCCTTGACCTGACCATAGCCGAACAAGTCGTGCCAGCGGGTGGAAAAGATGGGGTACAGCCAGGCGGTAGTGCGGAAGCGCTGCACGGCGGTCTGGAGGTTGTGGAAGCCCAACTCGGCGTCGGCGGCGATGGTGGGGTCGGGACTGCGCCGCGCCAGGTCGAACCAGCGAAAAGCCATGGCGTCGCGATGCAGAATGTTGTTGGTCCAGGCGAGCTTGCGCATGACGTCAAAATCGCCGGGATCGCTTTCGTGAGCGGCTTCCAGGTACTTGAGCGCATCCTTCATAAATCCGGCCTTGATGCTGCGCTCGGCCATGACTCTGGCGTCGATGGACGGGGGGGCGCCGGCGGCGCGCGGGCGCAGCACTTGCGGGAGGCGCAGGACGGCGCGGACGCGGTTGGCGAGCTCGTCGTCATTGCCGGCGAGGACGCGGTCGAACAGGGGCATGGCGGCGAGTTTCTCACCACGGGCGTAGAGCAGGAAGCCGAGTTGGGTGGCGGAAAGGAGATCGCCGGGGGCGTTCTGGGTGAGGATACGGAACTCGGTTTCGGCCTCGGTCTCGCGGCCCATGCGCAGGAGGAGGTAGCCCAGTTCGCGGCGCAGATCGTGATTGGCCGCGTCCAGGGATAGCGCCTGACGGAATTCGCTGACGAAGGGATAGCGTGGCGGCAGTAGTTCGCGGGCCATTTCGGCGGCGCGCGGCTCGCTCCCGTAAGTGGCAGCGAGCAGAGCGGAAGTGGCGTCGGACGAGCGGCCCATGGCCAGCCAGACGCGGCCCAAATCGACCAGTACGGTGCGCCGGCCGGGGAGCAGGCGCCAGGCGCGTTCGAAATGGGTGGCGGCCAGCGCGAGCTCGTCGCGTTGTTCGGCGAGGGTGGCTAACTCGAAGTGCCCGCTAAAGTTATCGCCGCCGAGCAGGATGGCTCTCTGCCAGCGGGCGATGCCGGCGGCAAGCGGGTCGTCGATATTGTGGAAGGCCTGCTCGGCGGTGGTGTTGCCGGCGCGGCGGAGACGGTCGAAGACGCGGCGCGCCTCGGCCTGCTGTTGGGTCTCGTAGCAGAGGAAGGCGTACTCGAGGGCGGCGGTGGCGTCGGCCGGGTCGAGGCGCATGGCAGCGTGAAACTGGTCACGGGCGAGAGAGGGCTCGCCGATTTTGAGGTAGGTGTAGGCGAGGTCTTTGCGGATATCGGCGCGGGCGGGAGCGGCCTGGATGGCGGCGAGAAAGGCGGGCACGGCGATATCGTAATCGCGGGCGCGGAGGGCGATATAGGCGCGGTCGGCGTCACGCGGTTGGGCGGAGGCAAGCGCCGCCGCGACGGCGATGAGGACGGGGATACGCATATTGCCTTAGAGATAGATAGTAGTGCGGCGGCGCGGGGTGGGTTCTCAGGGAAATGTGGGGACAGGCCAGGAGGCCTGTCCTACCCGGCGGGCTTCGCTCGGATGCACAAGGCGGAG
>PLDO01000342.1 GCA_003136215.1 Bryobacterales bacterium
CTCCACCCACGGCGCCCGCAAGGGTTTGGCGGATACCGCGTTGAAGACGGCCGATTCCGGCTACCTCACGCGCCGTCTGGTCGACGTGGCGCAGGACGTGATCATCAGCGAGAACGATTGCGGCACCACCGAAGGCATCTACGTGGAGCCCATCATCGAATCCGGCGAGACCATCGAAGCCCTGCGCGACCGCATTGTGGGTCGCGTGGCGCTCGAAGATCAGCGCGATTACGAAGGCAACGTGATCGTCGGCATCAACCAGGAAATCACCGAAGACCTGGCGGCGGCCATTCAGGCGGCCGGCATCGAGCGGGTCAAGATCCGCTCCGTACTGACCTGCGAATCCAAGCGAGGTGTCTGCGTGTCGTGCTACGGCCGCAACCTGGCCACGGGGCGTATGGTGGAGCGCGGCGAAGCGGTCGGCGTGATCGCGGCGCAGTCNNGCGCAGTCCATCGGCGAACCGGGCACGCAGTTGACTATGCGCACGTTCCACATCGGCGGCACGGCCAGCCGCATCAACGAGCAGTCGAAGCAGGACGCCAAGAGCGACGGTTTTGTGCGCTACATCGGCATCCAGACCGTGCGCAGCAAGGCCGGCGAGATGATCGCCATGAACCGCAACGGCAAGATTGTGGTGGTGGACGACAAGGGCCGCGAGAAGGAACGCTACGAGGTGAACTACGGCGCGCGCGTGCTGGTGGAAGACGGCGCTCCGGTCAAGGACAACCAGACCCTGCTGGAGTGGGATCCTTACACCTTCTCGATTCTGACCGAAGTCAGCGGCGCGGTTCACTTCAAGGATCTGGTGGATGGCCTGACCATGCAGGAGGAGTTGGACGAGGTCACCGGCATGAGTCAGCTCGTGGTGACGGATTCGGTGGACGAGAAGCGGCAGCCGCAGATCGTGGTCCGGCCCGAAGGCGCTTCGGGTTCCCGTTCCGAGGCCAAGAAGTACCTCATGCCCACCAAGGCCCACTTGATGGTCCGCGACGGCGAGGAAGTTCACGCCGGCGACGTGCTGGCCAAGATCCCGCGTGAAACCACCAAAACCAAGGACATCACCGGCGGTCTGCCGCGCGTGGTGGAACTGTTCGAAGCGCGCAAGCCGCGTGAGACGGCCATCATGGCGGAGATCAACGGCACGGTGGAATACGGCGAAGTGAGCAAGGGGCAGCGCAAGATCCGGGTCAAGGGCGAAGACGGGGAAGTGAAGGAATACTCGCTGCCCCGCGGCGTGCACATCAAGGTTCAGGAAGGCGAGAAGATCAAGGCCGGCGAACCGCTAATGGACGGTCCCCGCGATCCCCACGACATCCTGGCCGTGCTCGGTGAAAAGGAACTGCAAAAGTACCTGGTCAACGAGATTCAGGAAGTCTACCGCTTGCAGGGCGTCAACATCAACGACAAGCATCTGGAGACCATCAGCCGCCAGATGATGCGTTGGGTCAAGGTGGAGGACATCGGCGATACCGAGTTCCTGCCCGAAGAGATCGTCGACAAGTTCAAGTTCCGCAGCGAGAACGCCAAGGTGCTGGAGGCCGGCGGACGTCCGGCGCAGGGCAAGGCCATGTTGCTCGGCATCACCAAGGCGTCGCTGTCCACCGATTCGTTCATCTCCGCGGCCAGCTTCCAGGAGACCACCCGCGTGCTCACCGAAGCCGCCATTAACGGCAAGGTGGATTACCTCCGCGGTCTCAAGGAGAACGTCATCATGGGCCGCCTGGTTCCGGCCGGCACCGGCATGGAGTATTACCGCCAGGTCAAGATCGCCGGCGAGGATGTGGTGGAAGAGACGCCCACCGAGGTGCCGCTCGATTCCATCCCCGGTTACGACGAGGAGACCCGCCTGCAATACGCCGGCGGCCTCCCCGAAGATACCGGCGAAGAATCCCTGGCCGAGTAATTCGACACGCAATTCCAACCGCCGGCGGGCCTGTCTGGTCCGCCGGCGGTTTTTTGTTTTGGGAGATCGAACGGGTGTTCATCCGTTTCCTTTTCAATGCGTTACCATAAAGCACGGGCGCTGAGGATGTGAATCATGAAAAAGATCATTCAAGTCCGCATTTTCAAAGGCGAAAAACAGTATGTCGCTGAGTGTCTGGATCTTCCAGTCGTGACTCAGGCCAAGACGCTCGATGAGTTGACCGAGAACCTGCGTGAGGCCATCAGCCTTCACCTTCGGGGCGAGGATCTTGCGGAGCTTGATCTGGCCGAAGACCCGTCGGTGCTCGCCTCCTTCGAACTCGAACCGCTTGTCCATGCCAAAGCTTAAGACGCTCTCCGGGCACGACGTCCTCAAAATCTTCGCGAAGTTCGGTTTCGAAAAAGTAGACCAGGAGGGCAGCCACGTCAAAATCCGCCGGCAGCTTTTGGCCGGCGGCCGGCAGTCTCTCACCATCCCTCTTCACGACGAGATCGACAAAGGAACGCTCAAGGCGATCTTCCGCCAGGCACTGCGCTATATCCCGGAGGACGACCTCCACCCGCACTTCTATTATGAGTAGCCCCCGCGCGCACAACCGCCCCGGCCGCCGCGCGTATCTCCTGATCGCGCTGTTTGCTCTCGCGCTCGTGCTGTTCCCCTTCCTGTTCTGGTACGGCACCTGGTTCGGCCGCTCTCTCGGCGATTCCGATCTCGACGCGTACTTCGCCGATCGCTCCAAGCCGCGGCACATCCAGCATGCCCTGGTGCAGTTGGGTGAGCGGCTTTCTCACCGCCATAACGCGGCGCGCTGGTATCCGAGCGTGATCGCGGCGGCAGCCAGTCCGAATCTGGAGATTCGCCAGACCGCCGCCTGGATCATGGGCCAGGACCGCGCCTACCCTCCGTTCCATCAGGCTCTGCTGACGCTCATCCACGATCCCGAAGCCATGGTGCGGCGCAACGCGGCACTCTCGCTGGCGGCCTTTGGCGATGCCGCCGCGCGCGCCGAATTGCTCGCCATGCTGCGCCCTTATGTGGTTCGCGCGCCGGTCGCCGGACCCTTGCGCTACCGCTTGAAACTGGGGGACTACGTCAATCCTGGAACCCTGCTGGCGCGCGTTGGCCTTAGCGAGGTGCGCTCGCCGGCCCCCGGGGAAGTGCGCAGCCTGGAGCGGAGGGAAGGCGACGCTGTGGCGCCCGGCGACGCCCTTGCCGAACTCTCCGCCGATAAGAACCACGTTTGGGAGGCGCTGCGCGCGCTCTACGTGGTGGGGCAGGTGGACGACCTGGACGATGTGCGGCGGTTTTCCCGGCCCCTGCCCAACCTGCCCGAATCGGTGGCCCGCCAGGCCGCCCTCACCGCCCAGGCGATTCAAGCCCGCGGAAGGTGATTTAGTGGCGAACGCCACGCCATTCATGCGATAGTAAATAAAGGGCACGGCGGCAAACGCGCGTGAGAGGTCTCTTGAAAAAGTTTTTCCTGGCTTGCGGCTTTCTTGTTTTTCTATTCCAGGCTCGTACCTCCCCAATGGCTTTCATTGTTTTGAATACTGCGAGTTGGGGTTCGGGACGTCTGCCTATGGACTGGCGAATCAAGATGAACCATGGCAATCCCGATATTTCGGTCTGCCAGGAAACCGGAAGCTGCCTCCGTCTGAAGAGCGTCAAGAGTTCCTTCGCGCTGGAACACCCGGTGGATGTGGATCCCTCCGTGATGCCGTTTTTGACCTGGTGCTGGAAGGTGGCTCAACTGCCGGGCGGCGGCGATTTCCGCCGCGCCTCCACCGACGACCAGGCGGCCCAGGTGCTCGTAGCCTTTTCCGATCACCGCATCCTCACCTACATCTGGGACTCCAGCGCGCCTAAGGGAACCATGCAATACGCCAGCAATATTCCGCTCGTGCGCATCTTCGCCGTGGTCTGCCAGTCCGGCCCTTCCGACATGAACAAGTGGATTGCCGAGAGCCGCAACATCGCCGCCGATTACGAGCGGGCCTACGGCAAAACCGCGCCGCGCGTCAAGGGGCTGCGCCTCCAGATCAATTCTCAACATACGGGCACCACCGCCGAGAGTTATTTCGGCGAGGTCGCCTTCCGAAGCACGTTGCAGTAATGGTCCTGGTGACTGGCGGTACCGGCTTCATCGGTACGCACCTGCTGGAGCGGTTCGCCGCCAACGGCGAGAGTGTGCGCGCTCTCGTGCGCCGCACCAGTCGGCCGCGCTCGCTGCCGGCGGGCGTGGAGGCCGTTTACGGCGATCTGGCGAGCGGCGAAGGCATCTCCGATGCCCTCGAAGGGGCTCACGCCGTGATCCATCTGGCGGGCGTTACCAAGGCACTGCGGCCCCAGGATTACTACACCGGCAATGTGACCGCTACCCGGCAACTGGCGCATGCCATGGCAGGGCGGGCGATCAGGCTCGTCCATGTCAGTTCGCTGGCCGCCATCGGCCCCGCCGCTCCCGGCGCGCCGCTCCGCGAGGACGACGAACCCCATCCGCTGACGCACTACGGCAAATCCAAGCTGGAGCGGAAGAGGTCGTTCGCAGTCTGGCGCCCGACGCCGTCATCGTCAGGCCGCCGGTGGTCTATGGGCCGCGCGACACCGATGTCTTCCAATTCCTGAAATCGATCTCCAA
>PLDO01000602.1 GCA_003136215.1 Bryobacterales bacterium
TCGGGCAAGACGATGCTGGCGAAGCGCCTGGCCGGCATACTGCCGCCGCTCACCTTTGAAGAGGCCATCGAGACTACCAAGGTTCACAGCATCGCCGGAACGCTGGGACCAGGCGCGGGACTCTTACATCAGCGCCCTTTCCGCGCGCCCCATCACACCATCTCCGATGCCGGCCTGATCGGCGGGGGCGCGGGCATGCCGCGTCCGGGCGAAGCCAGCCTGGCGCACAACGGCATGCTCTTTCTCGACGAGTTCCCCGAGTTTCCGCGGGACGTGCTGGAAATGCTCCGCCAACCGCTGGAAGACGGATCGCTGAGCATCGCCCGTTCGTCGATGACGCTGCGCTTCCCTTCCAGTTTTATGCTGGTGGCCGCTATGAATCCATGCAAGTGCGGGTTCTATGGCGATTCCACCCGCGAGTGCCGGTGCACTCCGGGCCAGATCCAGCACTATCTGGGCAAGATCAGCGGTCCCTTGTTGGACAGGATCGATATCCACGTCGAGATCCCCTCGGTTCCATTTAAGGAGCTGCGCGGCAACTCGAGCGCCGAGTCATCGGCGGAAATCCGCGCGCGCGTCGAGCAGGCCCGTCTTGTGCAACGAGGGCGCGGGTTCTATAACTCCCGGATGGCGGCGCGCGATGTCCGCAAAGTCTGCGCGCTTGACGATGCCGGGGAGCGGACACTCGAGATGGCGGTGCGCCGCATGGGTCTGTCCGCCCGGGCGCATGACCGGATCCTGAAAGTGGCGCGCACCATCGCCGACCTCGATGAATCCGGCACCGTCAGTGCCAAGCATCTCGCCGAAGCAGTGCAGTATCGGAGTCTCGATCGCAATTACTGGACATGACGTTCTATGCAAGTGATTTCAACAGACTACTTCACAGGGCAAAAATATGATTACAAATTACTTGCTGTGTTTTCCACAATTGCCCTTTCATGGGGCATGGGGAAAATTGTGAAAATCGCATGACAGCCGTGGTTTTGCGCTTTTTTCCTGGGGATTATCCTTCACCAGGAGCACCTGAAAATACCTGCCGCTCATGGTCTTAGCCCCTCTTCCACAGTTTCCACAGCCCCTATTACTACGGTTCTTCTGTTGTAGATTGATAAGTAAGTAAAGAACAATAGCAATCGCCGCCCTACAGAATGCTTTTCTACGCTCTCACGATTTCGCTGTCCGCGTTCCTCCTGTTCGAGGTGCAGCCATTGATTGCCAAAACGATCCTGCCCTGGTTTGGAGGATCTTCCGCTGTTTGGAGCACCTGTATGCTGTTCTTCCAGGTGGTGCTGCTGCTGGGCTATATCTACGCGCACTGGCTCAACAAACTGGCGCCTCGCAAGCAGGCGATTGCGCACATATCGCTACTAACCGTAAGCTTCGCGGCATTGCCCATCATACCGAATCCGAATTGGAAGCACTCCGCTATGGGGCAGCCTTCCCTGACGATTCTTGCGCTGCTTGCCGCGACCGTGGGACTGCCCTACTTCCTGCTCTCCTCCACCAGTCCGCTATTGCAGGCATGGTACGCCCGAACCCACAAAGGAAGTTTGCCTTACCGCTTCTTTGCGCTATCTAATTTCTTCTCGATGCTGGCGTTGCTCAGTTATCCTTTTGTGATTGAGCCGAAGCTGGCTTTGCGCACCCAAGGCTTGGTATGGTCCGCGGGATTTGTCGCTTTTGGGCTGCTTTGCGGGGTTACCGCGTGGCGCACTTCGGCGGGCGAGACGTCACTGCCGGGCGAAGGTGCCGCAACGGAGACCGGTTCCGACGCACCGCCAAACTGGACGACGCGCATCCTCTGGCTGGGTCTGGCGGGCACAGCGTCGGTTCTTCTGCTGGCGGTAACTACACACCTGACGCAGGATGTGGCAGCCATTCCTTTCCTGTGGATTGTGCCGCTGGCCGTCTATCTACTGAGCTTCATCATCTGCTTCGAATCGCCGCGTTTCTACCACCGTGCGGTATTTGTCCCCTTGCTTGTGATGTCGCTCGCCTTCATGTCGTACCGCCTGTGGCCCGACCACGCGACAATGGACCTCCGCCTGGTGATCGGCCTGTTTACCCTGGCGCTCTTTGTCTGCTGTATGGTGTGTCACGGCGAGTTGGTCCGGCTGAAACCTCATCCGCGCCATCTCACCGGTTTCTATGTGATCGTCTCGCTTGGCGGAGCGGCCGGCGGTTTATTCGTTGGCTTGCTGGCGCCCAATGTTTTTCACGCGTACTATGAATTCCCGATCGGCCTGGCGCTCTGCGCCCTGACGGCCGCGACTGTTTTTGGGCGCGCTTTGTGGAGCGGGCCGCGCATCCGGATGCAGACCGGCATCGCCGTGATGGTGGTTTTGCTGGCCGGCTACTTCTACTTCCTCGGCGACATCATGTTTCGGATGGTGGACGGCTACAAGGTGGTGGAGCGGAACTTCTACGGCCAACTTCGCGTGGCCGACGAGGGCGACCCGCGGATCGACGACGACGCGGCCCGGAAGCTGATCCATGGAGTGATCACGCATGGCCAGCAGATGTTGCGCGACGAGTACCGCCGGTTGCCAGTCACCTACTTCTGTCCGGAGAGCGGCATCGGGCGAGGCATGAGGGCGCTGGAAGGTCACCCCCGCCGCATCGGGATTCTGGGTCTGGGATGCGGCACTCTGGCAGCCTACGGGCGCCCTGGCGACACGCTGCGGATCTACGAGATTAATCCGCAGGTGGTGGAGATCGCGGAGCGCGACTTTACGTATCTCAAGGATACGGCGGCCAAAGTGGAAGTCGCCATGGGCGATGCCCGCCTGGTTCTGGAAGCAGAGCCCACCGAACCTGGCCAGTTGTTCGACATTCTGGTGATGGACGCGTTCTCGGGTGATTCGGTGCCCGTTCACCTCATCACGAAGGAAGCCTTCGCCATCTATTTCCGGCACCTGAAACCCGACGGCATTCTGGCGGTGAACATCTCGAACAGCTACCTGGCTCTGGACCCGGTGATGGAACGAGCAGCCAATGCGTTCGACAAGGTCGCCATGGTTTATCACTGGAACCCGAAGGAGGACGATTTCATGTGCTTTTCGTGCTCTTGGACACTAATCATGGAACGCGCTACAGCGGCGGCCCACCCGGAGTTGCAGAAGAACGCCTCAATTCTTCGCCAGACTCGTCCTTTCAGGGTCTGGACAGACAATTTTTCCAACATGTTCAGTATCTTGAAGTAAAGATTGGGGACGGCCGCCCTAGTCGGCCCCAAAATTGCCGCCTTGACATGCGTCGCCTGCAAGCGCATATTGTGGTTGCGGACCTGTATTTTTAGGGGTACGCGATCCTCCCAACGGGAGGAACCAACGATAAGGAGGAATTGCATAGAACCAGTTCAGCAGATGGGCGGCTTCCGGCTTCCTCATCGGACCCGCTGCGAATCCTGACGCGTTGGATACCCGTAGTATCAGGGAATTGGCGCCGCGGTCATTGAACCGCCAGTCCATCCGGTTCGCAGGTACGCTAGTCCCAGGGGTTGGCGGCCGCCCTTTTCATTTTCCCCTCCCCGAGAACCCAGCAATGCTGCGCCCGCAAGCGTTGGCAGGCTGAAGCCCGCCCCACCTGAGCAAGCAAGCCCCGCGTTACACTAGTCTTTCGATTTGCCAACCGTGAACGCCGTTGAATTCCAGGGTGTTTCGAAGAGCTACGCGATCTACGACGCGCCGGGCGATCGCCTGAAGGAGTTACTGTCGCTAAATCGCCTGAAGCGGCACCAGGATTTCTGGGCGCTGCACGACGTCAGCTTCGAGGTGAAGCGGGGCGAAACCTTCTGCATCGTGGGGGAAAACGGCTCCGGCAAAAGCACTCTCTTACAGATGGTGGCCGGAATTCTTCACCCCACTTCCGGCACGGTGGGAATCCACGGACGGGTCTCGGCGCTGCTGGAACTGGGCGCCGGGTTCAACCCGGAATTCAGCGGGCGCGATAACGTGTATCTCAACGGATCGATTCTCGGGCTGACTACCCGGCAAATCGACGAGCGGTACAACGACATCGCCGCCTTCGCCGAAATTGGCGACTTCATCGACCAACCGGTGAAGACCTACTCCAGCGGCATGGTGGTGCGACTGGCGTTCGCCGTGGCGATCAATGTCGACCCCGAGATTCTGCTGGTGGACGAGGCACTCGCCGTGGGTGACATTTATTTCCGGCAGCGGTGCATGCGAAAGGTACACGAACTGCGGCAGCGCGGCATCACGATTCTGTTCGTCTCGCATGCGGTGAGCGACGTGAAGGCCATCGGCGACCGCGTGCTATGGCTGGATCACGGCCGCATGATCGATGTGGGCGAACCCGACCGGGTGGTCTCGAAATACCTGGCGGCGATGACGGAGAAGGATTCGACGTATCTGCGGCTGAAATCGGCAACCGAGCCGCAGGCGCGCCGGGGCGGAGTGATGAGGGCGCCGGAAATTGTGGAAACCATCCCCAATATCGACCACCGTTTCGGCGACGGCCGCGCGCAGATTCTGGGTATCGCGGTGCTCGACGAGCAGGGGCGCAATCTCCCCATCCTGGAACCCAGTACGCGCATTCTGGTGAGGATCAGCGTGCGTGCCACGGCCGACGTCGCCTTGCCCATCGTGGGCTTCATGCTGCGCAATCAACTGGGCATGGATTTTTCCGGCACCAATACGTCGCGCGAAGGTTACGAGCTGGCTCCGTTACAGGCGGGCGACGTCACCACGGTGGATTTCTACCTGGATCTACCCGAGCTGTATCCGGCGTCCTTCTCGTTCTCGCCGGCGATTGCCGATGGCACTCTGATGGGCTACCAGATGTGCGATTGGATCG
>PLDO01000712.1 GCA_003136215.1 Bryobacterales bacterium
CTCCGCCGCGCGCCCGATGATCTCCGGGTGCCGGCCGATTTCCAGATGCGGGCCGAAAACACCCACCAGGGTGGACCACCGGTCGAGCACGATCAACGCGCCGTAGCGGTGGGTATCCAGCGTCATCTCATAGGCGAACGCCGACCCCTTGCGGGCGCCCGCCAGGCGGCGCAGCGACATGGTGGCGGCATTGAGTTCGCCGGAGAGGGAATCCACAAATGCGGAGACGCAGCCGAAAAACTGTGGCTCGCTGATGTTGGGATAACGCGTGATGCGCAAGGAACGCCCTAAGCCATGTGGTCGCCGAGCGCGCGCTCGACTTCCTGGGCATCCAAACGCTCGCCGCTGTTGAGGCGGCCCAGCAGGGAAGCAATAATCTGCTTGGCTTCATCCTTGCGGAAATTCTTGATGAAGCCGTCGAAAAAATGCTCTCCGGCGAGCGCGTGGTTGATTTCGCTCTCTTTATTGTGGTCCTGGAGTTCCGTAAAGTAGCAGACCCTGAACTGTCCCGTATACTCGGTCTCCCGATAAATCTCGAACATGACCTTATCGGCTTCAAACAGCATATTTGTCGAGGGTAGCACAGGCGGGCTTACCCGCCGAAGCCAGCCTACTTTACGGTGATCGGCGCGGCGTTCGAAGTCTGCCCGTCGATCGTGACGCTGAGCGGATAGCTGCCCGGCGCGAGTCCTGCCGGCACGATGATATTCATCTGCACCTCTCCGATGAAACCGGGAGCGAGTCCCGCGAACGACACCGTGGCGGGAAGGCCGCCGATAGTCGCCGAACTGCTCGCCTGCGCGTACACGAGCGACGTGAGAGGCGCCGGAATACCGTCCTTGGCGGGCGGAGAAACCGGACCGGAACCCGTCAGATAGGCGAAAACGGTGGTGCCGACCTGCGCAGGATTCGAGGGAGTGTTGATCGAATAGTCCGGATTTAATACGGCGGCCTGGAGGCTGGGCATCACGAAAAGTCCTGGCGCCGCGGTGGCGACGGACACGGCGGCGATGTTGCTGCTGCCGCCGTTGACCAGTACGGCGACGTTGACAGTACCTGTCGTGGGCGTGGCCCAAGGCACCTGGAAATTGATCTGCACAGGCGAAACATAGTACAAAGGCGCCGGCACGCCGTTCACCTGCACGCTGACCAGACTGGTCGTGGTGGTAGGCCACGCGAAACCGTTGTCGGCCAGGAAGGTGGAGGAGCCGAAGCCGGTCCCGAAGATGGCAGCCAGCGCGCCGGGCGAGATGCGCGTCGCGTAACTCGCGGCATTCGTCACGCCATTGGGGTAGATCGCGGGAAAGGTCGGCACCAGCGTGCGAATCACCTGATTGCCGGTGTCGGCGATGTAGACCGTGCCGTTGGGACTGACGGCGATACTATGCGGGAAACTCAGCAAGGCGGAAGTAGCGATTCCACCATCGCCGCCGTAATTCGCTCCGCCCTTGCCGGCGATGGTGTTGATGATGCCGTCCGGGGTGATTTTACGGATCCGGCTGTTGTTCGAGTCGGCGACGTACATGTTCCCGCCTGCGTCTATGACGATTCCCGTCGGTTTATTCAATTGAGCCCTGGCCGCCTGGCCGCCATCGCCGGAGAAGCCCGGAGTCTGGTTGCCGGCAAAAAGGCTAAAGACAGAGGGAAGGACGAACTTGTCCACGGATTGATGACCGGAATCGGCCATATAAAGCGCGCCGCCGGCATCGAACGCCAGCCCGTTGGGAGATGACAGTTTACCGGCGGTGCCGGTGCTGCCGCCGGAGGCGCCCACATAGGTGTTGATGATGCCCGTTGTGATATTTACCCACCGGATCAGGTTGTTTCCGGTGTCGGAGATGTAGTAGTTGCCCTTCGCATCGAAAACGATGGCATTTGGGGAATTGAGAGCCGCCGATGTGGCCGGGCCCAAATCGCCACCGTAACCGGGGCCCTGCCCGTGGTCGCCGGCGACTGTGGTAATGTTGCCGCCGGAGATTTTGCGGATCACGTGGTTCCCGGTATCGGCAATGTAGAGGTTGTCGGAGGAATCGAACGCGAGTCCGCCCGGGGAACTCAGCGTAGCGGCAGTGGCAGCGGCCAAATCCCCGGTGTAGCCCGCCGTACCGCCGGTGCCGGCGATCGTGGTGATATTGCTCCCGTTGGCGGAGATCATGCGGATGCAATGATTGGCGGTGTCGGCGACATAGAGGTTCCCCTTGGAATCCAGCGCCACGGCATTGGGAGAGTTGAACTCCGCGGCTAGCGGGTTACCATTATCACCCACGTACCCGACGCTGCCGGCGACGCCGGCCAAAGTCTGAATGGTGTACTGCTGGCCACGGGCGGCAGAAAGGCAAAGCAGGCCCAGGCACACTACGAACGAACGACCCCTAATCTTCATGGCTATATACAGTGTAAACGCAGGCGGCTCGCCGGCGGTTACCGAAATCAGTGCATAGTGGCGGCAATGATCCAGCAAATTCCCAGCGCCACCGCCCCGGCCAGGATGGCGGCGGCGATATTGCGCTCTTCGGCGATCTGCTTCCAAAGTTCCAGCGGCGCCAGTTTGACCACGAGCGAGAAGGCGATGATGAAAACGATGATGCCGAGGCCGCAGAAGATGAGGCCGTTGATCAAGGGGTAATCGGTCATAAGTGGCGTTGAATCCAATCGTTCCAACGGTCGAGGCCGGCGCCCGAAGTGCAGGAGACTTCCAGAATTTCGATTTGCGGCTGCACCCGGCGCGCATTTTCGCGGGCCAGTTCCATGGAAAATGGAACGTAGGGCAGCAGATCGA
>PLDO01000557.1 GCA_003136215.1 Bryobacterales bacterium
ATTTTCGAGCGCTGCGGATTGCAGTACACGGTGGTGGAAGCCCACTCCGGCGCCATGGGTGGCAGCCAGTCGCACGAGTTCATGGTGGCCTCCGATGCCGGGGAAGATTTCGTGGCCCTCTGCAAGGCTTGCGGCTACTCGGCGAATCTGGAAAAGGCGGCGGCCGTGCCTTTGCAGCCCAGCCTCCCGGATCCCGATGGCGACTTGAGCCCCGAGGAGTTCCACACGCCCGGTCGCAAGACCATTGCCGAAGTCGCCGACTTCACGGGCTTGCCCGAGACGTCGCAGATGAAGAGCCTCGTGCTGGTGGCCGGAGGCAGGCCTTTTCTCGTGATGCTGCGCGGCGACCATCAACTGAGCGAGACCAAATTCGCCGCCAAGGTGGGTGACGCCGCGTTCCGCCAGGCGCAGCCCGACGAAATACGCCAATGGTTCGGCGCTGACCCTGGTTCGCTGGGGCCGGTAGGTCTGAAGGGCGTGACTATCCTGGCGGACCAGGCTTTGGCGGGCCGGCGGAACATGATCGCCGGCGCCAACCGCAGCGATTTCCACCTGCGCCACGTGACGTTGGGCGAGGACTTCCAGGCCGAGGTCTGCGACCTGCGGCAGGTTGCCCGTGGCGATGGCTGCATGCAGTGCGGTGGCCCGCTCGACGTGGTGAAGACCGTGGAGATCGGCCACATCTTCAAGCNNTCCTACGGCATCGGCATCGAGCGCATCCTGTGCTGTGCGATCGAACTGTTCCACGATAAGGACGGCATGATGCTGCCGCCCGCTATCGCTCCCTTCCACGTGGTGGTCACTCCGGCCAACATTGCCGACCCCAACCAGCGGGATGCCGCCGAGCGGATCTACGGCGAGTGCCTCGCCTTGGGATTGGACGCCCTGCTGGACGACCGCGACGAACGCCCCGGCGTGAAGTTCAAGGATGCCGACCTGATCGGCGTGCCGTTCCGCATTACCGTGGGCAAGAAACTCGCCGGCGGAATGGTGGAGTTCGTAGAGCGCCGCACGAAGGCGTCTGTCGATATCCCGGTAGCGGAAGCCGCGCGAAAGGTGCCGGTGGCATAAGGCTCCGCCTTGTGCATCCGAGCGCCAGCTCGGACGGGCGAGCTTCGCTCGCCTTTCGCAGGCGGAACCGCCTGCGCCACCAGGCAAGCTAAACCGTAAGGGTTGAACGTTTTCCATTTTTGCCGTGCTGAAAACAAAGGGCTCGTGCTGTGAAACCGTTCAACCCTTACGGTTTTGGCCTTTACAGCATCGCCAGTGGCACATCTCTGGTGGGCGCCGGAAAGGCGCGGTCGATCGCTGCGATGTCCTCCGGCGCGAGCGCCCACCCTGCGCCGCCGGCGTTCTCCCGCGTATGTTCCAGATTCCCTGCCTTCGGAATGGTGAAGACACCGTCCAACCGCGTCAGGAAATTGAGAATCACCTGGCGCACCGTGCGTCCCTGGCGTTGGGCGATTTCCGCCAGCACGCGGCCTCCCGGCGAGAGCGGCTTCGGGAACTTCGCCCTGCCGAACGGAGTGTAGGCCACCACTGCGATCTCCTGCTCCCGGCAATAGGGAATCAGCCTGCGCTCGATGCCGCGCTCGCCCAGATGATAGAGCACTTGGTTCGACGCCAGTTTGTGATGACGCAGCGCGGACTGCGCCGCCCGCACCTGGTCGACGTCGAAATTACTCACGCCCGCGAAGCGGATCAGGCCGTCGTCGATCAGCCGCTCCATGGCGCGCATGGTCTCTCCAATGGGGTGCTCGCTCTCCCAGTGGAGCAGATACAGATCCAGGCAATCCGTGCCCAGGCGCCGCAAGGTGCACTCGCAGGCGCGCAGAGTGCCTTCGTAGCTCGCGTTGGACGGCAGAACTTTGCTCACCAGAAACACCTCGCCGCGCCGGCCCGCAATGGCTTTGCCGGCGACTTCCTCGGCACGTCCGCTGCCATACATTTCAGCGGTGTCGATGTGCGTGAGGCCCAGGTCGATGCCCGCGCGCAGGGCGTCGGCGGCGCGGCGCTCCGCCTCCGCCGAGCCTTCGATCATCCAGGTGCCTTGTCCGATCACGGGGACAAGCGCCCCGGTCCAGCCGAACGGTCGTTGCGTCATGTTTATCTGCTGACATAATAGCTGGAATGAGCGGAAAACCGATTCGCACTTTCGCCGTGGCTTTGCTGGCGGCGGCGCTTCACGCGCAGTCGCCCCCGGCGTCGTCCCAAATCGACTCGGTCTTCGCTCCGCTGGCGCAAGGAAAATCTCCGGGGATGGCCGTCCTCGTCCGCCGGGATGGGCACACCGTCTTTCAGCGCGGCTACGGCGTGGGCGACCTGCGCACCTCGCGGAAGATCGACGAGGTCACGGATTTTCGCCTCGCGTCCTTCACCAAGCAGTTCACCGCCATGGCCGTCATGCTGCTGGTGCGCGATGGCAAACTCCGTTACGACGAGGCGCTTACCGGCATTTTCCCCGGCTTCCCGGAGTACGCGCGCGCCATCACGCTGCGCCACCTGTTGACCCACACTTCGGGGCTGCCGGATTACGAAGACGCGATGGACGCGCGCCAGTGGACGCCGGAACATCAGATTCAGGACGAAGATGTCCTGGCGCTGCTCCAGCGGCAGACCGCTCCCAAGTTCGCCGCGGGGACGAGCTGGGCCTACAGCAATTCCGCCTACGTGGTGCTGGGGCTGATCGTCGCCAAGGCGTCCGGCGAGCCGTTCGAACAGTTTCTCCAGGAGCGCATCTTCCGGCCGCTCGGCATGACGAAAACGCTGGCCTACCGGAAGGGCGGGAATACCGTGCCTAACCGCGCTTTCGGTCATTCGAAAAGATCCGGCGTGTTCGTCGAGACCGACCAGAGTTCCACCTCCGCCACGCTGGGCGATGGCGGCGTTTATTCCAACCTTGCGGACCTTGCCAAATGGGATGCGGCCCTGCAAAATCACACCCTGCTTGGCGAACAGGAGATGAGCGCCGCGCTCACGCCCGTCAGACTTGCCGGCGGCGGGCAGCCCAATTGGCCCGCGGTACCGGGTGACGACAACCTGAATCCCGGCAAACCCGTGGCCTACGGATTCGGCTGGTTTCTCGATCCCTACCAGGGCCGCCCGCGCATGTGGCACAACGGCAGCACGCAGGGATTCCGCACCGCGATCGATCGCTTCCCCGCGGAAAGCCTGACCGTCATTGTGCTGGCCAATCGCACCGACCTGGACGCGGCGGCGCTGGCCCTACAGGTGGCGGATCTCTTCCACAAATCCGCAAACTGATACCCTCTAGAAATGCGTTCCGCGACTCTCGCCCTGGTTCTGTGCAGTGCCCTGTGTGGCGCCGCCCACTCTGCCGCCCTGCCCGCCAATCTCTTCGATCAACTCCAGTGGCGGATGATCGGACCTTTCCGCGGCGGTCGCATCTCCTCGGTCGGCGGCGTGGCGGGCGACAGCACCACCTTCTACTTCGGCAGCGTGGGCGGCGGCGTGTGGAAGACCACCAACACCGGGACCACATGGTCGCCTATTTTCGATTCGCAGCCCATCGCCTCCATCGGCGCGCTCGCCGTGGCGCCGTCGAACCCGAGCATCATTTATGTGGGCACGGGCGAGGCCGATATCCGCAGCCAGATCGGCTTCGGCGACGGGGTCTATAAATCCACCGACGCCGGCAAGACCTGGCAGAACGTCGGCCTGCGCGACACCCGCCAGATCGCCGCCATCCAGGTGGACCCGCGCAATCCCGATCTCATCTATGTCGCCGCCCTCGGCCACGTCTACGGTCCGAACGCGGAGCGCGGCGTCTTCCGTTCCTCCGATGGCGGGCGCACGTGGGCCAAAATCCTCGACCGCGGGCCCGAAACCGGCGCGGTCGATCTGGCACTCGATCCCACCAATTCCAAAACCATCTATGCCACCGTGTGGACTGCCCACCGCCCGCCGTGGAGCACCTACGCGCCTATCGAAGGTCCGGGCAGCGGCCTCTTCAAAACCACCGATGGCGGCGATCATTGGACGCAACTCACCGCGCACGGACTGCCCGAATCGCCGTGGGGACGCAGCGGAATTGCTGTTGCGCCGGGCGGACGCCGCGTCTACGCCGTCATCGACGCGCCCGGCGCCGGCGGACTCTATCGCTCCGACGACGCCGGCGCATCCTGGTCGCGCGCCTCCGCCGACGCGCGCATCACCAGCCGCGCCTGGTACTTCAGCGAGATCACCGTCGACCCGAAAAATGCCGACGTGGTCTATGCTCCCAACGTGGCGCTCTATCGCTCCACCGACGGCGGACGCAATTTCACCGTGCTCAAAGGCGCGCCCGGCGGCGATGATTACCGCGCTCTCTGGGTGGACCCCACCGAAAGCCGCCGCATGATTCTGGGCAGCGACCAGGGCACCAACATCAGCGTGGATGGCGGGCAAACCTGGAGCACCTGGTACAACCAGCCCACCGCGCAGATGTACCACGTGGTCACCGACAACCAGTTCCCGTACCACGTCTACGGCTCCCAGCAGGACAGCGGCACGGCCGCCATTCCGAGCCGCACCGATCACGGCCAGATCGACGCCCGCGACTGGTATTCCGTGGGCGGCGCCGAGAGCGGCTACATCGCCGTCGACCCGAAGAACCACAACATCGTCTACGTCGGCAATACCGGCGGCAGCCTGGCGCGCTTCGATAAACGCACCGGGCAATCCCACAACATCACGCCGTGGCCGGTGCGCGGCGGCGCCTTCGGCAGCATCTCCACGCAGAAATATCGCTTCCCCTGGACCGCCCCGCTGGTATTCTCCCCCATCGAGCCGGACACGCTCTACTACGGCTCGCAATACGTGCTGAAGACCACCGACGGCGGGCTCACCTGGCAGGAGATCAGCGGCGATCTCACCGGCGATGCGCGCCAGGACAAGGGGGCGCCCGCCGTTCTGGTGAACCCGGAAAATGCGCGTGAGTTGGGCTTCGGCGTGGTCTATACCATAGCCCCCTCGCCGCTGCGCGCCGGCATGGTGTGGGCGGGCAGCGATACCGGCCTGATCCACCTGACGCGCGACGGCGGCAAAACGTGGACAAACGTCACACCGCCCGGGCTCGCCGCCTGGAGCAAAGTCACGCAGATGGAAGCTTCTCACTTCGACCCCGGCACCGCCTGGGCCGCGGTGGATCGCCACCGCCGGGAAGACTACAACCCGTACCTCTACCGCACGCGCGATTTCGGCAAGACGTGGTCGCTCACCGCCGATGGCCTCGCCGCGCCGGCCTACCTCAACTCCATCAAGGAAGACCCCGCGCGCCAGGGCCTGCTCTATGCCGCCACCGAACTCGGCGTGGCGGTTTCCTTCGACGATGCCGCGCACTGGCAGCCGCTGCAACTGAATCTGCCCGCCGTGAGCGTGCGCGATCTGGCCGTTCACGGCGACGACCTGGTGATCGCCACCCACGGGCGCGGCTTCTGGATTCTGGACAACATCACGCCGCTGCGCCAGGTGGATGAGCGCTCCGCCGCCACCGATGTCGTGCTCTACCGCCCCTCCGCCGCCGTGCGCATGAATCCGGAGGCTTTCTTCGGCTCGCCGTTTCCGCCGGAAGAACCGAAGGCGCGGAATCCGCCCGATGGCGCCATAGTCGATTTCTACTTGAGAACCGCGCCCGCGGGCGATGTGACCCTGGAGATTCTGAACGCCAAAGGAGAGGTCATCCGCGCCTGGTCCAGCAAGCCGCGGCCCGAAGCGCCGCGCCGCCCCGGAGCGGTCGCCGATATCTGGATCGCGCCGCCTTCGCGTCTTACCGCCCGGCCCGGCATGAACCGCTTCGCATGGGACCTGCGTTATGGCGGCCCCGGCGAGGAAGCCTTCGTTGCCGGTCCGCAGGTGCTGCCTGGAACCTACACCGTTCGCCTGACCGCCGCCGGCCCCAATTCCACACAACGCTACACGCAGCCGCTCCAGGTGACGCTGGACCCGCGCAGTACCGCGGCCCCGGCGGAGATCCAGAAACGCTTCGACCTGTCTATTTCAATATGGCGCGACATGAACCGCGCCGCCGAAGCGACCCGCGAAGGCACGGCGCTGCGCCGCGCGCTCGCCGACCAACGGCAGTCGGCGGCGCCGGAGGTCGCGACGAAACTCAGTGCGCTCGATGCCGATGCGGCCCGCATTCTGGGCGCCGGCGGCGGAGGCAGGGGTGGACGCGGGGGAGCGGCCGGCGGGGGAAACACCATCGCCGGGGTGACCGCACTTATGGCAACCGCCCTGGGAGTCGCCGAGAGCGCCGACCGCACCCCGCCGGCCACGGCTTACGAAATCGCACGGCAGGCAAGCCGCGATCTGGCTACCCTGCTGGCTAATTGGAAGACGCTGCGCGACACGCGGTTCAAGGAACTCAACCTGCTGCATTGAGTAAGCCATTTGCGCCCGCAAGCGGGCGTTGGCAGGCTGAAGCCTGCCCCACCAATGCAGGCGAGCGGCACGACTCGGTGGCGCAGGCGGTTCCGCCTGCGAGAAACCCGTCGCGAGAAGCCTGCCCCACCTCAGTCAGCCAAATCGGCGACCGGTACGATGTGTGCCCGGCGCCGGATAGGCCAGGGAATTTCTTCTTCGACAACGAAAATGAGTCTTCGGCCCATCACGCGCGCTTCCGCCAGAATCGCGGTGAGCGCCGCATCGAGCAGGTGAACGCGTCCCTGGCCGCCGCCGGAGGCGGCATTCGTCACCAGACTCAGATCGTCGACCAGCACTAAGTCGTACCCCTGGATAGCATCTTCGATCATGCGGAAGAATGTCTCCTCGATGGCCGCCGGCCCTTGTGCCTGGCGTACGTTCATAAACTGTTGCGCCCCCAGAAACACGCCTCCGCGGATGGCGTGCACGGTCCGCAAAATCGTGGTCTTGCCGGCGCCTGCCGCGCCGCTCAGAACGGTCACCGGACTCACGGCGAGGTTGTACAACAGGCTGTTGGCAGCCTCCTGTTGGACCGGAGTGAGAACGATATCGAGATTCATGGGAAATCCGCTACAACCGGGATTTAACAGCTAAGTGGGAGAACGGGACTTAGGCGAGAGTGGGAGTACTTGTGTAAGTCTACCACAGCGGGCTTTACTTTGAATGGAAAAGTGGTTTACGATGTGTGGCATGAGAATCGGGCGAATCCCGCTCTGTGCCGCCGGGCTCTTGCTGGCCGCGTGCAGCCGGCGGAACAATCTTCTGCTCGGCCGCGTGGAAGCTCCCGCCGGAACTCACACTGTCGTCGTTACGGACTGCTATCGCACCAGCGCTCCCGGCCCGGAAAGGGTGGATGCCGCGGCTTACCATTACATGCCCTGCCGGGACGCGGACGTGTGGATCCGTGGGGAGGAACTCACGGTAAACGGCAAGAGTTACGGACAGTTGAATCCGGGCGATGGCGTGTTGGTGGATCACGGCGTGGTATCGATCGACCGTAAACAGGCACGGTAGCCACGGTCGCGGTCCAGCCGGGCTAGTTATAGAAGTTGCGATCCCAGGCGTGGCGCTTGAGCGTCGCCAGAGTCTCCG
>PLDO01000436.1 GCA_003136215.1 Bryobacterales bacterium
GTGGGGCAGGCGCTTCCGCCTGCCAACCGCCGGCCAGATCAAGAGTTGGCAGGCGAAAGCGCCTGCCCCACCATTTTTCATGAGCTTTCGCGGGCGGAACGCCCATCCCGACAAGGCACAAACCGATCGCCTGTCCCACCGCGAACGGTGATACGATAGGCGCGAAATGACCCGACGCTCCGCCCTCCTGATGAGTTCGAGCCTGGCCTTCGCGCCGCTCGCCAAATCCCTGCCCGCCGCGCCCGCCGGACGCCTCAAGCAATCCGCCGCGCGCTGGTGCTACTCCAAGATCGCCATGGACGACCTGTGCCGTCAGGGCGCCGAACTCGGCCTCAGCGGCATCGACCTGGTGGACGAAAAAGACTGGCCCACCTGCCGCAAATACGGTCTCGTCCCGGCCATCGTCTCCGGCGCCGGCACCATCCCCGTGGCCTGGAATCGCCAGGAGAACCACGACCAACTGGTGAAGGACATGCGCGACAACATCGCCAAAGCCGCCGCCGCCAAGGTGCCCAACGTGATCACCTTCTCCGGCAACCGCAAGGGCCTCGCCGACGACGCCGGCCGCGACACCTGCATCGTGGGACTCAAACGCGTCGCCAAAATCGCCGAAGACGCCGGCATCACCATTTGCCTGGAGCTGCTCAACAGCAAGGTGAACCATAAGGACTACCAGTGCGACCACACCAGCTGGGGCGTCGAAGTGGTTAAGGCGGTGGGCTCGCCGCGCGTCAAACTGCTCTACGACATTTACCACATGCAGATCATGGAAGGCGACATCATCCGCACCATCCGCGACAATATCCAGTACATCGGCCACTTCCACACCGGGGGCGTCCCCGGCCGCAACGAGCTCGACGACACCCAGGAGCTCAACTGGCGCACCATCGCGCAGGCCATCGCGGACCTCAAATTCGAAGGCTACTTCGCTCACGAGTTCGTCCCGCTCAAGGATCCCATGACATCCCTGAAGCAGGCCATCACGCTCTGCACGGTGTAAGCGCCGCACGCACGCCCGCTTCGGGTACAATGACCGGAGCTATGGATACGCCTACCCGCTGGAACGATGCGCAGCTGGACGCCATGCGTCAGGCCCAGGATCCGGTTGCCGACCCCGTCGTGGCCGCGCTCTTTGCCGCCGGCCAGGTGAATGCCGTCAACGGCCTCATGCAGACGCTGGTGGAAAACGACGGTCTGCCGCCGGACGCACTGCCCGCCAACGTCGCCGCCTACCTCGCCGCCACCGGCGGCCTGCCGGACTGGGCCGACCCCGCGAAAATCGCCGCCGGCGAGGGCGTCTTCTGGCGCTACGGTCCGGCCATCATCGCCGCCCTCACCTGTTATGCGCTCCCCTTCTGCTACGCCGGCCGTAAAGGCGTGCAAGTGCTGGCGCTGACCGCGCGCCTCACCTCCAACCCCGAGCGCCGCGTCATCGAGACGGCGCAGATGGTGGTGGACGTCATGCGTCCCGGCGGCCTGGGCGCGGTGGGCAGCGGCATCCGCACGGCGCAGAAAGTGCGCCTCATGCACGCCGCCGTGCGCCTCCTGATCGCCCAATACCCGGGCTGGAAACCGGAATTCAATCTGCCCATCAATCAGGAGGACATAGCTGGCACGCTGCTCTCGTTTTCCTCCATCACGCTCGACGGCCTCGAACGGCTCGGCTACGCGCTTTCCACGGAAGAGATGGAGGGCTACCTGCACGCCTGGAAGGTGGTGGGCCATATCCTCGGAATCCGCCCGGAGATGCTCCCCATCGACAACGCCGACGCCGGGGCTCTCGCCGCGCGCATCGCCGCGCGCCAGTTTGCCGCGTGCGAGGAAGGCCAGTACATGACGCGCGCCCTGGTTCAGATGCTGCAGCACGTCGTCCCGGGCAACCTGTTCGATGCCGTCCCCGAAGTGCTGATGCGCTACTTTCTCGGCGACCACACGGCGGATCTGCTGGCCGTCGCTCCCGGACATGCGGCCGGAATTCTACTGGGTCCGCTAGAATTGCTCGCTCACACCGAGAGCACGCTGATGCACTCTTCCAGCGAACTCGCGCGCCTGCACGAACGCTTCGGACGCGCCCTCATCGAGGGCATCGTGCTGGTGGGCCGCGGCGGCAAGCGCATCCCCTTCACCGTGCCCACCGAGTTGCTGCAGGCGTGGGGCGTCAACTGGGTGGCGTAGAAGAGACCTCGCCCACATCCTCCGTCATCGAGCGGGCGCTTTACGTCAGAATGTACGTATGCCCATCCACGCTACGCTTCGCATTCTCGCCCTGGCCGTTCTGTCCGCCGCTCTCCCCCACGGTGGAAAGTGCGAGGCCAGACTGCCCGGAGTGCTGAGCAGCCACATGGTCTTGCAGCGCGAGAGGCCCATTCACCTGTGGGGCTGGTCGGCGCCCGGAGAAAAAATCTCGGTCACGTTGCACGGAGTCAGCCGGACGACAGCCGGCGATACTCTGGGTAGCTGGAGTGTTTTCCTGCCTCCCGAGGCTGCCGGCGGCCCCTACCAGCTCACCGTGACCGGCGGCAACCAGATCGTTCTGGAAGATGTCCTGATCGGCGACGTCTGGCTCGCTTCCGGCCAGTCCAACATGGAAATGCCGTTGAAGGGCTTTGCCGGCGCTCCTCTCAAAGACTCGGCGGAGGAAATCGCCCACGCCGGTCAGCCGCAAATGCGCCTGCTGCACATCCCCAAGAAGGCCGCGGACTTTCCGCTCGCGAACAGCGCCGCCGCGTGGACGGTCTGCACTCCCGAGACCGCCGCCGACTTTTCGGCCGTGGCCTACTTCTTCGGGCGCGAACTCGCCGCCCGCGAGCGCGTCCCCATCGGACTGATCGATGCCACGTGGGGCGGCACCGTGGCAGAAGCGTGGATGAGCCTACAGGCCATCGCCGCCGATGCGGCGCTCATGCCTGTCTTCGCCACGCGCGCCCAGATGATGCGGCAGCAAGCCGAAACCGGAGCGATCCTGGCGAGGGAAAAGCGCGAAGATCTGGCTGCCCGCCAGGCGGGACAGGCGCCGCCGAACCACCCATGGCGCCCCGACCCCGCGTCCTGGGCTCCCGCCGCGTTGTTCAACGGAATGGTCGCTCCCCAAACGGCGTACACCATCAAAGGCGTCATCTGGTATCAGGGCGAGTCCAACAGCCGTCTGGCTTTCGCACCCATGTACGCCAAGATTTTCCCGGCACTCATTGCCGACTGGCGCGCGCAGTGGCATCAGGGGAATTTCCCGTTCCTCTTCGTGCAAATCTCCAACTTCACGTCGAACGCAACCGAAGCATGGGCAATCATCCGCGAAGCCCAGCGCCGAAGCCTTTCGGTAGCCAATACGGCCATGGTCGTGACCGCCGATATCGGCGATCCGGACAATGTCCATCCAGCCGACAAACAGACAGTCGGCGCGCGCCTCGCCCTGGCTGCGCGAGCTTTAGCCTATGGCGAGAGTGTGGAGTATTCCGGCCCGCTGTTTCGCCAGGCGACATCCGAGGGTGACGGCGTGCGCGTCTGGTTCGATCACGCGGCGAGTGGACTGGTGGCCAAAGGAGGCGCTCTCGCAGGGTTCGAGATTGCCGGAGACGACGGCCGCTTTGTGACCGCGGCCGCGCGCATTGACGGCCAGACCGTCCTGGTGGGCAATCCGCGGGTCGCGGAGCCGAAATACGTCCGGTACGGGTGGGCCAATGCGCCGGTAGTCAACCTCTATAACTCCGACGGATTGCCGGCGTCGCCCTTCACCTCGGAAGACGCCATCTTCGTTCCGTAAGACAAGGACCGCCATCATGCGCGAACTCTGGCTAATCCGTCACGGCGAAACCGAATGGAGCCGCTCCGGCGCCCATACCGGTCTCACCGACATTCCCCTCACCGCCGCCGGCCGCGACGAGGCCGCCGCTGTAGGCCGCTACCTGAAGGCTCGCCCCTTCGCCCTCGTGCTGACTTCCCCGCTGCAGCGCGCCCGCGAAACCTGCCGTCTCGCCGGCTACGAGGACGCCGTTGTCGACCCTGACCTCCGCGAGTGGGATTACGGCGATTATGAAGGGCGCACTACGCCCGAGATCCAGGCCGAACGCCCGGGGTGGTCATTTTGGATCGACGGGGTGCCCAACGGCGAAACCGCCGCCGGGGTGGCCGCCCGCGCCGAGAGAGCCATCGCCCGCGCGCTGCCCGTGGAGGGCGATGTCGCGTTCTTCGCCCACGGCCACATCCTGCGCGTGCTGGCCGCCCGCTGGCTCGGCTTGCCGCCGGAAGACGGCAGCCTCTTCGCCCTCGGCACCGCCGGCGTCTCCACCCTCGGCTACGAACGCGAGACGCGCGTCATCATCCGTTGGAATCTTTCGCTTTCGGCATAACCAGGCCGACCCGCGAAGGCTTGGCGCCCGGTGCCACCTTCATCACCTTGGCCACCAGTTGCAGCGCGTCCACCGGCGAAATCACGCGCGTCAGATTGCGCTCCGCATCGTGCCCGCTCAACACCGCCACCTTCGGCGACGGCAGGAAAATCTCCATAACGCGCAGTTTCTCCGCCCCGTTGGCGAACCATACCACCAGCTCTTCATCGTCCTTGAGCGCCTTCTGCAGGCCGTGAATCTGCCCGAAAACGATGGCGCCCACATTGTCCGCCGGCGCCGCCGCGGGCGCGGGCGGATCCTTGGTGGCCGAAAGGAACGCTTCCTTGGCAAGTTGTTTGGTAAGATCGACGAACGCCATTTGCTGTGATGCTAACACGGCGGGCGGCTGACTTTCCCAGACGCCCCCGGCCGTGCCTGCCCGCCCACCGCGCCACGGCCATCGACCCGATGCGCGCGCTCCACTGGGAGTAAGCCCGGTGCTACAGTAGGGCGCATCTTGGCAACGCTCGAAAAGCCGTTCGCGCCCGCGCCCCCGGGCATCAACGGTCTGCGCTGGTGGATCGCCGGCCTCATCTTCCTCGCCACCCTGATCAACTTCGTCAACCGGCTCACCATCTCGGTGCTGGCGCCGGTCATCACGGAACAGCTGAAGCTCAGCAACCTGGAATTCGCCAGCATCACCAATTCCTTTCTGCTCGCCTACACAGCCAGCCAGGCGCTCTCCGGAAAACTCTACGACCGCGTGGGCAACCGCCGCGGCTTCAGCATCTCGATCGTCGTCTGGTCGCTTGCCAGCATGCTGCACGCCTTCGCCACCGGGCTGTTCAGCCTGAATTGCTTCCGCTTCCTGCTCGGCCTCGGCGAAGCCGGCAACTGGCCCGGCGCCGCCAAGGTCATCGCCGAGTGGTTTCCCATCCGGCAGCGCGCCCTCGGCATGGCCATTTTCAACAGCGGCACCTCCATCGGATCGGTAGTCGCGCCTCCGCTGATCATCGCCATGGAGTTGCGCTTCGGCTGGCAGGCCACTTTCCTCGCGGTCGGCGGGTTGGGCTTTGTGTGGCTCGCGCTCTGGCTGACGTTCTATCACCCTCCCGGACAACACCCCCGGATCACATCCGAAGAACTCGCCCTCATCCGCGAGGATCGCGTCCCCGCGGCCGTCCCGCTCTCCTGGTCCCAACTGTTGCGCTATCGCCAGACCTGGGCCATCCTGCTCTCCCGCTTTTGCTGCGACCCGGTGTGGTGGCTCTACATTACCTGGCTGCCGCTCTACCTCTACAAGGTTCACGGCTTCAGCCTCAAACAGATCGGCCTCTTCGCCTGGGTGCCCTATGTGGCCGCCGACGCCGGCAGTCTTTTCGGCGGTTGGGTGAGCGGCCACCTCATGGCGCGCGGCTGGAGCGCCAATCGCGCCCGCAAGAGCGTCATCGTTTGCGCCATGTTGTGCATGTGCACCGGCCTGTTCGCCGCCGTCGCCCACAGCGCCGCCGCCGCCCTCGCCGCCATTGCCGTCGTGCTGTTCGGCTTCCAGGCCTGGATCAACAACGTGCAGACCCTGCCCAGCGATTACTTCCCGGAAAGCGCGGTCGGCAGCGTCGCCGGCCTGGGCGGGCTGGGCGCCGGCGTTGGCGCCATCCTGTTCACCCAAACCACCGGCTTCGTGGTGGATCACTTCTCCTACACGCCGATACTGATCGCCGCCGGCCTCCTGCCGCTGCTCGGCACCGCCCTCCTCTTCGCTCTCGGCGGACGGATCACACGCGTGGTATAGGCTGCCAATGCCGCCAGGGCGTCACAAAGAACGATGAAGACCGCTTCCTCACGTTTGGCATTCTCCACCATGCTAAACTTGCCGCCGGAGGCGTGCATGGCAGCAGACAGGCAAACCCGGCGTGAGTGGCTGGGCGCGGTCCCGGCCGCGGCGGCGGTGGCTTCGGCGACAGCCGCTCAAACCAGCGGCGCCGCGAACCGGCCTAACATCGTGCTGGTGATTTCCGACCAGTTTCGCTGGGATTGTATTGGCGCCATGGGTCTCAATCCCATGAACCTGACGCCCAACCTGGACCAGATGGCCTCGCGCGGCGTGATGTTCCGGCAGGCAATCTCCAACCAGCCGGTGTGCGCCCCGGCGCGGGCCAGCATCTTCACCGGCCAGTATCCCAGCCGGCACGGCGTTTGGAAGAACGCGCTCGGCCTGGCGGAAGATGCCACCACCCTGGCCAGCGTGATGAAGCAGGCCGGATACTCCACCAACTACATCGGCAAGTGGCATCTGGCGCGGCCAGAAGCCGGCACCGCCGCCGAAACCCGCGGCGCCGTCAAAGTGGGCCATCGCGGCGGCTTTGCCGACCTCTGGGAGGCGGCCAACGCCCTGGAGTTGACCTCTCACGCCTACGAGGGCGATCTCTTCGACAACGACAACAAGCCCATCCACTTCTCCAACCGCTACCGCGCCGACTTCATGACCGACCGCGCGCAACTCTTCCTTCGCTCGGCAGCCGCGAAATCGCCGTTCCTGCTGACTCTCTCCTATCTCGAAGTCCATCACCAGAACGATAAGGACACCTTCGATCCGCCCAAGGAGTTCGCCGGGCGCTATCCCAATCCGTTCATTCCGCCCGACCTGCGTCCTCTGCCCGGAACCTGGCCCAGCCAGATTGCCGATTACTTCGCCTGCGTCGCCAAGATGGACGAGGTGGTCGGCACCCTTCGTCAGACCCTGGTGGAAACCGGCATGGACAAAAACACCATCTTCATGTTCACCAGCGATCACGGCAATCACTTCCGCACGCGCAATGCGGAGTACAAACGCAGTCCGCACGAAAGCTCCATCCACATCCCGTTGATTGTGGAAGGCCCGGGCTTCAATCGCGGCATGCAGGTTTCCGAGCTGGTGAGCCACGTGGATTTCGCGCCCACCCTGCTTTCCGCCGCAGGCCTGCCCGTGCCCTCCACCATGCAGGGCCACAGTTTCCTCCCGCTGCTGGACCGCCGCACGGAAGGTTGGCGCGACGAGGTCTACTTCGAAATGTCGGAGTTCGTCACCGGACGCGGCCTGCGTACGCCGCAGTACACCTATGCCGCCGCCGCGCCCAAAGTCCCTGGATGGCACGATGTCCCGTCAGCGGAGAAATACGTGGAGTACGTGCTCTACGATTTGCACGGCGACCCCTACCAGCAGGTCAATCTTGCCGGCCGGGTACCCTACCAGAAAATCGCCGCTGAATTGCGCCAGCGCCTGCTCGAGCGCATGCGCGAAGCCAGCGGGGAAAGCGCCACTATCGACCCCGCCTGGTTTCCTTATCCATAGCCCGCCGTTCTGCCGCTTTGCCCGGCGCCGGGAGGTGGCATTTCGTCGCGTCTCCGCCTGTCGGCCCATCCGCACAGTGTGACGGCTCCGCCAGGGTAAGCCGCCTAATTCCAATGTTCTTAACCACCTGCCGTGTTCAAAAGAAAGGGGCGGCGCGTGTGGCCGCCCGCGTGCTTTTGTCAGCACCGATGAGACACGTTAACAAGTCATGGTTGTCAGGAACCCTGGGATTGCTGATGCTGGCGGCGCCGGCAATGGCAGCCAACCCCGCGTCCATCCGCGAACTGGACCGCGTCGGCGTTGAGACGGAGCGCGTCTCGGCCGTGGTCGGGCCCAAGGTGGTGCAGATTGTGACTCAGTCGCTCAAAGTGGCGGAAAGAGGCGACGAACAGCCCGCCGGGGTCCTGGTGGCCGAACGCGGCCGTGGTTCCGGCTTCTTTGTCACCGCCGATGGCTATCTCATCACTAACGCCCATGTGGTCGCCAATGCCACCCGCATCCGGGTCCTGGTGCCAACGCCGGGCGCTACCCAGGCCGATACTCCGCGGGAGTACACCGCCAGTGTGGCCGGCATCGACCCCGAAAACGATCTCGCGCTTCTCAAGATCGAAGTCCCGTCCGTCCCGTTCTTCGACTTGACCCGTGACGCCACCCCGCGCCAGGGCCAGTTGGTGCTGGCCTACGGAAGCCCCATGGGGCTGGCGCAATCCGCCTCGCTGGGTCTGGTAAGTGCGATTGACCGCCAGCTCAGTCCCGACGATCCGCGCGCCTACATCCAGACCGACGCATCCATGAACCCCGGCAATTCGGGAGGTCCGCTGGTGGATCTCGAAGGCAAACTGCTGGGCATCAATACCATGATCCTGTCTCAATCCGGCGGCAGCGAAGGCCTGGGGTTCGCCGTGCCGCTGGAGGTGATCCGCCATTCCTACGCCGCTCTGCGCGCCAACGGCAGCGTGGCCCGGCCGCTCCTCGGCATCCAGCCGCGCAGCCTCACGGCCGACCTCATCGCCGGCTTGGGGCTGAACCAGCGGCAGGGGGTCCTGGTGGAAGACGTCCAGCCCTACGGCCCGGCCGCCGCCGCCGGCCTTCTGCCGGGCGATGTGCTGCTCTCTCTCGGCGCCGAAACCATCCACACCATGCGCGATCTCTATCGCGCCGAATACGCCCTTTCCGCGGGCGCGCCCGTGGAAATCGCCGTCATGCGCGGTTCCGATGCACGGCTCCTGCGCATCACTCCGGGCGCGCCGCGGCAGAACCCACCTGCCTTGTCCGCTGGTAACGTTACGGAGAAGGACAATCTGGTGTTTCGCCTCGGCGTGTACGGCGCCACCCTCACACCGGCGTTGGCCGCGACCCTGAGCGACCTGCGCGGCGGGCCCGGCGTGCTGGTGATCGCGCTTGCCGGAGCGGGCCTCGCCGCACAGAACGCGATCGAACCCGGCGACGTGGTCCACGCAATCAACGGCACGCCGGTGGATGGGGTGGACTCGCTGCGCAGCGCGCTCGAAACCGTCCCCGACGGCACGCCCATCGTCCTTCAGATCGAGCGGGCCGGCATGCTCTCCTACGTGACTCCCGGCACCATGCCCGGCGCCGAGCAGCGCCTCAAAAAGACCAGTTATGTGATGTATTAGGTGGGACAGGCCATCGCCTTTTGTGGCCTGTCGTGCCTCGTTCAACGAGTTGACAGACGACAAAAGACGATCGTCTGTCCCACCTGCCCCTACTGATAGCTCTTCTCGTACTTATTCCGGCTGTTGTACAACCTGAACGCTCCGTCCTTCTGAGCGTCCACCCGAATCCATTTGCCTTCGCAGTTCTCATCCACGTTGGCGATAAACGGATCGGCCGAATTGTGCTCCTTGCCTCCGCTTACCGCGAAGTGCAATTGCCATATATCGGGCGTTCCCGCCGCGTCGTGGATGGTCTGCCAGGCCTCCGGTGACCCGCCCTTCCGCGCGCCGTTGTTCATCAGCGCCACCTTCGGCGCGAGCGCGTGCACCCATTGCGGCGAGCCGCTCATGTTCATTCCGTGGTGCGACACCAGGTACAGGTCCACCTTGCCGATCTTGTTGACCGGGCAGACCAGATCCTTTTCCTTGTTCCACGTCAGGTCGCCCATGTCGATCATACGAAAGCTGCCGTAGGCGATCAGCAGTCCCACCGATTGCGCATTTTCGGTGGGATCGGCGTCGTGCATCTGGAATGCGGCGCAGTCCGCTCCCGGCTGCCCCGCTCCGGGCAACGGCGCGTCGATCACCTTGCCGGCCGCCGAGATCACCTTGACATCGATTCCCTTGATCGGGATGGTGTCGCCCGGCTTCACCTCGATGTGATTCCCCTTGGCACGGAATGCCGCGTATTCGTTGAAGAGCACCCGCGCCGCCTTGCTGTCTTCCACGCTGGCACCGTGGTCCACGAAGTTGCGGATCGGCAATTTCCCGGCTAGTTGCGCCACGCCGCCCACATGGTCGGCATGGTAGTGGGTGATGACCAGATAATCGATCTTCTTCACCCCCGCCGCCTTGGCCGCCGCCGCGATGCGCTCGGCATCGCGCTTATTGTGGCCGCCCCACCCCGTATCCACCACCATAGACTCGCCCGAAGGGGATACGATCAGCGTCGCCTGTCCCCCTTCCACGTCAATCGCGTAGACTTCCAGATTCCTGGCCGCCGGCAGAATCGCCGCCGACACTGCCAGGAGAATGCCCGCACACAGCGTTCGCATACGTAGATTGTGCCGCGCCGCGGGTGCGGACGGCAACCGCCCCGCGGCTCTGCCCCGCGGATTTTTCCAACAAGGTTAGGATTCTGGTTGCCGGAACCCTCTCAAAAGGAATAGCGTATGTAAGAGCAGATGCGTTTTTGCAGCCAATGCGGAAATCAGGTGGGCACCGCCCTCTATTGCGCGCGATGCGGCGCCAGACAGCCGGTGGACGATGCCGCCGCGCCCCCTGCGGCGCCGGGCCGCGATCCACTGGCCGGATTCAATCCCCGGACCGCCTCCATCCTCTGCTATATCCCTGGCATCGGCTGGATTGCGTCCATCATCGTGCTGGCCAGCGATCGCTTCCGCCACGATCGCCGCGTTCGCTTCCACGGTTTTCAGGGCTTGTACCTGTTCGTCGCCTGGCTGCTGGACGATCAGGTGCTGCGTCCCCTCCTGCAACGCATCCCCGGGTTTCACCTCCACCCCGTCATTCAGGCCGTCCTCCTCGGCATGTCCATCTTCATGATGGTGAAGGCCGCCCACGACGAGGCCTATCCCCTGCCGTTATTCGGCGAACTGGCCCAAAAATCCATCGCCGAAGACTAGGTGGATGGTTTCCGCGAACTGCACTGCGTGGGAAGTCCTTACCTGCCGCGATCGAGCTTAAGCAGGGCCTCGGTCATGTGATTGACCGCGTGTTCTTCTTCCATGCGGTTGGCATCCGTACGCTGCAACTCGCCGAGGACAGGCGCCATTTCCAGATGGACCAGTTCGTGGACCACGGTGAACTCGATATCCTGCAGCGTCGCGGCCAGCGGCAGACGGTAGTCGGCGGGGTCGAGAACGCGAATAACGGCGGTTTTCTTCTTGGGGTCCCAGTGAACGTTGCCCGCGGTCTTGGGCCTCAACCCGTCGGCGCGCGAGACTAACACGGAAATTTCCCAGCCTTGCAGGTTGAGTCGTTTCTGCCACACCTCAAGCCTTGCCGACGCAAAACTCTCGGCCAGCAGGGTGCGCTCATGCGCGAGGGTTTCGCTGGGCGTCAACGGCGATTGGGCGCGAGAAGGCACAACGGCGACCGCCATCGCGACCAGAAGCCCGAGCGCACCGGAAAGACATGCTGGAAGGCGGGCCAACATGTACGCGATCATACCATCTCTTCGAACAATAGTGATGATTTTTACAGTTATCTTACAATCCCGGCACGCCTTCATCCTCCGCCCGAAGCCAAGACGAAAGAAAAGACTGATCGCGCCGTTTCCCAAACCGGCGAGAGCTCCGTGAACGCGCGCTCTGCGTTACTCTTGGTGAATTGCCATGCCCTTGAATCGCGCCTCGCGCAGCCGGCTGCCGGTGCTTCTGTTCGTGGCTGTCGCTGTCTTCTATTTCGCCACTGCGTGGGTCTTCGGCCCGGCCTCCAACTGGCACGGCCAAACGTCCGAGTACTACGCGCTGCTCACGGACGCATTCCTGGCCGGCCAAACCAGCCTCCTGCTGCCCCCCCCCTCCGAACTGTTGGCACTGCCGAACCCCTACGACCCTCTCCGCAATGGGGAGTTCCGGCTGCATGATGCGTCTTTGTACCACGGCAAGTACTACCTGTATTTCGGTCCGACGCCGGCCCTCGTCTTGTTCCTACCCTACCGGGTTCTGACCGGTTCGCATCTCCCCTCGCGTATCGCTGTGGCCATTTTCTGTACTTGCGGCTTCGCCTGCACGTGTGCATTATTCTTTCTCCTGGCGAAGCTCGAGAAATGGGATATCCCGACGTGGTTCGCCTCCTCCGCCGTGATTTCCCTGGGAACCGCGCCGGCGTTTTCCTTTCTATTGACGCACCCCTCGTTTTACGAGGTGGCTATTGCCGCTGGTTACTGTTTCGTAATGGCAGGTTTTCTGCTTACGGCCCACTCGCTCGGACAAGATCGTCCTCGGGTAGCGTCACTGATCGGCGCGGGACTCTGCTTCGGACTAGCGGTTGGATGCCGGCCCAACTACGCCTCGATGGCCATCCTCATGGTCCTCCTGGTGACATTCCGGATGCGTTTGTTTAAAGCGCTGGCTCTTGCGTTCGTGGGGCCGGTTGCCTTGTGCGGAGTCTTGCTGGCCGCTTACAACTACACCAGATTTCAGAATCCCTTCGAATTTGGGGTTCGGTACCAGTTGCTCGCCGACCCTAAGGACCTGGACAACCATTTCAACCATATCGTCAGGAATTTCCTGCCCGGTATTTACGCCCTCGTCCTTTCGCCCCCCTCCCGGTGGCTGTGTTGGTTTTATCGGTCTATAGGTTTGTTCTGGGGCTCCCCCACTGCACTTCTTGGGCTCTTTACGCCCCTCGTCTTGCGCTATGGCGGGTCCAAAGGCGCAGTCAAGCTAGGCTCGACACGTTTCACCATGTACGGTATCCACGTTTCCGCGCTCTCCATGTTGGTTGTGTTGGCGCTCTTGGGGTTCACGGTCGGGCGCTACAGCGTGGACTTCGCGCCCGAATTCGTGCTGCTCTCCTGGTGCCTGCTGGCAGCCTGGTGGCAGGCCGCCCCCCAATTGCCCAAAGGCCGGCTGGTTCGATTCCGGTTTGCGGTGGTCGCCATTGCTCTCTACTCCGCAGTTCTCGGAGTCGGTATGTGCGTGCAACTAGTCCACCCTAACGTCGCTTGCGGCTAACAGCCTGCGCGCTCATCGGTCAGTGCGGCAGCACCGACCAAGGATAGCGTTGAATCTCCCCCTTCAGGAAGGGTAAGTTTTCATCAGGCAGGCGTCTGACGTACGCCGTCAGCCGTCCCGGTGCGCAGCGAATCATGACAACCGCCATAGCAGCTTGCCCCATCTGTGCGAGCAGGAAGATGTACTATGCGTTTTCGGTACGGCAGTCTCGATTAGTGGAATGCCGGGATTGCGGGCACATGATGCTCCATCCCCCGCCCAGCGATCGGGAATTGAGCCTGATCTATGACGAGAATTACTGGCTCCAGGACGGCGACGACGACGAGCGCCGCCACTTCAGCCAACTGAAACAGGCCACCGCCCGCAACTATCTCAACCTGGTCGAGCGTGCTCTCGGCCGGCCTGGCGGCCGGCTGCTGGAGATCGGGTGCGGAGCCGGCGATCTCCTGGCGGCCGCCGTCGAGCTCGGTTACGATGTGACTGGCGTGGAGTATTCCGAACACGCATGCTCCCGGGCTCGCGAGCGGCTCGGGAACAGCGGACGGATAGTGTGCGGGAATATCGATCGCCTTACCGAAAAGAACCATTTCGACGTCTGCGTGATTGCCGATGTGATCGAGCACGTCAGGGATCCGCGCGAGTTCCTGCTTCAAGTCTATGAATTGCTCCGCCCCGGCGGCATCGTGATTGTGGCGACTCCCAGCCTGGACTCCTGGTCGGCCCGGCTGATGCGAACTAAGTGGATGGAGTTCAAGACCGAGCACCTCCACTATTTCACCCAGGAGACGCTGCACAGCCTGTTGTTCCAGACTGGTTTGGAGCCGATTGCCAGCCTTCCAGGCCACAAGTGTCTGAGCCTGGATTACGTTACCGATCACTTCCGGAAGTACCGCATTCCGGCGGTGTCATTCGCCCTCGAGCGCCTGCGCGCTCTGCTGCCGGCGGCCGTCCGCAAGGCGCCCTTCCAGGTGGTGGCCAGCGGAATCATCAGCGTTGGCGTAAAGTCGCCGCGGACTGCCCGGCGCAAACTTTCGATCATCGTGCCCGCCTACAACGAGGCCGCTACCCTGGAACCGGTCCTGCAGAGCGTGATCGATAAGCAGTTGGAGGGCGTCGACAAGGAGATCGTCATTGTCGAAAGCAACTCCACCGACCGCACGCGCGAGATTGTTCTGAAGTACCAGGCGTATCCCGGCGTGAAGATCGTGCTGGAAGACCGGCCGCGAGGCAAGGGTCACGCTGTCCGGGCCGGACTGGCTCACGCAACCGGCGATTACATCCTCATCCAGGACGGCGATCAGGAATACGATATCGAAGATTATGACGTCCTGCTCGAGCCGCTGGCGTCCGGCAAGAGGGCTTTTGTTCTGGGTTCCCGCCACGGCGGCCGGACCTGGAAGGTTCGCCAGTTTAAGGGTGAGCCCCTCGCGGCAATGCTGCTGAACTTCGGTCACTGGCTTTTCAAGGTCTTGGTCAACCTCGCCCTTGGGCTCAAACTGGACGACCCGTTTACCATGTACAAGGTGTTCCGCCGGGACTGTATCGCCGGGTTGACTTTCGAATCGAACCGCTTCGACTTTGACTATGAGTTGTTGATGAAGATCGTTCGTAAAGGCTATCGGCCCATCGAGATCCCGGTCAATTACCGCTCACGTTCATTTAGCGAGGGGAAAAAGGTGTCGGTGGCCCGCGACCCTCTGACCTGGCTCCGCGCCATCCTCAAGTTCCGCTGTGTGGACCTTAATGTATTGGACGGATGGAGAGCCAGTCTGGCGCCGAAGATCCCCGAGGGTGCCTTGGCGCGAACCGATGCAGTCGCTGTGCCGTCGGTTGCCGGTACCGCCTCGCTGCCGTAATCTGCCCCGTCTTCCACCGTTCCCAGACGTCCCTGCCAGTAGTACCGCTGCGCCTATGATTGTGTGGTATTATTCATTAGAGCGTATATTTATACATGAGACGGGTCGGAATAGTCGGATATCGGGGCTACAGCGGCGCGGAGTTGATCCACCTACTGCATCGCCACGGGCACGTGGTACCAGTCCTCATGGATCACCGGGAAGACCCCGGCGGCACGCCCGCGATTCGCCGCGCCGACCCGCCCGCCCGCATCCCATGTACCGGCGAAGCCGTACAGCGGGAGGGACTTGCGGTGGTGTTCCTGGCCACCCCTCCGGAAGTCTCCATGGATCTGGCGCCCATCATGCTGGCCTCTGGCACCCGCGTGGTGGATCTCAGCGGCGCCTTCCGCCTGCTCACGCCGGAGAACTACGCAGCCTGGTATAAGGAAACCCATACGCAGCCGGAGTTGTTGGCCGAGGCGGTTTACGGTCTGCCCGAGTTCTGCCGCGACCTGATCCCTCCGGCGCGCCTGATCGCCAACCCGGGCTGTTACCCCACCGCCGCCAATCTCGCCCTCCGCCCCCTGCTACGCGCCGGAGTGATCGATCGCGCCAGCGGCATCGTCTGCGACGCCAAGAGCGGCGTCAGCGGCGCCGGACGCAAGCCCAGCCTCAAGACCAGCTTCTGCGAGGTCGCCGAAAACTTCTCGGCGTACTCCATCCTGCACCATCGCCACGTGCCGGAAGTGCTGCAAGTCTCCGGTCTCGAAGAGCACGAATTCAGCTTCACGGCACAACTTCTGCCGTTGGATCGCGGCATACTGGAGACCATCTATTTCCGCGCGCCATCCGTTTCCAGCGCCGAAGACCTGCTCGCCATCTACGAGCGCGAGTACGCCGCCGAACCCTTCGTGCGCCTCTTCAACCCGCGGCACATGCCCGATCTCCGCGGCGTTGCGCGCACCAATTTCTGCGATATCGG
>PLDO01000393.1 GCA_003136215.1 Bryobacterales bacterium
GGCTTCCTGCAGCGTGCGCGCGGTTGTCTTGGAGGCATAACGCGCCTTGTAGGGGTTCATGTGCTCGGTGCGGCCGTCAAAAATCACGCCCTTGGTGTCGCACATCACGATGTTTTCGAGCCGTACGCCCAGCCGCACGTAGTGCGCCGCGCAGGAAATGGCGGCCGCGCCGGCGCCGTTGAACACCACCTTGATGTCGGCGATGTTCTTGCCGCCGAGTTCCAGCGCGTTGAGCAGGCCGGCGCCGCTGATGATCGCCGTGCCGTGCTGATCGTCATGGAATACCGGAATCTTCATGGTGTTGCGCAGCGTCTCTTCGATGTAGAAACACTCCGGTGCCTTGATATCTTCCAGGTTGATCCCGCCGAAAGTCGGTTCCAGAATCTGGCAGGTGCGGATGATCTCTTCGGGGTCTTTGGTATCCAACTCGATGTCGAAAACATCGATATCCGCGAAGCGTTTGAAGAGGACCGCCTTGCCTTCCATCACGGGCTTACCGGCCAAAGCGCCAATGTTGCCGAGGCCAAGCACGGCGGTGCCGTTAGACACCACGCCGACCAGGTTTCCCTTGGCGGTGTATTTGTAGGCGAGGCTGGGGTCGCGCTCAATTTCCAGGCACGGTACGGCTACACCCGGGGTGTAGGCCAGGCTGAGATCTCGCTGGGTGCGGCACGGCTTGGTCGGGATCACCGACAGCTTGCCGGCGGGAGATGAGGAGTGGTACTCCAGAGCATCTTCGGGACGAATTTTCATGGTTGCGGACCTTCCAGCGATAATTATACCCTGTAGTCTTATTCGACAGGTAGACGGAATAGCCCTGACGGTTAATTCGCGGTAGGTCTCTCTACGTGATCGATGACGAGAACCGCCACCGGGCCTTTGGCCGGCGAGAGCTTCAGCCCGAGTTGTTCCTGCAGGGCGGCAAAGACCGTGGGGCGGTCCGGATCCGTCGCAATTGCGGGGCCGCCAGGATCGCGCGGTCCTCTGGCGCCCGGCAACCCCATGGTGGACTCGTCCGGCGTGAATTCCAGATGGACCTCGAATTCGGCGGTGAACCCGGTCTTATCCAATACCGGCCGGCCCATCACCACAGCCAGCACCCTGACTAACTCCGACATGGGGACCTTGCTGCCCTCCATCTTCAGGCCCGCCGGCGACATGGCGATCACCACGCGGCCGCAGGGACCCGCCTGACCCGGCCCTGGCGGTGGCGGCGGCGCGTCCGACGTCAGGGCAACACAGCCTCCATCCTTCGGCGGAATCAGTTTGGGGCTCCGGGTCACGCTGAGAGTGTAGAGCGGAAGTTCCCTCGTCTCCCGGTGGAGCGCCAGTTTGAACCTGTCGGCCAGGAGCGTTTGCAGCATGAGCCACATCTGCTTCCGGTCGACCTCGCCTTCCGGCTTGGCTTCGATGTCGTAGCGCTCGGAATTGATCCAGGACGGGCCGCCCACTATCTGAAAAGCCTGCACTGCGTAGGCATTTTGCATAATCAACAGCAGCGGCGCGTTCTCCGCGGTAAACCGGCCGCCGGGTTGCGGGAGGACCATCATGCCGCGATGGATTGTGGCGGTATTCGGTTTGACCGACGCTACCTGAAACTCGGGCCGCGCGGCTTGCTGGCCAAACACTCCATACGCCGCGGTGACCAGTAGAACCGCCACCACGGGTATAGGCTGACGTCTGCGATGCGGAGAAGCCATTTTAGATACCGTACAACGACAAGAAACGTGCGTCAACGAAACAAATCGCACTCGGGCCTTCGACTTGACCCGGCCCCCGAAATGTGTGATTATTCATTTAGGTGAATAAACATTCAATCGAGGCGTCTTCCGTGGCCACCATGTTTGCTCCGAACCAAATCCTCAAAACCGCCGCACCCGACTTTCTGAAGGATCTCGACCTCACCGACGACGAACTCCTTTACCTTCTCGACCTTGCCGCAGAAGTGAAAGCTTCCCCCAGCGACTACGCGCACGCCCTGGACGGCAAGAACCTCGGTATGCTTTTCGAAAAGCCCTCGCTGCGCACCAAGCTCACCTTCGAGCTCGCCATGAAGCAGATGGGCGGCGGGAGCGTGTTCCTGGAAGGCCCGATCGGCATTCGCGAGCCCCTGAAGGATGTCGCCCGCAACCTGGACCGCTGGGTGAATGGCCTGGTCGCCCGCGTGTTCCTGCAAAGCACGGTCGATGGCCTGGCGGAGTGGTCGCGTGTGCCGGTGATCAACGCCCTCAGCGACCTCTACCATCCCTGCCAGGCGCTGGCCGATATTCAGACCATCCGCGAGCACTTNNAACGTCGCGCAGTCGCTGATGTTGACCGGCTTGCGTTTGGGGATGGATTTCGCGCTGGGCTGCCCGGAGGGCTACCTGCCCGATCCGGAAATCGTCACCCAGGCCGAGGGGTTGGCCGCCGTGACGGGCGCGCGCCTGCTGATCACGCACGATACCGCCGCGGCGGTGGCGGGCGCGCACGCGGTCTATACCGATGTCTGGGCGAGCATGGGCCAGGAGCAGGAAGCCGTGGAACGCAAACGCGCTTTCCGCACCTACCAGGTGAACGACGCCCTGTTCGCGCAAGCGCGGCCGGACGCGGTTTTCATGCACTGCCTGCCCGCCAAGCGCGACGAAGAAGTGACCGACTCCATCATGGAGCACCCCCGCTCGGTGGTTTTCGACCAGGCGGAAAACCGGCTGCACGCCCAAAAAGCGCTGCTGCTGATGATGCTGACTTAGACTAGTGATTCTTATGAGCAAACCGAAATGAAGCTCTGGGGTGGGCGGTTTGAAACCGGGCCGAGCGAGGTCTTCGAGCGCTTCAGCGGGTCGCTGGAATTCGACCGACGGCTGATCGATGCCGATATCCGTGGCTCGCAGGCATTCGCGCGAGCTTTGGAGCGCGTTGGCATCTTGAGTTCGGAGGAGCGGGCCCAGATTGTCACAGCATTCGACGCAATTCAAGCCGAGTCGGCCTCGCCCGCGTTCTACTCTGGCGCCGCCGACGAGGACGTGCACACGCTGGTCATCCGCAAGCTGAAGGAGCGCGCGGGCAAGGTGGCCGACAAGATCCACACCGGGCGCAGCCGCAACGAACAGGTATCGCTGGATACGCGGCTCTGGCTGCGCGAGGAATGCGATCGCGTGCGCGCCTTGCTGCTGGGCGCGATGGGGGCGCTGGTGGATCTCGCCGGGCGGTATCCCGATGCGGTGATCCCCGGTTACACCCACATGCGCCGGGCGCAGGCAGTGCTGTGGCCGCACTATCTGCTGGCCTATTTCGAGATGTTCGCGCGCGATTGGGAACGTTTCGGCGACGCCCGCCGCCGCGCCGATTTTCTGCCGCTTGGCTCGGGCGCGCTGGCCGGCAGCGGCTTCCCATTCGACCGCGAGGCGATGGCCCGCGACCTGGGTTTCGCCGCCGTCACTTTCAACAGCATGGACGTTTCCGGCGACCGCGATTTCGCCCTGGATTTTCTCTACGCGGCGAGCGTCGCCATGATTCACCTGAGCCGCCTGGCCGAAGACTGGATCCTGTATTCCAGCGAAGAGTTCGGCTGGCTGGAACTGGGCGACGGAGTCACCAGCGGCAGCAGCCTCATGCCGCAGAAGAAGAACCCGGATTCGCTGGAACTGATTCGCGGCAAATGCGGGCGCGTGATGGGCTCGCTCACCTCCCTCATGGTCACCATGAAGGGTCTGCCGATGACTTACAACCGGGACATGCAGGAAGACAAGGTGCCGCTCTTCGAAGCTGCCGATCAACTGGCCGGCTCGCTCGAAATGGCGCGCGCGGTTGTGGAGAGCGTGAAACTGAACGCGGCCGCTCCCGCCGCCGCCGCCGAAGAGAGCTGGGTGGTGGCCACGGATCTCGCCGAGGCCCTGGCGCGCGCCGGCACGCCGTTCCACCAGGCACACCAGATTGTGGGGCGCTTCGTGCTGGAAAGCGTGCGTTCGGGCCGCAAGCCCGCCGGCTGGACGGCCGAAGAGATGCGCCAATTCGCACCGGAATTCACCGGCGATTTCGCGGCGCTGCTGGATCCGAAAAACGGCATGCGATCGCGCGAGGTGCCCGGTGGAACCGGGCCCAATGCTGTCGCCTCTGCGCTGGCCGCCGCTCGCGAGCGGCTGGCGGAAATGAGTTTATGACCAAGAGCTACCGACAAGGCCAGATTCTGAAATTGATCCGGAGCAAGGGTATCTCCACCCAGGAGGAACTCGCGGGAGAGCTGAAGAGTCAGGGCATTGCCGCCACGCAGGTGACGCTGTCGCGCGACATCCGCGACCTGCGCCTCGTCAAGACGCGGGAAGGCTACAAGGAGATGGCGGAGGAGGACGCCGGGCCGGCGTTCTCGCTGCTGGCCGCGGAATTCCTGCGCGACGTGCTGCGCGCGCAAAACCAGGTGATTCTTAAAACCTCGCCTGGCCACGCCAACTCCGTGGCCGTCGCGCTGGACAACGAGGAGTGGCCCGAAGTGGTGGGCACCATCGCCGGCGACGACACCATCCTGGTGATCACGCCGGACAACCCCACCGCCGAAAGCGTGCAGGAAAAACTGCTGGCGCTGCTGGAAAACGGTTAAGCCTTGTGGCATAAGGCTCCGCCTTGTGCATCCGAGCAAAGCTCGGACGGTCCGAGCTTCGCTCGGATG
>PLDO01000364.1 GCA_003136215.1 Bryobacterales bacterium
GACGAACAGGCCCGCGCGGTCCACGTCGACGTGCGCGGCATCGCCGAAGCCATGGATCGCATCTATAAGGCCGCCGACTTACTCAAAGAGTTAGGCGCGGCACCGGCGCGCGGGGGATCGTAGGACGCACACCCGCCGCGAAGGTCCGCTTCGCCGCTAAGGTACGCGGCCGATCCTCGTTTGGCCTTCACACGCTGCCGGGCATGGGATGGACCCACGGATTGCGGTAGGGGCGCAGCAGCAGGCGGTTGGCCTCGTCGTCGCCCGTGACGCGTCCCGCCTTTTCGTCCCAGGCCAGGGTGCGCCCCAGCTTCAGCGACAGGTTGGCCAGAATGCAGCTCGCCGTGGAGATGTGTCCCTGCTCGATATCGGCCACCGGNNTGTGGCCGCGAATGGCGGGCGCGCAGTGCTGTTCCAGGTCCTTCTCGGTCTTGTCCTCGGGATACTGTTCCAGCTCGTAGGTCACGTCCTTGTGAATCGACGGAGCGCTGCTGCCCACCGGAGTGAAATCGTAGCTGAAGACGCTGGCTTTCAGCGTGCCCTTGTCTCCGTAGAAAGTGGCGCCCCAGGGGTACTTGGGGTCGGGCTCCGAGCCCCACGAGCGGTGCGTCCACACCACCTTGACGTCGCCGAAATCGAAGCTGGCGATCTGCGTGTCGGTGATATTCGCCTTGCTCCCCTTGGACACCAGGATACCCCCGCTCGATTCGATACGCTTCGGCCAGCCGAGGTCCATCATCCAGCGCGTCATGTCGAGCATGTGGACGCACATGTCGCCGAGAATGCCGTTGCCGTACTCCATGAAGGCGCGCCAGCCGCGCGGATGCACGATGCTGTTGTAGGGGCGCATGGGCGCGGGGCCGGTCCACATGTTGTAGTCGAGATACGCGGGCGGCGCGGTGTCGGGCGGATTGCTCTCGTCGCGCATGTGGTAGTAGCAGCAGATTTCGACCAGGGCGACCTTGCCGAGCTTGCCATCGCGCACGATGCGGTCGCGGGCTTCCATCAGGTGCGGCGTGCTGCGCCGCTGCGTGCCGATCTGCACCACGCGATTGTACTTGCGGGCGGCGGCGAGCATGGCCTGGCCTTCCACCACGTCGACCGAGATGGGCTTCTGGCAGTAGACATGCGCGCCCGCCTTGACGGCGGCGATCATGGGCAGCGCGTGCCAGTGGTCGGGCGTGCCCACCAGGACGATATCCAGGTCCTTCTCCGCCAGCATGGGGCGGTAGTCGGCGAAGGTGCGCGGCTTCTTGTGGGAAGCCTGGCGCACGGCCATGAGGTCCGCGGCTTCCGCCAGCATGCGGCGGTCCACGTCGCACAGCGAGACCACTTCCACGGGCGACACCTGAATCAGGCGGAAGAGGTCGCATTTGCCGTACCATCCACAGCCGATCAGGCCGACGCGCAGGGGTTTCGAGCCGCCCGCCTGGCCGGCGAATCCCAGTGCGGCGGCGCCGAGGCCCGCGGCCCCGGTACGGATAAATTCACGACGATTCATACGTGTGCTCCTAGTGGCATAAGGCTCCGCCTTGTGCATCCGAGCAAAGCTCGGACTTTCTAACTTCATTCCCTCTTTCTAACTTCATTCCCTACAGCCCCAGCAACTTCTTCGTGTACTCGATGCTGGCTTCCAGGTCCTCCCGCTCCAGCTGTTTTGCGCTCTCCGCATCGGCCGGGCGCGGCATCGCGGGGCGCGGCTTGCCGCGGTCGGCGATTTCCAGGAAGCGGGTGAACGACCACGCCGGCACGTCGCGATAGCCGTCCCAGAACTTGGGATCGCGGAAAGCGAAGACCCGCGGATTGGTGACGATGGATTCCAGCGAGAGCGCGCGTCCGGGGCAGAGTTCCGCGTACTTGCGGCAGTAGTCGTCAATGGCGACGTTGCCTTGCCCCATGCGCACCCACGATACGGCCGCGCCTTCCGGCACGCGCCACACGGCGCTGTCGCGCACGTGGCTGGTGAGCACGTAAGGGTACAGCGTATCCAGCGTGACGTGCGGATCTTCCAGGGTCCACAGCGGGTTGCCGGAATCCAGACAGGCGCCGACGAAATCCTTGCCGGATTCCTCAATCAACTGCTTCAATTCGTACGCCTGCATGTCGCCGGAGTGGTTCTCGATGGCGATCTTGAGGTTGTGGTCCTGTGCCTTGGCGCGCACGTTGCGCAGCACCTTGACGGTGCTTTCGATGTGCTTTTCGATGGGTCCGGGATGGCGGTCTTCGGAGCTGCCCAACACCGCGCGGACGATATGCGAACCGGCCAGCGTGGCGGAATCCAGCATGCGGCCGATCTGCTCCTCGGCAGTGCCCGCCTTGGCGTCGAACATTTTCGAAGTGGGGCAGATCGACCTCATGCCGATCTCGATTTCGATGCCGCGCTCTTCGGCGTGCCGTCGCACGGCCCTCAAATTCTCCGGCTCCAGGCTGCCGATGAAACGGATCTCGGAGAAGTGGACCACCTTGGCGCCGAGTTTGGCGCTGTAGTCGAGAAGTTGGAACGGGGTCCAGTTCTGCGAGCGCAGGCTGAACAAGTCGATGCCGAGTTTGACGGCGGGCGGTGGGGCGGCCATGGCGAACGGGGCGGCCGCGGCTATTCCCAGGAGGCTGCGTCGTGTCAGGTTCATTTTGCTGGAAGTATACAACAGGCCGGAGGCGTGTGCACGACTTGGCAGGACAGGCCTCCCGGCCTGTCTATGTGCTACAAATGCGTTTTGTGACAGGCCAGGAGGCCTGTCCTACTATGAAACGCTTGGCTCTCTCCCTCATTCTGGCCGGCACGATGTTCGGTGCGGCCGCTGTCCGCCCGCAGCAGTTACGCTGCGAATATCGCGTCAACCCGCAGGGAATCGACGTTACCGAGCCCCGGCTGAGTTGGGTGTTAACGCCGGTGGACGCCCAGGCGCGCGGATTGCGGCAGGTGGCCTACCGCATACTGGTCGCCTCGTCGCTTGACGCGCTGCGCGCCAATAAGGGGAATCTGTGGGAGAGCGGGATGGCGAGGTCGCCGGACTCCATCCACGTCGTGTATCGCGGCAAGGCGCTGAACTCCGGCATGGTGGCGTACTGGAAGGTGCAGGTATGGGACCAGGACGGGCAGGCGAGCGATTGGAGCGCCGATGCGCAATGGACCATGGGGCTGCTGCGCGCCCAGGACTGGCAGGGTAAGTGGATCGGGCGCGACGAAACCGGGGTCTATAAGGATCCCGGCAGCGTCTATCAGGCGCTGGAGCACGCGCAGTGGATCTGGGATGCGCCCGGCGCGCAAACCAAGGCGCCGGCCGGCGACCGCTACTTCCGCGCCGCCTTCACCGTGCCGGCGGGGCGCACGGTGAAGCGCGCCACGCTGGTCATCGGCGCCGATCAACGCTGCGATGCCTACATCAACGGAACCAAGGTGGCGGCGTCCTCCGATGCCATCATGCCGGAGGATCACGACATCACCGCGCTGGTGCGGCCCGGCGAAAACCTGATCGCCGCCCAAGCTACCCACCAGCGCGCGGACGCCCCGGCCGGTTTGATCGGCGCGGTGAAAATCGAGTTCGCGAGCGGGCCGCCGCTGCTGGTGCAGTCGGGAAATCAGTGGCGCGCCGCCGCCAAGGTGGAGGACGGCTGGGAGAAGCCGGGGTATCTTGACACCGCGTGGCAGGCCGCCAGGGAACTCGGCGCCTACGGCATGGCCCCGTGGAAGGAAGCGGGCTACATCGGGGCGCACCGGTTGCCGGCGCGCATGCTGCGCAAGGAATTCGCAATAGACAAGAAGGTGCGGCGGGCCAGCGTGTATTTCTCGGGGCTGGGCACGAGCGAGCTGTATTTGAACGGGGCCAAGGTGGGCGACGCCGTGCTCTCTCCCGGTCTGACGGACTACGACAAGCACGTGCTCTACGTGACCAGCGACGTCACCGACCGCCTGGCGCAAGGGAAGAACGCCATCGGCATCATGCTGGGCAATGGGCGCTACTACGCGCCGCGCGACGAAATCCCCACCAGGACGCGCAATTTCGGCTATCCCAAGGCGAAGCTGCAACTCAACGTGGAGTACGAAGACGGCAGCCGCCTGTCCGTGGCCAGCGACGAAAGCTGGAAACTGACGTCCAACGGGCCCATCCGCGCCAACAACGAGTACGACGGCGAGGAGTACGACGCGCGCCTGGAACTAGCCGGCTGGAGCCGGGCCGGGTTCGACGATGCCAAATGGGAAGCCGCGCAGGCGGTGGGCGCGCCCGCCGGTGTGATGGCGGCGCAGATGGCGGAACCGCTGCGCGTCACCGAGACGTTGAAGCCCCTCAGCGTGAAGATGCTCAAGCCAGGCGTGTACATCTACGATATGGGGCAGAACATGGTGGGCTGGTGCCGGCTGCGCGTCAACGGTCCCAAGGGCGCGCAGGTGATGCTGCGCCATGCCGAAACGCTGGAGCCGGACGGGTCGCTCTACGTCGCCAACCTGCGCAGCGCCAAGGCGACCGATGTCTACACGCTGAAGGGCGGCGGCCCCGAACTCTGGGAGCCGCGCTTCACCTACCACGGTTTCCGTTACGTGGAAGTCAGCGGCTTTCCTGGCGAGCCGACGGCGGCCGCGCTCGAAGGGCGCGTGGTGCACGACGATATGGATCGGGCCGGCGAGTTCACCAGTTCCAACGACCTGTTGAACAAGATCCACCACAACATGTTTTGGGGCATTCGCGGCAACTATCGCAGCATCCCGACCGATTGCCCGCAGCGCGACGAGCGGCAGGGCTGGCTGGGCGACCGCGGCCAGGTGAGCCGCAGCGAGAGTTACATGTTCGACGTGGCGGCGTTCTACTCCAAGTGGATGACCGATCTGGAAGATTCCGAGCGCCCCAGCGGCAGCATCCCGGACGTTTCGCCCAACTACTGGCCGCTGTATAACGACGATCTGACCTGGCCGGGCACCATCATCTTCGTTCACGGCATGCTCTACGACCAGTACGCCGACAAACGCGTGTTGGCCCGCGGCTACGACGCCATGAAGAAGTGGATCGACTACGAAAAGACGTTCGTCAAGGACGGGCTGATTTCCAAAGACCAGTACGCCGATTGGTGCGTGCCGCCGGAGAATCCCAAGCTGATCCACTCGCAGGACCCCACGCGCGTCACCGACAAAACGCTGATTGCCACCAGCTACTACTACGAATTGCTGCGCCAGATGTCGCGCTACGCGCGGATCCTGGACAAGTCCCCCGACGCGGCCGACTTCGACCGCCTCTCCGACGCCGTGAAGGACGTCTTTCAGCGGCGCTTTTTCAAACTGGAGAGCAGCATGTACGACAACGGCACGCAGACCTCGGGCATACTGCCGCTGTACTTCGGGATGGTGCCGGAAGATTTCCGTCCGGCGGTGATGCAGACGCTGGTGCGCAATATCGAGCAGAAGAGCGACGGCCACGTGGGCACGGGACTGGTGGGCGCGCAGTGGCTGATGCGCACGCTGAGCGACAACGGGCAGGCGGACCTGGCATACAAGATCGCCACGCAGAAAACCTATCCCGGCTGGGGCTACATGGTGGAGCAGGGCGCTACCACCGTGTGGGAACTGTGGAACGGCAACACGGCGGACCCGGCGATGAACTCCGGCAACCACGTGATGCAGATCGGCGACCTGGCGGTGTGGATGTACGAGTACCTGGCGGGCATCCGCGCGGACCCGGAAAATCCGGGTTTCCGGCACGCCATCATCCGGCCGTATCCGGCGGGCGACCTGACGTTCGTCAAAGGGACGCACAAGACGATGTACGGAGCGCTCAACAGTTCCTGGAAGCGCGAGAACGGGCAGTTCACGCTGGACATCACGGTGCCGGCGAACACGACGGCGACGGTTTGGGTGCCGGCCAAGGATGCCGCGGCGGTGACGGAATCGGGCAGGAAGCCGGCGGAAGTGAAGGGCGTGAAATTCGTGAAAAGCGAGCCCGGCTCGGCGGTATTCGAAGTGCAATCGGGCGCCTACTCCTTCAAGAGCGCCTTGTAAGTGGCATAAGGCTCCGCCTTGTGCATCCGAGCAAAGCTCGGACTCTGTTAGCTTGAAGCATGACTTTCCCGTCGCCGCAGATCATCGAAGACGCGTGCCGCATCGTGTATGAGGCGATGCCGCCGACTCCGCAATATCGCTGGCCACTGCTGTGCCAGCGGGCGGGATGCGAGGTCTGGCTGAAGCACGAGAACCACGGGCCGCTGGGCGCCTTCAAAATCCGCAGCGCGCTGGTGTATTTCCGGCGATTGCGCGAAGCGGGAGGCGCGGCGCGGCTGGCGGTGACGGCCACGCGCGGGAACTTCGGACAGGCGGTGGCCTTCGCGGCGCGGCGGGAAGGAATGGAAGCGGTGGTGTATGTGCCGCACGGCAATAGTCCGGGGAAGAACCGGGCGATGCAATCGCTGGGCGCCCGCCTGGTGGAGCACGGCGCGGATTTCGAAGAGGCGCGGCAGGAAGCGCAGCGCTGGGCGAAGGCGGAGAACCACCACTACGTGCCGTCGTTCCACGAGTGGCTGGTGGAGGGAACGGCCACCTATTCGTGGGAACTGTTTCGCGCGGTGGAGCCAATCGACGTGGCGTTCGTGCCCATCGGCATGGGGTCGGGGATTCTCGGAATGTGCGCCGCGCGCCAGGCGCTGGGGCTGAAGACGGAGATCGTAGGGGTGGTGTCGGCGCACGCGCGGGCGTACTACGAATCGTTTGCGCGGCGCGAAGTTGTGGTATCACCGGCGGGCACGCGGTTGGCGGATGGGATGGCTGTGCCGGCTCCCAACGCCGGCGCCGTGGCACTGATGTGCGAGCACGTTTCGCGGGTGGTGATGGTGACCGACGACGAAGTGGCGGCGGCCATGCGCGCGGTATTCGACGACACGCACAACGTCGCCGAGGGTGCGGGCGCGGCGGCGGTGGCGGCGATCTTGCAGGAAGGCGCCGGACTGCGCGGCAAGCGTGTGGCGGCGGTACTTTCGGGAGGCAATGTAGACCGCGCGATGTTCGCCGAGGTGCTGTCCGGGTAGAGCGGGCGGCCGAAGCTGTGGGGCAGTGTTGGTATCCCGCCGCTGGAGTTTGGCCATTTCCAGGCTGCTGCGCAGCATGGGTGGGGCATGCTTTAGCTTGCCAGGCGAGCGAAGCTCGCCCTCGGCACCCAGCTAGAATGGCAGTAGCCGATGCTGCGCGATCCGTGCCTGATTCCGCTTTCGCACCAACACCACAACGGGCTCGCCCTGTGCGTGATGACGCGTCGATCGCTGGCCGCGGACGGGTCGCCCGGAAACGTGGCGAAACTGGCCCGGCGCGCCACGGATCGCTACGAATTGGAACTGGCGAATCATTTCGAGATCGAGGAGCAGGTGTTGTTTCCGGCTTGCGGAGAGATGCCCCTGACCGGGCTACTTGTGGCGGAACACCGCGCCATGGAAGGCATGATTGCGAAATTGCGCGCTGAACCAACGGGGACCCTGCTGGAGCAGTTCTGCGCGCTGCTCTCGTCGCATATCCGACTGGAAGAGAACCGGCTGTTCGAAGAGATTCAGCGCACCTTGCCCCGGGAAGCGCTGGACCGCGCGGGCAGCGAGATCGACCGGCGCGCCGTGCGGATCTGCCTCTGATTCCGGGAGGTCACTCGCAGCGCAGGGCGACAACCGGATCCACCGCGGTGGCGCGGCGCGCGGGGATGTAGCACGCTAGGAACGCGATTCCCCCGAGCAACAGCGTTACGGCCGTGAGCGTCGCCGGATCGGCGGGGCGGACACCGTACAACAGGCCTGCCAGGAAACGCGTGAGCGCCAGGGCCGCAACCAGTCCGCCGGCCATTCCGATCGCGGCCAGCCTCATTCCTTGGCGGAGGACGAGAGCGACGATCTCCCAGCGCGAAGCTCCCAGGGTGGCGCGGATTCCCAGTTCATGGGTCCGCCGGGTCACCGCGTAGGACATGACGCCGTAGATACCGACGGCGGCCAGCAGCAGGGCGCGGCAAAAACGGGTCGCAAAAACGGGCCGCAAAAACGGCAAAAACGGGTCCGCAAAAACGGGTCTCGCAAAAACGGGTCGGCAAAAACGGGTCAGCCTGAACTAAGCGAATTATTTCGAGACGCTACTTACCTTTCCGCCACTCCCACTATATGCCTCGACGGGAGCGCTGCATTTGGTCTGGCGTGCCCTGCCACGTCACCCAGCGCGGCGTCGACCGGCGCGAGACGTTCTCCGCCGACGCCGACCGCGAGACATACCTTGGGCTGATGCGCCTGAACCTTGCCGAGGCTGGCGCCACTCTCCTCGGCTGGTGCCTCATGACCAACCACGTCCATCTGGTCGCGCTGCCCACGCGAGACGACTCGCTCTCCGTGCTGTTGCGGCGCGTGCACGGGCGCTACGCGCAGTATTACAACGCGCGCTACGGCCGCAGCGGGCATCTGTGGCAGAATCGCTATTTTGCCTGCGCCCTCGGGCCAGGGCACCTGTGGGCCGCCTTGGAGTACGTGGAACGCAACCCGGTGCGGGCCGGTCTGGCGGAACGGGCCGGCGACTATCGCTGGTCCAGCGCCGCTGCGCACCTGGGAGGCGGGGACGCAGCGTGCCTGACCGACCTGGACTGGTGGCGGAAGGAGTACGATGGGATGGACTGGCGGCAAGTCCTCGACGGACCGGATGGGGAGGGAGCGCTGGCGCTGAAGCGGTGCACTTACGCCGGGCGTCCGTTTGGCGATGAGGCGTTTGTGCAGGCGGTCTCCGAGCGTTTCCACCGCCATTGGCAGCGTGGGCGTCCGCGCAAGAAGCAGGCCGGAGGCGGGGCGGATGCAGCGCAGATGGCGTTGTTTGGAGAAGATTCATGACGGGCAGGCGTCAGGTTGAGGAATGGGGACGAGGTGCGAAAATATCGCGCGGTTCAGGCTGACCCGTTTTTTCGACCCGTTTTTTTCCGTTTTTTTCGACCCGTTTTTTTCGACCCGTTTTTCCAGCTTTCATTTAAAGGTCCCCCGGCTTCAGATGTCGATGCCGATTTGGCTACGCAAAGGGAACGTACGCGCGCAGAATTCGATTTTTGGCGACGAGGTGAACGTCCATCATAAAACTCAGCCCACTCGTCCGGATAATTTGACCACACGGGAAACGTGGGATTCTGTTACCTTCTAAGTATTGTCCCGTCCGACAGAATCGCGGCATAGTTCCGGGCCTTGGGACGACCGAATCTGGGCAGCCGTCACTTTGGCGGTAGTTCTGATCGGCGGGCTTCGAATCGCTTCCACCTGGCATCTTTTCGCCGAGACGTATGATGAGGCGGCCCAGATCGCTTGCGGCGTAGAATGGCTTTCAGCACACCGCTACACTTTTGAAAACCAGCATCCGCCGCTGGGGCGCATTGCGGTCGGGCTGGGGCCTTATCTGGATGGAGCGCACAATCACGGCAAGCCCACGAGGGTTGCAGAGGGCCACGCGATTTTCGCCGATGCGCCGGACTACTATAGGTTGTTGGCGGAAGCCCGCGCCGGAAACCTCATCTTCTTCGCCCTGGCTTGCCTGGCCGTCTGGCTCCTGGCGCGCGAGTGTGGCGGCGCGGCGGTGGCCGCAATGGCGGTGGCATCGTTTACGCTGATCCCCGTGGTGCTGGGACATGCCGGGATGGCCACCACGGACTTCGCTCTGGTCGCTTGCCTCCCCCTGGCGTTTTGGAGCTGGCAGGTTGGCTTGGATTGCCCCGATCGAAAGCACGCGGCCCTGGCAGGTGCAGCCACGGCTTTGGCCGTCCTCTCCAAGTTTTCCAGCCTGGGTTTCCTCGCCGTCATGCTGGCGGCGCTGCTGGCCTTGCGCTGGCGCCGCAAGACGCTGCCGAAGTACACTCGCAAGACGATGGTCGAGGCCGCGGCGGTTTTCGCGGTCACGCTGCTGCTGGTTTGCTGGGCGGCCTACCGATTTGAGATAACCCCTATACGGACACCGCCGGGGCGTGACTTTCTGTTGCTGGATCGATATATTGGCGCGTCCGGATGGGCCCACGCGTTGGTTTACCGTCTCCTGGAAGTACCCTTCCCGTTAAGCAAAATCCTGAAAGGCATCGGCGAGGTATATCAGCACAGCGTGGACGGACACGACGCCTATTTGTTCGGCCGGGTAAGCCGCCACGGTTGGTGGTACTTCTTTCCTGTGGTGCTGCTGGTGAAGACTCCGCTGGCATTCCTGGCTCTCGCCGGGCTCGGCGCCGCGCTGTCCCTCCGCGGCGCCAACGCGCGCGCGTCGGAGTGTCTGTCGGCGGGGATCGCGATTATTCTGGTCAGTCTGACCTCGAGCATCGATATCGGCGTGCGGCACGTTCTGCCGGTGTACGCTTTCGCCGCGGCGCTGGCGGGGCTGGCAGTCGTCCGGTTGTGGCCGCGGACAAAGATTGTGGGCGCGCTGTTCCTCTGTCTGATCGCGGGTAACATCTGGGCCCATCCTCATTATCTGGCGGACTTCAATCTGCTCGCCATGGGGACGCCGGAGCGGATTGTGACCGATTCCGACCTCGACTGGGGGCAGGACCTGCCATTCGCCACGCGGGCGCTTGCCGAGCGCGGGGTGCGCGAGGCTTGGCTGGCCTATGCAGGGGTGTACGAGGTGGCACGCGAGAGAGGTGTGACTTACCATTCGCTGCCGCCAAACACGCCGGTAGAGGGCTGGGTGGTTGCCAGTGTGCGCAAAATCTATTTCGAGGGAGCGATGGCGCGTGCGAAAGGACTGCCGGAACCCTACGGCTGGCTCAAAACGATCCGGCCGACGATGCGGGCCGGCCGCAGTATTCTGATCTTCGACTTGCGTAAGAAGCTTACGGGCGGGAGCCATTCGTGATGCCCGTTCCAAAGAGCCCGGCCCGCTTTCCAAGCGGGTACCGGAGGACTTGGGATGTCCCCCTGCTGCTGTGCCTGGCGGTGCAGGTCTTCCTGTACTGCTTTCGGCTCAACGCTCTTTCGCTATGGACGGACGAGTTGGGTTCGTATCGAGTTGCGCCACAGTCCGTCGCGTCTATTCTCCGGTTCACAGCCCTCGACATCCACCCACCGCTCTACTTCCTGATACTTCATTTCTGGCTGAAACTGCCGCTGGGCGGCGACCCGGTGGTGCGGATGCGGCTGCTTTCGGTGCTGTTCGCGCTGGCCGCGACGGTTGCCGTCGACCTGCTCTGGGCACGGCGCCTGCCGGCCGGCGCGCGAATCTGGTTTCTGGCGCTGTGGGCATCTTCGCCGTGCCTCCTGCTGTATAGCCGCATGGCGCGCTCCTACAGTCTACAGTTGCTGGTGGGCACGGTAGGGGCCTACGCGCTGTGGCGTCTGCTCGAGCGGCCCCGGCGCCGCGCAACGTGGACTTACGCGGCGGCGCTGGCGCTGGCCCTCTATACGCACTACATCCCCGCCATCGCGCTGGGTGTGACGGGGGCTTTGCTTCTGGCGCTGCGCCGCCGCTGGCGCGACCTTTTTCTGTCTAACGGATTGGCTCTGGCAGCGTATCTGCCCTGGCTGGCGATGCTGGCTGCAGCCTTGTGGAAGTGGACCCAGCAGGCCGGAGTCTACCCACTGGCGCGCAATCCCGCGCTTGAATTGGCGATCAAGGCGGTATTTGGCTGTGTTTCCTTCACCCTTGGCGAGTCAATTCCTGACTGGGCGCTGATCTCCGGAGTGCTGCTGTCCGCGCCTGTGACGTGGCTGGTTTGGGTGGGGTTGAAGAAGAACCCGGTCCTGACGCGGTTGGTAGTGCCGATGGCGCTCATTGCGTTCGTCGGTGTCGCCCGGTGGGTTCCGTTTCACGGCATTCCCGCGCGCGTGCTATTTCTCTTCCCGTTCTACCTGATCCTGTTGGTCTCCGGATGGGAAGCACATCCGCGCGCAGCAACCGCCATTCTGGGTTTGCTCGCGCTGCTTTCGTGCGCCGGAGTCCAGTCCTATTTCCAGGGAGACGATTTTCTCAACAAAGGCTACGCCATGCCTTATCGCGAGATTGCATCGCACATTAGCCGCGCTTCCACTCCGGGTAAGACGTTGGTCCTCGCCGACGGCGTAAACGTCGATGCCCAGGTGTTGCAGCATTACCTGCAGCCGGATTTCGACGTGCTCTCGGTGATAACAGCGGAATCCGTCACCCGTTTGGAACAACTGGCCGCGGACCCTGGCCTCGAGCGCATCTGGTACCTGCGCAACACGCACGACGTGTCACCGGACCGGGTGAACGATCGGCTGGAGCGCGAGCTGACTTCCACATGGATTCACGGGACCCGCCAAGGCTACCTCCCCTTCTCGCCGCTCCAACGGGAACTGGCCTACGGGTTGGGCATGCCCAGCCCTCCTTCTTTTTTCGCGGAACTACTGGACTTGCACCGGTGACCCCGAGTCGGATCTGCCTGTGAATCCGGGAGGTCACTCGCACCGCAGGGCGACGACCGGATCGACCGCGGTGGCGCGGCGCGCGGGGATGTAGCACGCCAGGAACGCGATTCCCCCGAGCAGCAGCGTTACGGCCGCAAGCGTCGCCGGATCGGCGGGGCGGACACCGTACAACAGGCCTGCCAGGAAACGCGTGAGCGCCATGGCAGCCAGCGCCCCGGCAGCAATTCCGATGGCGGCCAGCTTCATCCCCTGTCGCAGGACGAGACCGACGATCTCCCCGCGCGAAGCTCCCAGGGTGGCGCGGATTCCGAGTTCATGGGTCCGCCGGGTCACCGCGTAGGACATGACCCCGTAAATACCGACGGCGGCCAGCAGCAGGGCGGTGGCCGCAAAGACGATCAGCAGCAGCATGGTGAAGCGGCGCTCGGCGAGCGACCTGGAAACAACCTGCTCCATGGTGCGGACGGCATAGATGGGCTGATCCCGCGTGGGACCGGAGACCTGTGCGCGCACGGCGGAGACCATGCTCAAGGGATCGGGTGCGGTGCGCAGGGCGAGCGTCAGCCCCACTACGGCCCCGGACATGAACTGGTCGGGCACCTGCATGAAAGGGAAGTAGATCTGGTCGCGGATACTGGCGGTATCGTCGGCATCCAGCCCCCAATGTTTCACGTGGCCGACCACGCCGACGATCTGCACCGGGCCCAGCACGATGACGCTGATCTGGCGGCCCAGGGGATTCTGCCCCGG
>PLDO01000716.1 GCA_003136215.1 Bryobacterales bacterium
TCGATCGGTAGCGCCACCCACCAGGTGGGCGAGCTCGCCGGCGTGTGGCCCGTGTTGCCGTTCTGCAAGCTCTGGTAGGCCACGCCGGCGCTCCACACCTGCTGCCCCAGCGTGTACGTCGTTCCGCCGGCGTACGCTGGCGGATTCGCCGTGGGTTGCGGCAGCGGCAGCCGGACGAAGCGCCGCCCTGCCGTCCCCGTGTTGACGGTCGCGGTGAAGCGCGAGGCCTGCGCGTTGCCCGGCAGGTCTGTCAGGAAGGTAAGCGTGACGTTGCTGTTGAAGGTCTCGATCTCTAGCGAGATCTCGCGGAACCGCTTGATCGGCACCGCCGCCAGGGCGATCGCGAACGTCCGCGGAATCTTCGTGATGGCGCTCTCAAAGCTCAGCTCCATCGAATCCCAAACGAAGCCGCCCGCCGCCTCGTAGGCCTCCACGTACGTGCCCACCACGCGCATCAGCAACCGCGCGGCGTACAGCCGGAACGGTCCGGCGGCTGCCAAGAGCGCCACCCGCCACAGATACCCTTCCGTGTAGCTCGGTGGCGGCCCCGCCGTGGAGAACGGGTACTTCATCAGCGCGCGGCCGCTGTTGGCCGTCACCGTGGGCGTCTGCCGCACCGCCAGCGCGTTGCCCGGCAGGTCGGAGTACAGATTCACCGCCACGTTGCCGCTCGAGGCGTCGATGTCCAGCTCGAGCTCCTTGCACTGCTTTACCTTGCCCACGCCCAGATCGCTTGGCAGGGTGCTCGCCGCCAGCGCCAGCCGAGCCTCTTCGTAGTAGTACAGGTAGACGTTGTGGATGATCAGCAAATGGCTGGCCGCGGCCGTGATCTGCACCGAGAGATTCTTCGCCAGCACGCCGTCGACGCCCAGCGCGAAGCTGCTCTGCTGGCGCGCCGTGCCGGTAATCGTCCCGAGCGCGGTTGGAATCGCCAGCCACCAGGCCGGCGAGCTCGCCGGCGTGTGCCCCGTGTTGTTGCCTTGCAGGCTCTGATAGAGAAGGCCTCCGCTGGTCGCCCATTGCGCCACCGCGTACGTCGTGCCCCCGGCATACGCCGCCGCGTTGAAATTGGCGCCATTGTCGTAGCCGGCGCTCACCGTGGCCGTGTCGCCGGCGAATTCGTAATCGATCACCACCTCCAGCCACTTCTTCTGGTTGTCCGGCAGGCCGCCGTCTTCATAATGCGACTGGTAATCGCAGTTGATCGCCGCGGCGCCCGAATCCGTCGTCCCCGCGCCGCGGAAGTCGTCCACATTCACTCCCAGCGCCGCTCCGCCCGCCGATCCCGTGAGTCCGCACATCACCGCGCCGTCGAACAGGAAGCCGTAAAACCCCGTCGTGCCGGAGATGATGTTGTAGTGCATGAACCAGCGCTGCGACTCTTCGTGGTACACCAGCACCCGGTAGGCGTCCGTGCTCCCGGTCTTCTCGGCATAGCCGATGTACAGCTTGCCCAACCCATAGCCCAGCGCCACGGCGTAGGGAAAGATCGAATTGGCGTTGTAGCTCGTGCCCGGTTGGATGCTGCCGTAAGTCGTAATGCCGGCGCTCGTCAGGCCCGTCTGAAACAGCGGCCGGATGGCGCTGCCCGCCTCTTTCACCCGGTCCATATCGAACACGTAAAGCCCGCCGGGCCCCACGAAGTAATCGATGCTGCCCGCCGGCGTCACCGCAAACGCGCCCGCCAGGCCGAGGGCATCGGTAATCTGCTGCAAGTAGCCGGTGTCCGGATCGCCCACCAGCATCCAGATGGAGCGTTCCTTGTAAATCACCAGGATGTTGGTGTGCACCGTGCACCACAGGATTGCCTCGCCCTCGGTGCCCACGTCCACCCAGTTGCCCACCGCCGCGTCGGCCGAGCCGGGCCAGTATTGCGGCACGTCCGGGTTGGTGTAGAACAGCCGGTTCGAGTTGGCCACCGTTGACCAGGCGAACAGCCGCGAGAAATGCGGTCCCACCATCCCGGCGGCAGCCGGCGGCGGATCGTTGTCCGTGGGCATCGTGACGCCGGCGTTGGTCACATCCAGGTCGGAAAAGCTGAAGGTCCACGTGGTGGTGGAGTTGTCCCCGATCGTTGTCACCTGGTAGGCCTGCCCCAGCGTGCCGCCGATCGCGTAGATATTGCGGAAGCCTCCGCTCATGCGGGCATCCGCGCTCACCGCGAGGTTGGTCAGCGTCACCGAGTGCGCGCCGTCCAGCAGCACCGGGTTGGAAACCGCGCTGGGGTTCGATTCCAGGGTTTCGTCCGCCGTCTGAAAGGTTTCGTAGAAGGTATAGGTGCCGTTCGGCAGCGAGGTGACCGAGCCGTTGGCCAGGTTGGCGGCCGTGTTGCCGTCGCTGCCCGAAACCTGCACCAGGGTATTGGCCACAATCGGCGTGATCACCACCCCGTGCGCCGGCGTGCCATCGTACGTTACCGTGCAGTTGGGGTCCGCCGAGGCCATGCTGGCGATCACCAGCGGAATCTGTGCCGCGCTATAGCCGTTCTCCGCAAACTGGTAGAGGTTGCCGGCGATGTTTAGGTAGTGGATGTAGGCCGGATTGCTCTGCAGCGAGTAGACGTAGGTGGCTGAGCCCACCGTCGCCCCCACGGCCGCCGCCGCCGCGGTGGGCGAGTTGGCCGGCTGCGCCAGGTTCCACGTCTGCGACGTCCCGGCGCCCAGGCTGGCCTGGTGCCGGCCCTGCTTGCCGCGGTTCATGAAGTACACGCAGCCATTCATACAGGCCAGGCCGATGCGTCCGCCGTCGAATCCCGTGGCGATCGCCGAGGCGTTGAAGTTCCAGTACAGCTTGCTCGGTGTGGGCGTCCCGATCGAAGCGTTGCAGCCGACGTAGTAATCCCCGTTGATGCCGCCGTTGACGAAAGCGGAATGCGCCAGGCCGGCGCCCGTGATGGAAAACTTCTGCGGATACCCGAAGCGCGAGACCAGGTTCCCCAGCCGGTCCACCCGCCAGTTCTGCGCCTGGAGGTAATCGGTTTTCGGCACCTTGTCGACGGGCGGCAGCAGGTTGAACCCGCCGCCCAAAATCTGCAGTTCCTTGCGCTTGTATCCCACTACCCGTCAATTCGCCAGCTGGTAGGACAGGCCTCCCGGCCTGTCCAGCTGGTACCCTGGAGGCGTGGTCACCCCGTCCATCGAAGAGATATGGGAAGCCCTTGTGAAGTCGGTTAAACTCCAGTCTCATTACGCCAAGCTGCTGAACATGTGGGACGGTGGGGAACGCCGCTCTTTTGAAAGTGCCGAGGAGTGGATAAATCGGCTCCGCGAGGTTCGCCCTACTGCCCCGGGCCCCACAGATGCTCAATCAGCTGATCGTACAGATTGAGCCGCTGCCCGAAGTGCGCCGCCATCTCCGGTAACGCCGAGTCCGACTCTTTGCCGCGCCCGCCGGCCAGCATGGCATACGTCAGATAGTCCTGCAGCACACTCGGCATGGCCGCCAACTGCGACGCCCCCGCCGCCACCGTCCCCGGGAACTGCTGGCAGATCTGCTCCAGCGTCCCGCTCGTGATCGGCACCGGATACAGCGTGATCGTCCCCACGCTGCCCGCATCCAGCGAGTACCGCTTGCTCTCCCCCGCCGTCGTCGCCCAGGTATTGTCCAGCGCGAACAGGTTGCCCACCGGCGTGGCCCGTAAGAGCTGAATGCTGCCGCCCACTCCAGCCTGCGGCGCCACCCAGGCCAGCAGGGTAAACACATGGTCCGCCGGCAGGCTGTACACTCCCACCCCGGCGGTAACCGGCATCGACGTGTCCAGCCCGGTGAAGATGCCCACCTGATAGCTCAAATGCTTGGCGGCATCGTCGGCGAACTGATACAGCTCCGGAGGTGTCACGTAGCCGTTGGCCGCGCAATCCGCCAGGCTCTGGAAGCCCAGCCGGTAAATAGCATCGTTCAGTGAGTTGAGGGCGTCAACCATTGCTCGGCCGCCTCTCCGGCATCAGATCCTTGCGCAGCTTCAATAATTGCGAGCGGTCGAACTTCTCCAGCTCGAACGGCACCTTGTCGTATCTCGACCCCAGGTTGCGCGATCGCACGTACTTGCCGTAGTGGATCGCCCCCTGCATGAAACTGTCGAAGAACGGCAGCGCCTTCTCGAATTCCTGCGCGCCTTCCCCTTGCCGCATTCCATAGACCGCGTAGTCCACCAGCTTGGGGTGATACTCCGCCGGCGCCTCCGGAACGTCCAGATCGTTCACCAGGGGCACGGGCGCCCGCGCATACGTGACCTGCAGCGTGGTCGCCGCGGCCGGCTGCTGGTAAACCCCGACCAGGTCCGCCCCGAGGGCCACATAGCGCCCCAGCGGCCCCACGGACTGAATCCATTGCGGGTCGAGGCAGCTCAGGTCTTCCAGCCGCGCCGGCCGGATCTTGGCCCCCGCTGCGGTGGTGATGCGCAGCGGCACGATCCAGTCCGGAAACACGGTCAGCATCCGGAAGAAGGTGTTCTGCGTGCCCGGCACAAATCCCGGCACAACCCAGGGCGACGTGACTTCCAGGCCGAGCGTGAGCAGGATGAAGAAACGCTCCGCCTCATTCAGTCTGGCGACGATCTCGGCAGTCGGGTAGTAAGTCGGCCCGCTTGCGCCTTCGTTGAGCCGCTGCGACACCAGGCCGTACATCGTCGAGAGGTTCACAGGATGATCGCCCCTCCGCCCGTCGCCCCGGACGCCGTGCCCGCCGTCTCCGCACCATACGTGATGAAATTCCCCGCTCCGATGTTCCCCGGCGCATTCTGATTGTTGTACTCGGTCAGAATCCAGTCGGCGGATTCGGCCACCGCTGAGATACGCACTTCATCGACGGCCCCCTGGAACTGCGAAGTGCCGTTCGCATACGCACCTAGTCCCACCACGGGACTTATCGTTCCAAAGGTGGGTAGTCCCGTATGGGTTGAATCCAGCGCGCCATTCACGTAGAACGTCACTGATTTCGCCGTCAGATCGTAGACAAACGTGAACCAGTTCCATGACCCCAGGCCCCTAGCGGCGGTATAAATGCCGCTGCCCCAGTAAGTCCACCCCATCCCAGAACTGTTCTCGCTGATCCCCAAGTTCAAAGTCGCTGCGTCGTCTCCGAAATACACAGGGTGAGAATCCGCTGCCCCGTTGGAATACAGCCAAGCGGACATCGTGACTTGCCCTGTGAGGGGGATGCCAGTCGCGGGGGTTTTGTAGTACCAGCCTCCGCCCGAAGTGAAATCGGCACAGCCCCCGACCTTTCCAGCCGTTAAGGTCGGCGCTCCCCCTCCAGCGGTCAAGTTGTTTACCCCGGTTGAGTCGAGCAGACTGGTCGCGCCCTCCATGTGCCAAACGCCTTTGTAGTTGGCATTCCACGCGTTCGCGGGCGAATAACTTCCGGTGTTCTGGCACGTTGAAACCGATGCGTCCCCGTAGGCCATGTAAAACACGGTGTTGGCTGAGTTACTGACCGTGGGCACCTGGACCCAGGCAAGCATCGTCCCCGCAGCGCCATCGTAGAACGACACCTCCCACGGATACTTACTGGACCCGGCGGAATCGCTGGAGAATACGAGGTCCGCAGGAATAGTGCCGCCCACGCCACCCGTCTGAGTGCATGTGTGCTGAACGCGCCCACCGCTCCCGGTCAACTTGATAGACGTTGCAGTGGAGATCGACACCAGGACGGAAAAACTGGTAGAAGGACTGGACCCGACTTTCGTGTGGTCGATGGTCAGGGACCGGTAGTACCCATATGCCCCGAAGGACTGCCCCGTCAGCGCCAGCGCCAGCATCAGCAGTTTCATTGGTCGCACTCCAACACCAGGCTCGCCAGCGTCGCCGATGCCACCGCAGAGATCTTGAACCCGAACATATCGTTGGCCGCCACCGACGTCGTCCATCCCGTTAAAGTCGTGCTGTGCAGCGCCGTCCCGCTCGCGATCGCCGGCAGCGCCGACGCCGTGATCGTGTTGGTGACCGTAGGAATTGCCGTCCCGGTGGCGATCTTCCAGACATCGAACGTGATCGTCCCCGTGTCCACCGTCGCATTCCACCCCGCAATTGTGCAGGCAAACGGCACCGTCACGTACCCCACTTTGCTGGTAGTCAGCGCCGATCCCGCGCCGTCGAAGGCATACCCGATTCCCCTAGCCCGCACATTGCTCGGGAGGTCGCTCGCCGCCAGCGTGTGGCAACTGAAAGCGTGCGTGCTCGTGTTGTAGTTCACCACCCCGCCCGCGCCGCTGCAGCTCGCCAGTGCCGCCCAGGATCCCGTGGCGGCCGCCGTGGTCAGCAGCACCTGATCCGCCGCGCTGTTGGTCGGCACACTCGTGCCGTTGACCTTCCCC
>PLDO01000375.1 GCA_003136215.1 Bryobacterales bacterium
CGCGAATCGCCTTGCACGCCCACGGAATGCACCGGCACGATGAATCCGTCGGCGGTCTCGCGGAGCGGCGCATCGGCCTCGGAGCACAGGCAGCGGATGGCCAGGCCCGGGCCCGGGAACGGATGGCGGTCGAGCAGTTCGCCGGCCAGTTCAATCTCGCGCCCCACTGCGCGCACTTCGTCCTTGTAGAAGGATTTGAGCGGCTCCACGATGCGCCCGCTCTCCATCAGCTTCTGGATTCCGGCCACCCGGTTGTGATGCGTCTTGATAAGCGCCGCCTTGGCCGTGCCGCCGCTTTCGATGGTGTCCGGGTAGATTGTGCCTTGTCCCAGAATCCAGTTCTCATCCAGCAGGCGGCGCGACTCGATGATGCGCTCCTGCACGCGCACGAACTCCTCGCCGATGATGTGCCGCTTCCGCTCCGGATCGGTCACCCCGGCCAGCGCGGTGAGGAATTGCTCCTCGGCGTGCTCCACGGTGACGTTTCCCATGCGGCGCACGAAATCGGTCTCGCCTTCGCGCATCAGGCCGGTGTCCACGTAGACGCCGCGCACGCGATCCGCCCCCAGCGCCCGCGTGCAGAGGGCGAAGGCCACGCTGGAATCCACCCCTCCGCTCACGAAGAAGAAGACGCTGCGCGCGCCCACGCACTCGCGGATTTCCTGCTCCAATAGCGGCGCGCGATGGCGCACGTCCCAATCCTTAACGCAGCCGCAAACGCGAAACGCGAAGTTGGCCAGGTACTGCTTCCCGCGCGTGGTGTGCACCACTTCCAGATGGAACTGCACCGCATAGAAATTGCGCGCGGGGGCCGCCATGGCCGCCACCGCGCAAGTGCTGGTGCGCCCCGCGATAGAGAATCCTTCGGGCACCCTTCCCACTACATCGCGATGGCTCATCCACACCTGTTGCGTGCCGGCGAGTCCGGCGAACAGGGGGTCGGCTGCATCGTCGAGTTCCAGCGTGGCCAGGCCGTATTCGCCCTTCGCGCCCTTCCTGACTTCCCCGCCGAGCAGGTGCGCCATGAGTTGCTGCCCGTAGCAGATGCCCAGCACCGGAATACCCAGCGAGAAGATCGCGGGATCCACCGTGGGGCTCTCGGGGTCATAGACGCTGCTCGGGCCGCCCGAGATGATGATCCCTTTCGCCGACGAGAGTTCCGCCGCCGGGGTCTCGCTGGCACGGACCTCCGCGTACACGCCGAGGTCGCGGACCTTCCGCGCGATCAGGTGGCAATACTGCCCCCCCGCGTCGAGGACGATAATCTGCGCTGTAGGGTTCAACTTTCGATGTTACCAAGTCGCGCGGAGCGGCACAGAGCGGCTGCCTTGGGCGATTCGTGCATGTGGGGATTCTCAGACACTAGTCGTGATATGTCGCCTTGACCTGTTCAGTGGGCATCGGCGCGCCAGGGAGGATACGCAATAAGAGGGGAAAGACAAACGCCACAATATAATAAGCGAATGTGCCAGCTAGCGCGAGCAGCAACAGACCCGCGGCGCAGGCCATGCCGATTGCTGTAACAAGCCAGACGGTGGCAGCCGTGGTAAGGCCTTGGACCCGGTCCTCCCGCAGAAAGATAAGACCTGCGCCGATAAATCCGATGCCGGTGACGATCTGCGCAGCAACGCGGGATGGGTCAAGAACAACACGGCCTTCGGCAAGAACATTCATGAAGCCGTACTTTGAGATCAGCATAAAAAGGGCGGCGGAAGTTCCGACGACCGTATACGTACGGAGTCCCGCGCTTTTGCGGCGAAGTTCGCGTTCCAGCCCGATGGCTGCGGAAAGCAAGAACGCGGCGCCAAGCTCGATAAACTGCTTGACGCTCTGCCCATCTGTATCTTGGATCAGCATGCATTCACTCTAGTACATGGTCCACAACGTTGCCACCATTACGGCAAGACGGTGACGCTCATGTCAAAGTGGCTCTTTGCGGATGACGGCAGCGGCATCCAGATCCACCAGAACCTCTGGACACGCAACAAAGCGCTGTTTGCCGACGGTGACGGTGACATGTTAACCGCGCACGCGCGGCCAACTGTACTGCCAATCACAAACCCGAAGATTGCCTCATAACCGTGGCTTGACTATCAGAGGATTTGACCATACGCTACTACACATTGCCCATACGCCCGGAGGGGACCCGGTAGCAGAGTTTTGCCGGGGCGCGGCGCCAGCCAACTAAGTACAATCCGTAAGTCGCTTAGACGCCTCCATTGCGTTGGGTCTATGTGTGTCATTTCGTGGGGCGGCGCGGCTGCGCCGCGAGCAGAGGAGATAGACATGAAAAGTATGGGAACCGTATCGAGAACGTCCGTATTTACAATAATGGCGGGTTTTCTGGCCTTCGTCGCGGGTCCGGCGGCACGGGCGCAGGAGCAGACAATCACACCCAGCGCGGCGGATCACGCAGCCGCCGGGGGAGCGAAGAGATCCGCCCTTCACCCCATGCCTGCCAACCCGCCGGCGGCAGTGAAATATGCGGGTGCGGCAAACGCCGCCGCGGGTGCGGCAAACGCCACCGCGGGCGCGGCAAGCGCCGCCTCGCCATTCCAGAGCGGCCGTATCCGTTACCCCGGAGACCTCAGTTACCAGGGAGGCGCTTTCGTGGATCACGTCCAGTCGCACGCGCTCTACGTTAATTGTAAGAGTAGTTGCTGGGGCAACCCCGAGGGATTCCTGCAAGACCTTGGAGGAAGCGACTTCATTCACATCACCGACCAATATGTCGGCAGGTACGACAACAATCGCTACACGGTTGGCGGACATGCGTCGATCATTCTCACGTTACCGAAGGTGCCGCTTACGGACCTGGACATGCTTGCCGTGGTGCACGCGGTGGCTTCCCAGACCCACCAGACCGGGTACAATCACATCTACCACGTCTTTCTGCCGCCGGGAATAGACGAGTGTTTCGACAACACATACACAACCTGCTACTCGCCCGACAACCCGAGCACTTTCTACTTCTGCGCCTATCACAGCAGCGCGGATTTCAGCGACATCGGCCACGTGCTCTACTCGGTGGAGCCCTACCAGAACGTTGGGGGCTGCGATGTGGCGCCGGGCTCTCCTAACGGACAGCTCGTTGACTCCACCAACAACGTCCTGTCTCATGAGTTATTCGAATCGATTACCGATCCGGATGGCACCGCCTGGTGGAACACCGCATCGAACGCACTTTACGGTAACGAGATCGCCGACGAGTGCTCCTTCATTATCTTCCCCCCGGGAGCAGTCTACTTCGACCCGTCGGTATTCAACATTAGCGGGAAGAGATACGCGGTGCAGCCCGAGTACAACAACTCCAGCCACGCGTGCACGGTGCAGCCCTGACGGGAGCCGCGGAACAAGCTTGGGACCCGGCCGGCTAATGCAGCAGGGCATGCGCGGTCATCACGATCCCCAGACCCAGCACCGAGGCGACGATCTTCATGGTGGTCCACGTCTTCAGGCTCTGCGGTACCGTCATGCCGAAGTACTGCGTCACCATCCAGAAGCCCGAATCGCTGACGTGGGAGAATGCCGATCCGCCGGCGCATAGGGCGAGAATCAGCTCGGTGGGCGAGTATCCCGGGATCCCCTTTACCAGCGGCGCGGCGATACCTGCCGCGGTGATGATGGCCACGGTGGCGGAACCCTGCGCCATGCGTAACACGGCCGAGATCAGCCATACCACCAATAGCGGCGAAATCGCGCTCGTCATGAGCAGTTTGCCGGCATAATCGCCCACGCCCGAATCCACGATGATCTGCTTGAGCGCGCCGCCGCCGCCCATGATGCAGATCAGCGTGCCCACCGGCAGCAGCGCTTCGGTGGCCATCTTGGATGCCTTCTCGCGCGACAGCCCGCGGCGAATGCCGAAAAAGTAGATGGCCGCCAGCGCGGTCACGGTCAGCGCCGTGTACGGGTGGCCGGCAAAGATGGCCACGCTCTTGAACGGAAGATCGCGCAAGCCGGCCATCGTGGCGCCTAACGTGAGCATCACGGGAAGCAGCAGCAGCAGGATCACCATCGGGATGGGCGGCGCCGATGCCGTCTCCGCCCCGCGCGTCATGAGCTTGGCGATATCGGGCACCGGGATGTAAATGCGCCGCGCGATCCAGGTTCCGTACAGCATGCCGGCGGCCAGCGCCATGGGGAGGGAGAGCGCGGCGCCAAAGAGGATCGTGCTCCCCAGATCGCCGCCGAGCAATTGCGTGGCTGCCGCCGGAGCGGGATGCGGCGGCACCAGCGAATGCGTCATGGTGAGCGCCGCCGCCATCGGCAAGCCGTAGAACAAGAGCGACCGCTTGGTCTCGCGCGCGAGGTTCCACACCAGGGGCACCAGGATGATGAATCCGACCTCGAAGAAGATGGGCAGCCCCACCAGGAACGCGGCCACCAGCATGGCCCACGCGGCGTTTTCGATGCCGAACTTCTTGAGCAGCCAGTCCGCCAGCGCGCGCCCGCCACCCGAATACTCCAGGAACCGGCCGATCATGGCGCCCAATCCGAGCACCACCGCGATGAATCCCAGGGCGTCGCCGAAGCCCGTCTGGATCGATTTCAACACCTTATCCGGCGGCATCCCGGAGGCCAAGCCCATCGCCATCGACGAAATTAACAGGGCGACGAAGGCATGCAGCTTCACTACCAGAATCAGAAAAAGCAGCAGGACTAACGTGACGACAGTCAGGCAGATGAGGTAGGTACCGTTGGCGGGCATGAAGCCGCCATTTTACACTGTTACCGCTTGCGCGGCCAGAACTCGCGGACCAGGCTGTCCGCCAGGTTCAGGCCGAGATCGCCGCCAAACGTTTCAAGACCCGACCCGAAGGTGGACAGCCGCGGTGGCATCCAGAGGCGCGCCACCTGCCCCGACACAAAGGCGCCCGCAATCCGCCCGACGGCCAGCGTGTGCCCCGGCCCGTTGTCCCGCCTCACCCAGAAGGGCCCCCCAATGGCGTGCTTCATGCGCTTCCAAAAACCGCCCTCCCCAGACCGCTGGAAGCGCAGGTCCTCATGCGTCCATGTAGCGGCGCCCAACTCGACCCCGGCCTGCACCACGTTCTGCCCGAGCAGGTTCCCCACGCGCTTGCCGAAACCATCGATACCGCGGCCCCACTCGTACGGCCGGTTGAAGCCCTCGGTGATCAGCGCGCCGATCGTCACATCGATCAGCGGCTGTACCCCGATCAGCTTCCTTCGAAAATCGCGAAAATGGTTGTCGTCCTGGGCGCCGGCCGATCCAGCCATCAGGCCCGCGCCGCACAACACAATCAAGAGTTTGCCCACGAACGCACCAGTACAACAACGTATCAGGAATCGTGAGGACGCGCTGAACGCTATGGCGCCAGAAGATTTCGCGGGCGCTAGGGAAACCCTCACATAATGCATACCGTCATCGTTACGTGACGGTGTACTACCGGTGGCACCCTTTGTGTGGCCAACGCCTCCGAGTACATCGGCAGGAGGTGCGTGAACGCCGTGGCGAAACTTTCTTCTGCGAGCTTCCGGATGAAACCGTGATCGCCGTACCAGCCTGGATGACTGACTCCGACGCGGCCGGCATCGCACTTGGCCCGCCTCAGCCTTCGACCGACGCTTTGCTGGAGCTTCGTGCCCTTTTGGATGCACTGCGAAACCGGTGACGGAAGCGAACCGGTTTCCCGCGACTAAAACAGATATTTGCAGCCGATTATTTACCGCGGTCGATAGGGGAAGTTCCGGACGCATGCGTCTGGTACCACCTCGGGGGAATGGCATTTCGGCGCCGATCGCCTCCACAACCCTACAAGAGTGGACACCTCTACGCGCGCCAGGGATGACTTCGGCACGCTGTTCGGCGAATGGCTGGCTCGGGAAATGGAACGTCACGGCGTACCTTTTGCGCGTTAGATGAGCGCCTTGCCCGGCTACGACCAGTGCGGACGCTGCGACGCCGCTGCCATCCGGGTAGCGCTTCTCAGGACATCGGCCACGAATGTCCCCGTACGGACCGGATGACGCTCATCGTCCAAGCACCTCTCCAACCTTCCCGACCAGCGCCTCAGCGGTGACGGGCTTCTGCAGGGTTGCGACGGCGCCGAAAATTCTTGCGGCCTCCAGCAGAGCCCCCTGCAAATATCCGGAAATAACCAGAATTCTCAGATAGGGGAATTTGGAGCGCTCGGCTTTCAGCAGATCGAAGCCATCCGGTTCGGGCATGTTTAAATCCAGAATCAGGAGATCTGGCAGGCGCTCCTGGATCATGGCTAGAGCCTGCTTGCCCGAGGTCGTAGAGGTAACGGAATAGCCGTTTTCCTGCAGCGCTTTTTTCAGATACCGAACCACTTGGTAGTCGTCGTCAACCAACAGAATTCGCGGTGGGTTAGTCATGCTATATCACTCCGGCTTCTCTCTGGAGCCCAATATCACGCGCGCGACGACGTCCAATAACTCATCTGGCTGAATGGGCTTGGCGATCGACGCCTGGGCGCCGAGGAACTCCGCCCCATGCAGTATTGGGCCTGTAAACTGGTCGGACATCGCGATTATCTTGAGCTGAGGCCGCGCTTTGTGCAGCCTCTGTATGGTTTCAATTCCACCCTGCTCCGGCATGGCCAGATCCGTGATCAACAAATCGATGTCGGAAGCTTCGACCTGTTGTTCCGCCTCCCTTCCGTTGTTCGCTTCCAGTACCTGGTAGCCCACGCCGGTCAGGATTTTGCGTAGGAAGTCACGGACGCGCGGTTCGTCGTCGGCTACCAAAATCGTGCCCCTTCGGCGCCGTGAGCCAAGCACTTCCCTGACCTTTGCGGCCAGGGCTTCGGGAGAAAACGGCTTGGCGAGATAAGAACCCGCAGATTCCAGTCGATCTGTAATGGCGCGCTCGGTATAACCCGACATGAAGAGGACTTCCATGGACGGCCGCAACGGTTTGAGGAGCCCGGCCAATTTGAACCCCGACATTCCCGGCATGCTTACGTCAGTGACCAGGAGATGGATTGGACTGGCGCAGCGTTCGCAGTGCAGCAACGCTTGCTCCGGATTGGCCGCTTCATACACCGTGTACCCGTGACTCCGCAGAACACGCGCCGCCATCTTCCGGACCTGTTCCTGGTCTTCCACTACGAGGATCGTTTCCGTCCCAAGCAGCGTGGGACTCGCCGGTTTTGGTTCGTCCGGCGCGATCCCTGCCGGATCGATCCTGGGCAGATAGATCTTGAAGCTCGTCCCTTCGCCCAGTTCACTGTGTACCCGGATCGATCCACCACTTTGCTTGACTATGCCGTGCACGGTTGCCAGGCCCAACCCCGTCCCCTCCCCCACTTTTTTGGTGGTGAAGAACGGCTCGAAGATGTTCTCGCGGACATCTTCGGGCATGCCGTGACCGGTGTCGCTCACCGCGATCGTGACCTGGCCGTCAGGAGCCCCGGCCGAGGGTGGCGTCACGGAAACGCGGAT
>PLDO01000561.1 GCA_003136215.1 Bryobacterales bacterium
TGGCCACGTTGACCAGCAGCACCACTTTACCTTTAAAGGAAGCTAGCGGCGCGGCCGCACCGTCAATGGAACTTAGTGTGAAATCGTACACACTCGAAGCACCGAAGGCCATGGCCCCGGCCAGCAAACCCAGCAGCATTAGTTTCATCATAGGAACCAGGATACTACTGCCTGGGCCGCCCGTCGGCGCTCATTTCCGGCGGCGTGACCGGCTTATCGTCGCCGTAGGTGGCCACCAGGTATTCCAAAATCGCGTCGCGGTCCGTATACTTCGCGCCCCATCCCGCCATCTTGTCGAGTTCCTTATTCCATCCGGCGCGGATCAGGCGGTTGGAGTGAACGATTCGCAGGCTGTGACACGGCAGGCAGGTGCGCTGCTCTTCCTTTTGCCCCTTATCGATGGTGGCCTGGTCGGCGGCGCCGGCAGCGAGGGCGAACGCCAGCCACAAGAGTCCCGCGCGCATCATACTCTCTCCACAGTGACGCCGACGCGGTCGGTGCCATTCCACAGGTAGCCCGACGGGTTCCACGGCGGCACGATGGGCTGCACGCGGCCCGCGGTGTCCGTGGCGCGGGACATGATGGTGTAGTAGCCGGGCTCTTTGGGCGTCCACTTCAGGGTGAAGAGGCGCCAGGCGAAGGGCAGTTTCTGTGCCGACAACTGCGCGTCTTGCCAGCGCGCCCCGCCATCGGTCGNNCCACGGCGTTCTCGCCCGCCCACGCGAAACCGCGGATCGTCATCTCTCCCAGCGGCGCCTTGCTCTGATCCTCCGGCGCGGTCAGAGTGGATTTCACCGGCATGCCTTCGATGACTTCCAACTCCGCCGGGCGCGCGGGAGTGCCGGGCGGCAGATGGTACTTGGGGTAGCGGTAGCCAGGGTTCATGAAGAACCCGCCGCTCTCTTTCGCCACGGGCGTCAGGCGGATCACCCACTTTACCCAACTGGTGCCGTCCCAGCCCGGGACGACGAGGCGCGTCGGAAAACCGTGGATGGCAGGCGATTCGCCGTTCATCTTGAGCGCCAGCAGGGTGGCTGGATGCAACGCTTTTTCCATGGGCATCGAGCGCACGAAATCCGGCGTCTGCATCACGCCGGTGTCGGCGCCGTCAATCTCCAGGAACTTCGCCGACGTGTCCACGCCGGCGAGAGCAAGCACATCGCCGAGGCGCGGGCCGCTCCATTCGGCGTTGCCCACGGCGCCGCGTCCCCACTGAATGCCGGGCAGTTTCGGAGTGAAGAAGGCGCGTCCGTTGCCGGTGCATTCGAGGGTCGCGGGAACGGTATGTTGGGGCAGACTCCGCAGATCGGCAAGCGTCACCTGCCGCGGTTTGGAGACCATGCCCGTAAGGTTCAGCCGGTACGCGTCGTCGTCGATGGCCGCGGGGCGGGGAAGGTGTTGGCGAACGAAGAACGCGTCGACGGGCGTCACCCAGCTATCGAAATACTTGACCGGAGTTTCCAGGTCTTCGGGGCGGTCGTTGTGCAGGATCATGGGCCGCTTGCCGGGGATCGCGGCACCCTCCGCACTTTTGGCCTGGCGGGCTGCCGCCGCGGCCAGAAGAGCAGCGAAGATTTGACGCCGGTTGGCTTGCATCGTTCATACAGCCTAATCCACCGGGGACGGGGTGCGCAAGGCGTTTTACAGAGTGAGGGTGACTTTGGTCAGCGTGCGCGGCTTATCGGGGTCGAGACCCTTGTGCACGGCCAGACAGGCGGCGAAGATCTGCGCGGGGATAATATACGGGATCGGCGTGAGGATTTCCTTGACGCGGCGCGGCAGGCGGATAACCCTGGTGGCGCGCTCATCCACTTCCCGGTTGCCCGAGTCGGTGATGGCCACGATCTCGGCCTGCAAGCCCCTCAGCTTGGTGAGCGTTTCACCGATCGAGGGCCACGTCTTGCCGGACGGGGCGAACGCGAAGACCGGGAAATTCGGTTCGACGAGGGCGATGGGGCCATGCAGGAAATCGGCCGAGGAGAAACGCTCCGCCACCACATAGCAGGTTTCCATCAGCTTCAACGCCATTTCGAAGGCATTGGAGTAGTTCAAGCCGCGGCCCACGACCACGGCGTGGCGCATGAAGCGGTAGCGTTCGCTCATGGCGTCGATCTCGGGCTCGAGCGACAGGGCGGCGCGGACCACGTCCGGGATGCGCTCCAGGTCGGCAATGCGGACGCCGCCGCCGAGCGCGTAGGCCAGCAGGTACATCATGAGCATCTGGCCGGTATAGGTCTTGGTGGCGGCGACGCTTTTCTCGCGTCCGGCGCGCACCAGCAGTACGTGCTCGGCGAGGCGCGCCATGGCGCTTCCGCTCTCGTTGGTGATGCCGAGGGTCAGCGCGCCCTCCCGGCGCGCGCGCTCCAGCACCAGATTAGTGTCGGTGGATTCGCCCGATTGCGAAACTCCGACCACCAGCGCATCGCGGTAATCGATGCGCGCTTCGTAGAGCGTCGAAATGGAAGGGGCGGCCAGGGAGACAGGGATTCCGGTGGTGATCTCCAGCAGGTAACGGCCGAACAGGGCGGCGTTATCGCTGGTGCCGCGGGCCACCAGAACCACCAGGCGCGGGCGCTGCTTTTCCAGCAGGCGCTTGAATTTCTCGACGCTGCGCAATTCCCCGGAGAGGGTGCGCTCCAACGCTTCCGGCTGTTGCCGGATTTCTTCGAGCATACGGGACATTGATCTCAAGATAGCAGGGGTTGGGGGGCAGGGTTGGGATGGCATCAAGCCGCCCTATGCTGGCGCCGACTCCACCGCTTCCAGTCCCGTGTACCGGGCGATTGCGCTGAAGTCGCGGTCCCGGTGCCACACAGGCACTCCGTGATCGATGGCGATGGCGGCTATCAGGCAGTCGGCCGAGGACCGGATGGTGATCCCGCGCCTCCTGCCCAGCCGGTAGATTTCCGCCGCGGAAACGTACAAGCGGAGCGGGAGGGGATCGCCGAGGACTGGAATCGCGAGGAATGCCGTCCGAAACGCGTCGCTCTGCAATCCCGGTCTCAGGCCTTGCAGCACCTCCTGTACGACAGGACCGCAGGTCACGAAGCGAAGAAGGTCCTCCTCCCGGATGGCGTTGCGCGGCTTGGCAGCCAGGAGTTCAATCCATATCGAGGTGTCGACTAAAATCATTTGCGGCGGCGCACGCGCGGCTGCCGGTCTTCTCGCATTTGGGACAGGTCGCCCTCCCAGATTCCGGATCCAAAGAAATGCGGAATGCTCTGGATCTTCCGCAGCCGAATCACCTCTTCCAGGGCTGTGTTCACCGCGGCCGAATAGGTCTTCGCTGCCAACACCTGAGTGGCCTGGACGAGCAAGTGCTCATCCAACACAAGATTTGTGCGTTTCATGTGTATAGCTTACCATTGCCCCTGATGGCGCCGAGCGTCTGAAGGAAAGGCGGCTTCGCGGGGAGCCCTTCGGCAAGAACATCTTTGCTTCGCTGGTGAGTGTGGACGCTTTATAGCGGGGTGACGGGCCGGCTATCGCTTCCCATGCGGAAAGTATGCGTGGCGGACACGCCCGGCGGCAGCGTGATCAGCAGCGGACGAATCAGCACCAGCACCTGGCCCTCGTCCGTGTTCTTGGTACGCGTACTCGTCAGCGGGCCCAGGAAGGGTATGCGCGCGGCCCCGGCCATTCCCGCGATGGTGCGCGCCTGATCGCGATCGAGCAGGCCCGCCACGGCGGCCCACTCACCGAAGCGCAGCTCCGCTTTATTCTTGATGGTGCGGCTGGAAATCACCGGAATGCCGTTGACGCTCGATCCTCCGAGCACCTTAAACTCGGAATCGATATCCAGCGTCACCGATTCGATGCCGTGCACGGTCGGCGTCAGTTTCAGGGTGAGGCCCAGATCCTCAAAAGTGAACGACGGCGGCGGAGTGTAAGCGGTGGCGCCCTGTGTGAAGCTCTGCGGGCCGAAGTAGCCAGCGGTCATGATCGGGTAGCGGTCGCCCACGTGGAATGTGGCGGGCTGATTGTCCACGCTCCGCAGTTCGGCATCCAGCAGCAACTTGCCGGAGGATTCGGACATCGTGGCAACCAGCGCCGAACTCATGATGCTGATCCCCATCAGGCTGGAACTGGTGATGCTGTGCGCCAGTTCGGCGAGCGTGAAGGTCTGCTGGAGCGGCACTATCGAAAATATATTGGCCAGGTCGATCCCGTACGTGATGGCGTCGTTGCGGCTGACTTCGAGGAACTTGAGTTCGATAATCACCTGAGCCCGCGGCGACATCAGGTCTTCGAACATGAGGCGCGCGGGGAAAACCTTGGAAACGCGGTCGCGCAGGATTACGCTGTTGTTCTGCGTGTCGAAGGCTACCTTCTCGATGGCGAAGGCCTGTTGCACGGCGGTGACGATGGCGTTGAAATCCTGCGGATTGCTGGCTTCGGGGAGGTGCAGTTCGATGGCGACGGTGGGCTCGCGGTCGGTGCGCTTCTGCGGCGTATCCTTGACCACCAGGAAGACATGCTTGCTGAGCGGCACGACGAAGCTGCCGGTGGCGGCTTCCAGGCCGTGCAGGGTGTCGCGGTAGTCCGAGTCCGCCATCTGGAAATGGAAGCTGGCTCCCGCCTGAAAATCGTCGTCGAAGAGGCAATCCAGGCCGAACGACTTAGCGACTTTTTCGAACAATGCCCTGGCGTCGCCGTGCAGGTCGAAGTCCTGGCGTCCGGTCTGTGCCTGGAGTTCCACCGGGGGGAGGAGTTTGCGGGCCTCCGCGCGATCGTCGGAAGTGGCAATCGGAAGGGGGGGAGCGGACGCAGCCTCGAGGGCGGCGCTGGGCTCGGTAAGGGTAATCTCGGCGGGTGGCGCCACTTTGGCTTCCAGGGCGGCGCGGGTGCGTACCGCCAGACTCCGCTGCCAGTAGGTCTTGTTCTGCGGCGACATGGCGGCCGCCTGGGAATAGAGCAGGTAGGCTTCCGCCATGTGGCCGGCGCGCTCCGCCCGGCGTCCCCTCAAGTACAGGTCGTTGCCGGAAGGCCCTTGTCCAGCCAGCGAAGCTGCCAGGGCGAGCCAGACGATGGCCACACGTATCCCCACATAAAGGTGACGCGCCGCCAGCTTCCTGCGTGCAGGCGATTCACTGTGCGAATCTGTTGCTATGAGAAGCGCATTCGCGGAGTTCCGGCAGCTGATCGGGAACGATCCCATGGAAGTGATTCTGCCGGTGGGGATATTCGCCGCCACCTTCCTGGCGTGTTGGGTGGCGCGGCGCCTGTTCATGCGCGCCCTGAAGGCGTGGACGGCTCGCACCCACAGCAGCACCGGCACGGTGCTGTACGAAGCGTTGCGCGGGCCCACCCTGATCTGGGCGCTCATCCTGGCCGTCCACCTGGCGTTCCAGGGGTCCGATCTGCCCGTCAAGTTCACCCATCCGGTTTCCAGCACCCTGTTGGCGCTGTGGATCGTCTCGCTCACCTTGATGTCCATGCGGGTGGTAGGGAACATGGTGCGTTTCTACGGAACGCAGATCCCCGGCGCGCTGCCGGTGACCACGCTCACCCAGAACCTGGCGCAGATCTCGGTGGTGATTCTGGGCGTGTTGATTCTGTTGAACCACTTCAGCGTGTCGATTACCCCTATCCTGACGGCCTTGGGAGTGGGCGGCCTGGCCGTAGCCCTGGCGCTCCAGGACACGCTATCGAACCTTTTTGGAGGCTTTTATGTGGCTGTGGCGGGGCAGGTGCGTTTGGGGGACTACGTCAAGCTGAACACCGGCGAAGAGGGCTACGTGACGGACATCGGATGGCGGTGCACCACGTTTCGGGCGCTGGCGCACAATCTCATCATCGTGCCCAACGCCAAGCTGGCGCAGGCCATCGTGACCAACTATTACCTGCCGGACAAGCGAATCTCGGCGAACTTCTCCGTGACGGTGGGGTACGACGCGGATCCGGACGCGGTCGCGGCGGTGCTGGCGGAGGTGCTCCAGCAGGCCGCCGGCGAGGTGCCCGGCATGCTGGCCGAGCCGGCGCCGGCGGTGGCGTTCGACCCCGGGTTCGGGGAAGTGGGTATGGGGTTCACGGCCACCTTTCACGTGGCCGAGTTTGCCAATCAGTTTCCCGTGCGCAACGAGTTGAGAAAACGCGTGTTGCGCCGCTTACGGGCGGAAGGGATTGGGATTCCATACCCGTCGCGGACGGTATACCTGCGGGGAGGCGGGTGGACGGTGGGTGGGGCGGACGCCCCTCTCACTAAGGATCTTTAATGAGACCGATCGAAGTTTTTTCTTAGAAACTTGCCAAGCGGTCATCGGTTTGTTACCCTAAGTGAAGTCAGCCGAAAGCAGCGACCGAAACGCTGGTCGCAGCAATCAAACGAAATTCTCCGGCTTGCTCCGCCTGGTTTTGAACCTTTAGGTTTGAATCCGCCAGACGTGTGAGCACATAAGCCGATTCAAGTTTCGAGGCCTGCCATGC
>PLDO01000202.1 GCA_003136215.1 Bryobacterales bacterium
CGCCGATGAACGCCGATGAACGCCGATGAACGCGGATAACACAGAAATCTTATCGGTGTTCATCTGTGTTGATCTGTGGCCAATATGCTCTTACCAGCGCAGAGTTTACGCCATCACCTTCAGGAAGGCGTCCTGGAACTTCTTCATCTCCTGGGCAAGGCCCACCGTGACGCGCATGTGCGTGGGCCAAACCGGCCAGGGGCGCCCCACGTAGACCTTCTCAGTTTGCAGCGCGCTGATGACTTCCCGCACCGGGCGATTCACGTCGATCATGAAGCAGTTCGATTTGCCTTGCACGTAGCTGAAGTTGTGCTTCTCCAGGAAGTTGTATGTGTCCTCCCGCACGTCGCCGATCAGCTTGCGCCGTTCGGGAATCACATATTTGGCCTCCAGGCTCGCGCTCGCGGCGGCCATGCCCGTGATCGGCATCATGCCGGAGCTGAACCCGCCCAGCTTGCGCAGCAGGTCGGGCCGCGCGATGGCGGCGCCGGCGCGCAGGCCGGCCATCCCATAGATCTTGGAAAACGTACGCAGAATTACAACATCCTTGTCCGCCGCCACCAGGTCGGTGTGGAAGGGGGCCCCGGCGATGTGCGTATAAGCCTCGTCGATCATCACCACGCTGCCCGCCGGCTTGTTGGCCACCAGCCATTCGATATCCGATGGCGGGGTCAGCGTCCCGGTGGGGTTGTTCGGATTACAGATGTAGATCAGGCCCGCCGTCGGACTGGCGGCCACCATCGCCTTCACATCGTGAGCGTAGCCGTTGTTCTTCATCAGCGGGACGCGGATGGTTTCGGCGCCGATGAACGACGCGGCGCCCGCCCCCGATTCGTAACCCGGGTCGGCCATCACGAATGGACGCTTGGGCCCGGTGAAGGCCAGCACCGCCTGATGCAGGGGTGCGCTGGAACCGGCGTAGACCCGCACGTACTCCTGTTTCACGCTTTCCTGCTGCGCCAGAATCTGCTGCACCCGGTCGGCCTCGCTATAGCGGTAGCGTCCGCCCTGGTCGATCATCCGGGCAGCCGCCTCGCGAGCTTCCTTACACGGCCCCAGCGGATTCTCGTTGGCATTGAGCAGCACGGCGTCCGGCGGCGCGTTGACCTTGGAAAGCTGTGCCAGGGCCGGCTCGTTATAAAACGGAAGCGTGGCTCCGGCGGTTATCATGGCGGCGATACGGCCGAAATTCCGGCGCGAAAATCCGCGATTAATCAGGTCGCTTTTCAGCTCGTCGTTAAGAATGTTCATTGGCCCCCCTACAGTGCGCCATTGGCGGGAGATTAGCAGGTTCCGGCGGCGGAGTCCAGAAGAAATTATCTATCGCGGCCATGCGGCCCCTCGCCTTCCGCTAGACTGAAGAGGGGTCCCCATGTGTCTCGCCATACCCGGTAAGGTTTTGGAGACGGCAGATAGCGGTTGGAACCGTGTCGCCAAAGTGCAGTTCGGCGGCGTCACCCGCCAGGTCTATCTGGACTTCGTGCCGGAGGCCGGCGTCGGCGACTACGTGCTGGTCCACGTCGGCTTCGCCGTCAGCAAAGTGGATGAGGCCGAAGCCAAACGGACCTACCAACTGCTGGAGCAGATGGGCGCGCTGGAAGATGAAGGGACAGGCCAGGAGGCCTGTCCTACACCTCCAGGATAAGCTTTCCGATATGAGCGCCGCTCTCCATGTAGCGGTGTGCCGCGGCGGCTTCGGCCAGCGGGAACACGCGATCCACCAGCACCTTCACTGCGTGCGATTCCACGAGCGGCCAGACGCGGCTGTGCAATTCCCGTGCGATCTCGCCTTTCTCGGCGATGGGCCGCGGGCGCATGGTGGAACCGGTCACGGTGAGGCGCTTTTGCATGATCCGCCCCAGATTCACCGTGGCCTCGGCCCCCTGCAGCAAACCCACCTGCACCAGGCGCCCGCGCGGCGCGAGCACCTGTAGATTGCGCGGCGTGTAAGGCGCGCCCACCATGTCCAGCACCAGATCGATTTCGCGAAACTCCCTGGCGAAATCCAGTTCCCGGTAATTGATGGCCCGCTCCGCTCCAAGGCGCTCGCAGGCGCGGCACTTTTCCTCGCTCCCCGCCGTGGCGTATACCGTGGCCCCAAACGTGCGGGCGAGTTGGATCGCGGTGCTGCCGATACCGCTCGTGCCGCCATGCACCAGGATGCGCTCGCCGGCTGTCAGGTGTCCCAGTTGGAAGAGGTTGGCCCAGACCGTGAAGAAAGTCTCCGGGATGCCCGCCGCCTCCTGCATGGAGATACCCCGCGGCGCCGGCAGGCACTGCACCCCGGGCGCCAGGCAGTACTCGGCATACCCGCCGCCGGGAACCAGCGCGCAGACGCGGTCACCTTCATGCCAACCGGAGTCCGAAGCCGCCGCGGCGATAGTGCCCGCCACTTCCAACCCGAGGACCGGGGACGCTCCCGGTGGCGGCGGATACTGGCCGGCGCGTTGCAGCACGTCGGGACGGTTGACCCCCGCGGCCTCCACGCGAATCAGCACTTCCCCAGGCCCCGGCACCGGCGTCGGGCCCTCGGCAATCTGTAGAACTTCCGGCGGACCGGGCTGTGCGATGTGGATGTATTTCATAGTTCCATCAGAGTTCGCAGGCGAAACCGCCTGCGCCACCATGGACAAGTCCATTGCCAGAGGTGGGGCAGGCGGTTTCGCCTGCCAATCCCTTCACGCGATTTCCGAAGCCAGCGCGAGCCTGCCCCCTGCCGCGCATATCTCGGCCAGCGCGCGCGCCGATGCCTCGGCGCTGAGCGCCGCCACCGCGTCAGTCACGATAGTCACGGGCTTGCCGTATTTCAGCAGGCCGCGGGCGGCGAAGAGCACGCAGATTTCCGTGACCACGCCATACACCACGAAGGCATCGGCAGCCAGCAACTCCACGATGCGTCCCATATTCGGCGCGGTGAACGCGTCCACGTGCTGCTTTTCCACGACGATCTGCTCCGCCCCATCGAGCGCCAGGCGGCATTCCTGGTTGGGCACCACCACGCGCTTCCCGAGCAGCGTGCTTTCAGCCTTGTGCTGGCCCATCGTGCCGGCGACGCAGTGCGCCGGCCACACCTGGAATTCAGGATCGTTCTCCGTGTGGGCGTCGGTAGTGGCCACCACCGGAATGCCGTGCGCCATGGCGTGCCGGTTGAGGCGGGCGATGGCGGGCACAATGCGCTCGGCGCCGGGGACATACAGGGCGCCCGCCGGGTACAGGAAGTCGAGTTGCGAATCGATGTCGAAGAAAATAGTTCTCATCCGCGCAGGTTGGAGTGCGTCTGGCCGATCAGCTCGCGCAATTCGCGGCTGTGGATCACCGGCCATGGCTCCGCCACCTCCAATTGTCGCAGAGCCGGAGGCAGATTCGCGATGGCCTGCGCGGCGCGGTCGCGCGACTGCGCTAGCGTGGGTAGCGGCTCGACCAGCTTTCCACCGAGAATCACCGGGCGCAATAGAGCTTCGCCCTTGCCGCATTCCCCGGAGCGTGCCACCACATCGCGCGCCACGTCGCGAAACACCTGTTTGGCGCCTGGAAAGGAGGTCTTGTCCTCGCTGTATTTTGCCGTGAAGCGCTTGATGCCGCAGATTTCCAGCTCCACCATTTTATAGATGGTCCCCATGTGCGGCGCGTCGGCGCTGGTGGCGAGTTCCGTGCCCACGCCGAAGGAATCGATGGGCGCGCCGCCGGCTACCAGGTCGCGGATGCGGTATTCGTCCAGATTGCCGCTCGCCATGATTTTGGCGCCGGTATGTCCGGCCTCGTCGAGGATGCCGCGCACCTGCCGCGACAGCGCGTCGAAATCTCCGCTATCCAGGCGGACTCCCCACATCGGGCCGCCTAGTTTGGCGGCGCGGCGCGCGCCTTCCAGCGTATCGTAAGTGTCCAGCAGGTGTACCGTGGCCGGGCCCAGCACGCGCTGCAATTTGCGGAAGGCGTCCATCTCGCACGGGAAGGACATCACCCAGGAATGCGCCGCCGTGCCCATCACCGGGATGCCGTATCGGAACCCCGCCAGCGTGTTGCTGGTCCCGGCGCAGCCGCCGAGGAAAGCGGCGCGCGCCCCCAGCGTGCCGGCTTCGGGCGTGTGCGCCCGCCGCGTACCGAACTCCACCACCGGACGGCCGGCGGCCGCGGTCGCGCAGCGCGCGGCTTTGGAGGCGATCAGCGTTTGGAAGGTCACCGCGCTCAGCAGATAGGTTTCCGGAATCTGCGCTTCGATAATGGGCGCGCGGATGGTAAGCGCGGGTTCGCCCGCGAACAGTAAAGTGCCTTCGGGCACGGCGAACAGATCGCCCGTGAAGCGCAAATCGCGCAGGTAGTCGAAGAAGGCCGGGCTCACTTGAGCGAAATGCGGTAAGGCCCGCAAGTACGCGATTTCCTCGTCGTTAAAGCTCAGGTTGAGCAGGTAGTCGACGGCTTGGGCGATACCCGCGGCCACCACGTAATTGCGGTGGGCAGGCAGCCGGCGGATGGTGAACTCGAAGGTGGCCTTCTCTTTGGCCTTGCCGCACTCGAAGTAGCCGGCAGCCATGGTGAGTTCGTAGAGGTCGGTGAGAAGGCCGTTCATCAGAGAATCACTGGCCACAGATGAACACAGATGAACACAGATCGAAAACAGGAAGCCTATCTGTGTTCATCTGTGTTCATCTGTGGCTGAATATGCTTATTTCTTCTTCGCTGGCTCGGGCGCCGCTACTTTCACGTCGGTGGCGGCTTTTTGCAGGTCCTCGACAACCTTGCTGTCCAGTTCATAGATGCTGGGTTCGCCGTCACGTTGCGCGAAATATTGCGTCCCCTGCCTGCTGATGGAGACTTTTTCGTTCCGCTTGCCGCTATTGGACACCACGCTCGCCGCCAAAACGGGTTCTCCGCCGCCCTTTTCGGCGAATTTCGTGGCTGCCAGGTCGCGCAGTTTGTCGATCAAGTTCTGCACGCTCGCGTTGTCCATGGTCTTGCCGTTGGCGGTCCACTTGTCGCCCGCCTTGGTGTAGACCGTGCCTTTGACGTCCACAACGCTGGGGTCGCTGAAGCCGAAGTCGAACAGCTTCTTGTTGCGGAAGTCATCCACGCCTTTTTCCAGAGCGTCGGCCAGGTCGGCGTTGACTTTGTACAAGCCCTCCACGGCGGAGCTCTTGGCGAAAACGTTCTTGTCTTTATCGCGGCGGACTTCCATCGTCTGCGTGCCGCCGGCGTCGGTCACAGCGACCGACGCCACCTTGGTGGCCGCGATGAACTGTTTGTCGGCATCCTCGGCGGTGAGATCCATCTTGGCGTCTTTCAGTTTGCCGACGAGGCCATCCACCGCCGAACCATCGGCGCGCAGCGGGCGCGGCTTGACGATCTGCCACTCGTTCTGGCCGTTCTTGCCGAATTCCACCGCCGCGCCCTTGGCGGTGAGTTCGACTCGCGAGAGTTTGTCGGAATCGAAGGTCAGCAACCGCTTGTCGCGCAGGTCGTCGGGGCGCTTGTCCAGGCTGGTCTTAGTGGTAGTGCCCACCGTGACCACTTTGGCGTCATTCGCCAGCTTGGCGTAAGCGCCGCTGCCGTTGAGCGTGTCGTCGCCGATCAGCAGGTGGTCCGTCTTGCCGTCTTTGCGCACGATCTGCACGTCCAGCGTGGGCCTGTCCAGTCCGTACGGCTTGAGGTCGGTTGCCTTCTCCTCCACCACCTTGTCGGCGTTGAGATTGGCCAGGGCGGAAACCATGGATCCAGCCGCGTCCTGATCGGCGGCCATCGCCTTGGGGGCGGTCATCTGCCACTTCCCGTTCTCCCGCTTGAGGCTCAACACCTCGTCGGTGACCTTCTTGATCCTGATTTCCTGAAACTGGTCGTCCGGAATACTCAGCAGCTTCGTGACCGTGTCGGCGGGCGTTTTGCTTTTGTCGGCCTGGCTCTTATTGCTCCACCAGGTCAGCCCACCCAGAACAGCCAAAAGAACGACGGCAATGAGGAGTCCCTTCGGCTTCATGGCTTATCTCCTCTTCCACCAGGTGACCATGCCGAAGCCGACAATGGCCAGCGGGAAGAACACCACGCTCAGCCAGAACACCAGGTTCAGCTTCTGCGCGGTCAGCGTGAGCGGCCGGTCTTCGGTCGATTTGGGACGGATGCTGATGAGGTCTTCGTCGGCGCTCAGCCAATTGATCATGTTCATGAACAGATCGCGGTTGCCCAGCGATCGCGAGCCCATGGCCCGATTCTCGGCCCACTGCGAGGTGCCGACGACGATGAAGCGCCCACTCGGCGTGCCCTGCACCGTGCCGGCGGCGGCCAGCGTGAACGGACCCTTCTTGCCCTTTTTCGGGTCGATCTTGCCGTCAGCGCCAACCTCGCTCACGGCGATACTGTCTTCGGTGGTGCCG
>PLDO01000423.1 GCA_003136215.1 Bryobacterales bacterium
TGCTTGACGATGGTGAGTCCCAGTCCAGTACCCGTTTGCGTCCCGCTCCTGCCAATTTGCACGAACGGCTCGAAGATGCGGACCTGTTCCTCCGCGGCGATGCCGATGCCGGTGTCCTCTACCTCGAACCGCAGTAGCACGCGGTTGGAGGAGGCCTCCGGCACGCCATCCAATCGCAGGGTGACGCTTCCTGTTTCCGAATAGCTGACGGCGTTGCCGATCAGGTTGATGAGTATCTGGCGCAGTTTGGGGGCATCGGCCTGGACGAAGCGCGGGAAGTCGCCGGATTCATCCACCAGCAGTTGCAGGTCTTTCGCCGCGGCTTTCACCTGCATCATTTCCGCAACCTCGCGCACCAGGCTTCTCAGGTCGCACGGCGCGTTTTCCACCGCGACCCGGCCGGCGTCGATCCTGGCCCCATCCAGCACGGCATTGATCAACCCGAGCAGGTGCTCGCCAGAGCGGTTGATGATGTCCAGGTCCTTGCGCTGCTCTGGGGAAATACCGCCGCCCTCGCGCAAAAGGCTGGAGAATCCGAGGATGGCGTTGAGCGGCGTACGCAATTCGTGGCTCATATTGGCCAGGAAAGCGCTCTTGGCTCGGTTGGCGGCCTGTGCCTCGTCCCGCGCCGTCACCAGTTCTTTGGTGCGCTGTTGTACCAGTTCTTCGAGTTGACCCTGGTAATCGCGGAGCGCCGCCCGGTCCGACTGGGATTGGGCCAGACCCTGTCTAAGAATCTTCAGAAGTTGGGCCACGGGTACCGCGCCAATCACAGCGGCCTGCACGATCAACGTCCAGGCAACCAACGATGGGGCGGGAAAATACCGCCACGGACCTACGCCGCCGATCTCAAGCAGGGCCAATAGCAGAGACCCGCCGATGCATACAGCGGCCGCCCAGAGCATCGCACGGTGTCCGAACAGCCAGGCCGCCGAGATCGGCAGCGTGATGAAGATCGCAATATTAGGGCTATGAACTCCTCCACTGAGAACGAGAGTCACTCCATTGACCAGCCCGGTTCCAACCAGGTAGGTCAGGCTGGCCTGCCGGACGAATCCCCGCCGAAGCAGAACCAGGCTGACGCTCAAAGTCAGCAGCAGAGAACCAATGAGGAGTGTTCCGGCCGCCTTCCTGACGATGAAGAAAGGCAAAGCGACCGTGAGTTCAAACATGGTCCAGGCCAGAAGCCCGAGCAGCAAGCCATGCAGTATTCGGGTAGTCGGGTCATTTGCCGCGGGACCGCTAAGGCGCAGAGACTGTCCCATCGACCGCAATTTGTGCCGTAGGCCGTTCATACGCTGCCCGGGACCACCTTCCCGTTGCCCGCACGGAGCGCTCTCAGGACCGGAGTGTAGGCCAATCTGTCCGCGAACTGCGCGAGGACAGCGCCCAATGCGGGGTCCACTTCCGAAATGCGGTGGACTAACCGGGCAATCCGCTCCGCGTCCAGAGCCCGAATTGCGTTCGACAACTCCTCGCGCATCTCTTCCGGAAGGGCGGCCAGAGCTTCCGGCCGCAGTGCCGCCCGCGCCCGCGCGGCCGATTCCGACGCGTCTTCCGCATAAACATAGCGCACGCCCAGATGACGCGCCATGCAGTTAAAGATCTCCGCCGGACGGTAGGGCTTACGGATGAAATCGTCCAGCCCGGTTTCCAGCATCTCGTTCCGCAGACCGGCTAACACGGAGGCGGTCACCGCGGCGATCTTCACTCCCCGCCCACCCTCCAGTGCCCGGATGCGTCGCACGGCTTCCAGTCCGTCGATTCCGGGCATGCGGCGATCCATCCAAATGAAATGCGGCCGCCAGGACTGGAACATCTCGATCCCCGCCTCGCCGACTTCCGCTACGCGCACGGGGAAACCGGCATCCGTAAGCAGCCGTTGCAGCAGCAAGCGGCTTTCGAAGTCGTCTTCCACCACCAGGATGCGGTATTCCTGCTGGCCAGGCTCGATGCCGGCCACTTTCCGATCGTCCCTAGGCGGGGCCACCTCAGCTTCCGCCGCCCGTTCCAACGGCAGTTCCACATAAAACCGCGAACCTTGCCCCGGCACGCTCTCCACGCGGATGCTGCCGCCCATCAACTCCACGTACTGCTTGACGATGGTGAGTCCCAATCCAGTGCCGTGCCCCGTGCTTCTCTGCGCCGCCAGCCCGCCCACCTGGGCAAAGGCCTCGAAGATGCCCGCTTGATCCTCGGCGGCGATGCCCATGCCGGTGTCCTCTATCTCGAACTTCAGCAGCACACGGTTGGAGGAGTCTTCCGGCGAGCCATCCAACCGCAGGATGACGGTTCCCCGTTCGGTGAATTTGATCGCGTTGACAATCAAGTTGATCAGGATCTCGCGCAGCTTGGAGGCATCGGCGCGGACGAATCGGGGGAAGCCGGCGGACTCATCGACCAGCAGTTGCAGATTTTTCGCTGTGGCGCGCACCTGCATCATTTCCGCCACGTCGCACACCAGGCTTTTCAGGTCGCAAGGCGTGTTTTCCAACGCGATGCGGCCGGCCTCGATTTTGGCCACATCCAGCACGTCGTTGATCAACCCGAGCAGATGCTCGCCGCTGCGGTTGATGATGTCCAGGTCTTTGCGTTGCTCCCCGGAGATGCCGTCGTCATCGCGCAGCAGGTTGGAGAAGCCGAGGATGGAGTTGAGCGGCGTCCGCAACTCATGACTCATATTGGACAGGAAAGTGCTTTTTGCACGGTTGGCGGCCTGGGCCTGGTCCCGCGCCTCCACCAATTCCGCGGTTCGCTGCTCCACCAGCGCCTCCAGCTGCACCTCCCGTTTCCGCATCGCCTTCACCCGCCAGTAGTAGGCGCCGAAGAGCAAGCCTGCCAGTGCCAGCGCCGCGCCGCCCCGGCTCCACGGGGTCATCCACCATGGGGGCGTAATGGAGATTCCGAGAGACGTTCCCTGCTCGCCCCACGTGCGGCCGTCCGTTGACGCTTGGACCTGAAAGTTGTACTCGCCGGGCGGCAGATCCGTGTAGCGGACGACGCGGTGCCGGCTGTCGACCACGGTCCATTCCGTCTCCGAACCTTTCAAGCGGAAACGGTAGCGGGTTCGGGCCGGAGCGGCGTAACTCAGCGCGGCAAACTCGAAGGAGAACCCGTTTTCCCGATAGGACAATTTGAGGGCATCCATCTTCCAGATGGGCCGGGGCAGCACGGAACCCGGGCGAACCGGAACGGTCCTGCCGTGAATCTGGAACTCGGTGAGCACGAGAGGCGGAGTTGCCGGCGGGCGGGTTCGAACCTGGCTGGGGTCGAAGACGTTGAAACCGTGGATTCCACCGAAGTACATCAGCCCGGCGGCGTCCTGGAAACAGGCCTTGCGATTGAACTGCTCTCCTTGCAGGCCATCGCTTTCATGAAAGTTGTCGAAGCTGTTTTCCCGCGGATTGAACCTCGAAAGGCCATTGTTGGTGCTCACCCAGAGGTTCCCGGCCCGGTCGGGAAGAATGCACTGCACGACGTTGTCCGGCAGCCCCTCCTGCGTGGTGTAGGTGGCGTACTGTTCGGTTTTCGGATCGAGCCGCACCAGACCCGTTTCGGTGGCCAGCCACAGGATGCCGGCGGAATCCTCGTGGAAGAAATTGACCTGGACGGGCCCCGGCCTGCCGTCTCCCGGCAACGTCGCCAAGGTGACCTTGTGCCGCTTGCCGGCAGGGTCCATCTTTTCCAGTTCGGTAACCGTAGCAAACCACAAGTTCCCATTACGATCTTCATGAACGGAGAGGTCGCCTGCGTTATGCTCGGCGGTCATGGCTCCCGTGTTCCTGTCGAGCAGATTTGACGGGCCGAACCAGAACCTGCCGGTGCGATCCTCCAGAAAGTAGTAGTAAGGTCCCCCGGTTTGCGGTGCGCGCGAGAAATGTTCAAAAGTGCCGCTCTTCCGGTCAAACCGATTGATTCCGTTGACAGTGCCGACCCAGAGCGTCCCGGACCGGTCTTCGTAGAGCGAGTACACCCGGTCATTGTCCAGGCTTCGCGGGTTTCGCGGATCATGCCCGTAGTGAACGAATTTGCCGGATGCGGGGTCAAAGCGGTCCAGGCCACCATCGTAGGTCCCGAGCCACACGTTTCCGGCCTTGTCCCCGAGGATGGCGCGCACGTTGTTGTCACTCAGGCCGGCCGGGTCGCCCGGGTCCTTGCGCCAGGCGCCAAACGTCGTACTGCGCGGCGACAGCCGGTTGACGCCGCCGCCTTTCACGCCTACCCACAGGTTGCTCTCGCGATCCCGGACAATCGAAAACACTTCGTTCCCGCTGAGGCTGTAGCGGTCCGCCGGGTCGTTGCGGAGGTTTCTCACCGTCGCGTTGCGCGGGTCGAAAACCTTGAGTCCCTCCAGATACGTTCCCAGCCAGACAGTTCCGCCCGGGTCCGGACGCAGCGCCTGAATCCTACGGCCCGCCGCCTGGGGCGGCATGATGGTCCAGGTGCCTTTGAATGTCCGGGTGGCAAGATCGAAGAGCGCCAGCATGCTCAGGTTGGCCGTCAGCCAGAGCGATCCAGGCTGGTCCGCGGCGATTTCCGCTACAGAACCCGGCGGATTGAGGCGGTAGGGGATGCCGGCTCCGGTTGCCGGGTCCAACCGAATCAGGCCCTGGCCATTTCCGATCCAGGATATTCCAGCCGGGTCGCGATAACTGGGCCACCTGTGGCCGGCGTCGGACCTGCGGAAGGTCGCCGACCCCGGATCGAGGCGATACAGGTTGGGTGCGATGGTGTACCCCACCCATATGGCACCGTGTTGGTCCTCGTCGATTAATGCAATCGTCCCCGCGAACGACGGTGTGTCATCGGCCGGGAGTGTGTAGCGGGTAAATGTTTCGGTGTCCGGATCGAACCGGCTTGGGAAATACCTGCCGGACCAGATTCCGCCGCGGCTGTCCTCAAACAGCGTTTGGACGAAATCGTCGCCCAGGGAATTGGGATTTTTCGGATCGAAACGGTACTGCGTTACCCGGTAGCCATCGTACCGGTTCAGTCCGGCCTGCGTGCCAAACCACATGAAGCCACGACGGTCCTGCAGGATGGAAAAGACCGAGTCGTTGGACAGCCCGTCGGCAGTGGTCAAATGCTCGAATCGTAGCCTCGCTTGCAGACTTCCGGGGGAGTTGAGGACAGCGCTCAGATCGGCGCCCGACCCAGGCCCTTGCCCGGCAGCCGGCACAAGGACACCGAGGGCCAGCAGCGAAAGTGCGGCAAGCTTGAACATCTTACCTATGGAGACTCACCATCCATGATAGTCCGCCATTGCTGCGGATTTCAGGAGTCTGAAATCTGGTAAAATCCAGCAAAAAGGCTCGTTAGAGGTACCGTTATGACGATTTCCAGGCTGCGTATTGCATTTTGTCCTGCCATCCTGTTGGCGGCGCTGCCGGTTTGGGGTCAGAACGCGGTGGTTTCCGGGCGGGTGACGGACACCTCCCGAGCCGTCATCCAGAACGCCACCGTCGAATTGACGAATCGCGCAACCGAGGTCAAGTCCTCGACGGTCACCAACTCCGAGGGCATCTTCATTTTCCCCTCCGTGCCGCCCGGCGCCTATGCGGTCTCTACCAGTACCGCGGGATTCAACGCCAGCCGGATCGAATCGGTAACGCTGGAGGTCGGACAATCGAAGTCCCTCAACATCACGCTGACCCCGGGGGATGTCCAGCAATCGGTGACGGTCACCGACGAGGCGGCGCTCCTCACGGTGGATCGTGCCGACCGGGGAACGGTGGTGGAAAACGAGTTCGTTACCAGTATTCCCCTGCTCACGCGCAACCCCCTGCTCCTGGTCACCATGACGGCGGGAGCCATCGGCACCGCCACGCCCGGCGGCGGACTTACCGCGGGCGACAACACCGTCAGCGAGAACCAGACCAACTATTTCCGCATCAACGGAGGCCGCAACCGGTCCAACGAAATCCTCATCGACGGCGCGGCCGATACCGGAACGTACAACAATCAGGCTTCGGCGATCCCCCAGGTGGACGCGGTGCAGGAGTTCAAGATCAATACCAATCCCTACGACGCGGAATTGGGTCACACCGGCGGCGGCATCATCAGCTACACCATCAAGGGCGGCACTAACGACTTCCACGGCAACCTGCACGAATTCCTGCAGAATGCAATTCTGGACGCCAACGGCTTCAACGCCAATAAGGCGGGCACGCCCCGGCGCCAGCTACAGAAGAACCAGTTCGGTTTCGCACTCGGCGGACCGCTCACCATCCCCAAGCTCTACCATGGGAAGAACCGCACCTTCTATTTCTTCGCGTACGAAGGGCTGCGCCAGCACAGCTTCTCGTCGTTCACCGGAACCGTGCCCACCAGCGCGCAGATGCAGGGCGATTTCTCGCACACCTTCGACACCAACGGGGCGCTGAAGCTGATCTACGATCCCTCCACCACGCGCCTCGATCCGACGGCTCCCGCCGGCACCACGCGCTACATTCGCGATCCATTTTCCGGCAACCGGATTCCCGCCAGTCAGATCAACCCCATCGCCACCAACCTGCTCAAATATTTCCCCGCGCCCAATCAGCAGGGCATCGGCCTGAGCGACACCAACAACTACTTCAGCCCGGCGCCCAGCATGCTGGACAACAACCGCATCGATGCCCGCATCGACCACAAATTCTCCGACAAGCACTTGGTATTCGCCCGCGGCGATTACTTTGCCAACCTCAACTCCTCGCCCGATGTCTATGGCAGTCCCATGTCGCCCGTGAATACGCCCAACCTGATCCCGGGCTGGGCCTGGGCGGTGGGCCACACCTGGTCCATCAGTCCCTCCAAGGTGCTGGTGCAGCACTTCTCCATGGCCGACAGCCAGACCAACCGCGTGCCGCTAACTTTGGGATTCGACCAGAAGAGCCTGGGCTTTCCATCCACCGTCACCGATGGCCAACTGGCGCCGTTCTTCCCATCGGTTTCGATTGGCGGAACCAGCGGCGTGGGCGCCACCGGTACGATCTTCAATGTCGTGATCTCGCGGACGTATCAATACGCTGCCGCATTTACCTGGCAGCAGGGCAACCATACCGTCAAGGCGGGTTTCGACTACCGCTACTACACGCTCGATTGGAACAATCCGGCCGCCTTGAGTATCAACGCCACCGGCAGTTATACCGGGGGGGCCAACGCCAAGGCCGTCAGCGCCAACACGGGCGCGGGCGTAGCCGATCTGCTGCTGGGAGTCGCGGCCGTCTCCTACAACATCAACCCGGAAAACGTGAACAGCCACCCGTATTATGCCGGCTACGCGCAGGATGAATGGCGCGCGAACCGGAGCCTTACGGTGACGCTCGGCGTGCGGTACAACCTGGAACTCGGCAGCATCGAGAAAGCCAACCACTACGTTTATCTCGACACCACCAGCGCGTCGCCGCTCAAGGTGCCCGGATACAACCTGGTGGGCGGCCTCGTCTTCCCGGGAGTAAACGGAATTTCCCGGCGGGTGGAGCAGGCCGACCATAACAATTGGGATCCGCGTGNNCGGCAACAAGACGGTGCTGCGGGCAGGCTTCGGAATCTTCCACAATCCCCTGCTGTCCACGGATCGGGACACAACCCTGGGGTTCAGCCGCGCCACCTCCAGCCTGGTGGCGCAGGCCGACGGGGTCACACCGAACTTCAATCTCTCCAATCCATTCCCGCAAGGTCTGGCGGCTCCCACGGGCAACACCCTCGGATTGGCGACGGCGCTGGGACTCTCCATCGGTGCTCCGGCGAATGTCCGTCACACGCCTTATCAGGAACAGTGGTCGTTCGACGTGCAGCATCAACTGCCCTGGTCGATGATGATGGATGTCGGCTATACCGGCACACACGGGGTCGCCCTGCCCGCGCAGATCGCCTTGGATCAGCTCCCGATGTCTCAGTTGGCCCTGGGCACGCAGTTGGTGCAGACCGTGAAGAATCCCTTCGCTGGCTACATCACGGACCCCTCTTCCACGCTGAGCCAGCCGACCGTGCAGTACGCTCAACTGCTGCGCCCTTACCCGCAGTTTACCGGGGTGAACCAGGTGGTGGCGCCGGTAGGTTTCTCCACCTACAATGCGCTGGAGGTGAAACTGGAGCGCCGTTTCGCGCAGGGTCTGGCGCTGCTGTTCAACTGGACGCATTCCAAGAGCATCGACAACGTCGGCGAGAACTCGGCCATCAATAATGCCTACTGCTTCTCGTGCGACCGGTCCATTTCGTATCTCGACACGCCCAATTCGCTGAACCTGAGCGGGCGCTACGAACTGCCGTTCGGCAGCGGGAAGAAGATGCTGAACCACGGCCTGGCGGGCGTGATTCTCGGCAACTGGGCCGTGGCCGCAATCTACTCTTACTCCACCGGCTTCCCCCTTGCGGTGACCTCGCCGGACAACTCGAACGCGTTCGATATCGGGCCTTTCCGTCCCATGGCCACGGGCATACCGGCGGCGCTGCCCGGCGGACCGCAGATTCAGGACAACGGCCAGTACTTCAACCCCGCCGCGTTCGCCAGGACGCCGCAATTCCAATTTGGCAATGTCAGCCGGTATCTTTCCGACGTGCGCTACCCGCCCAACTTCGGGCTGAACGCTCTGATCGAGAAGACCTGGTCTTACCGCGAGCGGTACAAGGTGGAGTTCCGCACGGAGCTGTTCAACACGTCCAATTCGGTGAACTTCGCGGGGCCGCAAACTTCCATCACTTCAAGTGCCTTCGGAACCATTTCACTCACCCAGGTGAATGGTCCGCGCGCTATTCAATTTGGCTTGAAGCTGAGCTTTTAAGACAGCTCCAGATTTTCCCAAGATTTTCCATCCGACCACGCACTATAGGTGGGGCAGGCGCTTTCGCCTGCCAACCCGCGATGTTCTACCGCAGAAACCTCCCCCACTGGCATCCCGACCTCACCGAAGCAAGCTACTTGTTTGTTACCTGGCGTTTGGCCGGCACCCTCCCGCGAACTCAACTGCCGCAGGCGCCCGCCATTGTGCAGCGCTCCGCCGGCCGGAACTTCCTCGCATGGGATCGTGAGGTGGACAAAGCTGCTTTCGGGCCGGTTTGGCTGCAGGATGACCGGGTAGCGCGGGTGGTGGCTGATGCACTGCTGTATGGCGAGAGCGGAAGGCAGTTTTATGACCTCCGCGCCTGGGTGATCATGCCCAACCACGTGCACTCAGTGCTGCGGCCCAAGACCTCCCTGCCGGTGATTACGCGCTGGTTGAAAGGCTCCACCGCGCGACAGGCCAACCTGATCCTGGGCCGAACGGGAAAGACCTTCTGGCAGGATGAGTCCTTCGACCATCGAGTGCGGGACGAAATGGAACTGGACCGCATCGTGCGCTATGTGGAGTACAACCCCGTAAGCGCCGGTCTGGCGGCGAATCCACTCGCCTGGCCTTGGTCGAGCGCGAGGTTGGCAGGCGAAAGCGCCTGCCCCACCTAAAATCAGCACAACAAAATGAGGCGATGCCCCGGGTGCGCGCATCAGGCCTCCCGAACACCAAAGCGTTCGCGCGGAACTGGTTTTGGGCAAAAGGAGCATATTGCAAATGAAGAACATGATTGGTATCACGCTGGCAGTGCTGGGGTTGGCCTCGATTGGGCTGGCCCAGGACGTCCACTACAACTTCGACAGCGAGGCGAACTTCGCCAAGTACAAGACCTACAAATGGGTGGAGATTCCAGGGGGAGTGAAGCTGGATGAGCTGACTGCGAGGCAACTGACTTCGGCGATTGAGGCTCAACTGACGACCAAGGGGCTGACCAAGGTGGACAGCGACACCGCGGACCTGTACATCGGCTACCAGGCTGCCGTCACCCAGGAACGACAGGTTGACCTGTACGGCGGAGGCTACCGGATGGGACCGCGCTGGGGCGGCGGCATGGCTACGGCCACCACCACCACCCTGCTGATCGGCAGCGTGTCCCTGGACATGTACGAAGTGTCGCCGAAGCAGTTGGTCTGGCGCGGCGTGGCCACCAAGACCATCGATCAGAATGCCAAGCCCGACAAGCGCCAGAAGAACATTCAGAAGGGCATTGCCAAGCTGTTGAAGAACTACCCGCCGAAGAAGAAGTAAGGGCGGCACCCCACCGCTTTTGTCCCGAAAGGAAAGGAAGGTTTACTCGTGAAAACAATTGCAAAATACCTTGCCTGCCTCGGCTTAGCCGTCGCGGGCTCATTAGCCATGGCGCAGACGCCACCCACGCCCAAACAAACCCAGGAAGCCAACCTGAAGGCCTACATCGGCATGATGAGGCAGGACTTGAAGAAGGATAAGGTGTCGATTCTGACGCAGATGATGGATCTCGATCCGGATGAAGCCGCCAAATTCTGGCCGGTTTACAACGAGTACGATCAGGCGCTCATCAAACTGGCGGACGAACGGATCGCGTTGATTCGCCTGTATGCCGACAACTACGAGACGTTGAGCGACGAAATGGCGCTGAAGATCGCGGTTGGCATGATGGACGTCGAGTCCCGGAGGGTGGAACTCCGCAAAGAGTACTTCCCGCGGGTGAGCAAGGCGCTGACGGCGAAAGACGCTGTCCGGTGGCTGCAGATCGAGGCGCAAATCGAGAAGGTGGTGGATCTGCAGATTCTCGCCAGTCTTCCGCTCGTCCAGTAGCAAAAGGAGAAAACACGAAATGAAAACCAAAATCAACCTCCTGATCGCGGTCATGCTGATGACTGCCGTTGTATCCAAAGCGGACATTCTGAAGTTGAAGCAGGGCGGCGGCGTGCAAGGCGTCCTGGTCAACGCAAACTCCAAGGAAATTGTGTTCATGGGCGTGGATGGCATACAGAAGGCCTATCCGGTAAGCGCCGTGTCGGGCATCGATTTCGCGCCGCTGCCGCCACCGCCTCCCCCGCCGGCTCCCAAGACCGGGATGCTGACGATTCCCGCCGGGACGCAGATCATCGTGCGAACCGTCGATTCGATTGATGGCAAGACGGCAAACGCCGGCGCGCGATATCGGGCGAGCATTGGCGAGGCAGTTGGAGTCGGCAGCAAGACCGCCATCGCCCAGGGTGCGACCTGCACCATCGAGGTGGTCAAGGTCGAGAACGGCGAGGGCATCGCGCTCCGGCTGCGGGACATCAATGTCAACGGCAAGATGTACAGCACGAACACGCAGTACGCCGAAGTGGAAGCCACCGGCACCAGCAAGGGCAAGAAAGCTGCCCGGCGCGGTATCGGCCTGGGCGCATTAGGCGCGGGGGTTGGAGCAATTGCCGGCGGCGGCAAGGGTGCCGCGATCGGCGCAGTGGTTGGTGGCGGCTTAGGCGCAGCTTCCGGGGCTATGGCGAAGGGCAAGCAGATTGATATCCCGACGGAGACCCGCCTGATCTTTGTTCTCTCGGCGCCATTGCCGATGAACTAGGCAGCGAGGAGCACACATGAAACGGCAAATTCTCTCGATTTTCGCACTGGCCGCAGCGTCGGCCTTTGCGCAGGACGCAGCGCCAGACAAAGCCGCGCTGCAGCAACGCGTCGGCGACATCAAGCAGTCCATCGCCCAGAACCAGGCGCAACTCAAACAGTACGCCTGGACCGAAACGGTCCAGATCAGCCTGAAGGGCGAAGAAAAGAAGCGCACGCAGGCGGATTGCAAGTACGGACCCGATGGAAAGGTCCAGAAGACACCCATCGGCGCGGCGCCGCCGGCCAAGAAACAAAAGGGACTCAAAGGCAAGATCGTCGCCAACAAAATCGACGAGATGAAGGGGTACATGGACCGGGTGGGCAGCCTGGTGAAGCGCTACCTTCCGCCCAACCCGCAGACCATGCAGGCTTCCTATAAAGCGGGCAAGGCGACAATCGACAAGGCGTCCGGAGAGCTGGTGTTTCACGACTACGCCAAGCCGGGCGACACGCTCACCTTCACCTTCGACACGGCGACCAAGAAGCTGCGCTCCATCGCCGTGGCGACGTATCTGGATAAGCCGGACGAGAAGGTGACGGTTACGGCGCGCTTCTCTGCCCTGGCCGACGGCACGAACTTCCTGGAAGAATCCGTGCTGGACGCCACGGCCAAAGAGATCCAGGTCAAAACGACCAATTCCGGGCATCACAAGGCCGGTGGGTAATGCGGCGTTCCCTGGTCATGCCTTTCAGGATTGTCGCGATCCTGGTCATGGCAGCCACGGCTTTGTGCGCGGGCGACTGGTACGACCAGATCTGGCCGGAGACGGACATCTTCGTCGGGACCGGCGAGCACAGCCGCCTGTTTTTTCTGATCGCCGGTACCCGGACCAAACAGGACGGATACACCGACGGCCAATTGGGCGCCCACCTGGATTTCTTCGTGGCGCCGTTGCGCAAGAGCCGGGCGACCAGGCGTCCGGACATCGCGCGCGAGAAATTTCTCATGATCCGCACCGGCTACCTCTTCGGCAGGACGCCGGCCAACAGTCCGAATCCCTTCACCGAGCATACGTTCCTGATGGAGATGACGCCGCGCTATTTCCTGCCGAAGGGGATTCTGCTTTCGGACCGGAATCGCGGCGACCTGCGCTTTGTGAACGGCGAGTTCCTGCCCCGGTATCGCAACCGGATGAAGTTCGAACGTACCTTTCAACTGGGCAGGCGGGCGTTTACGCCCTACGCGCACGCGGAGGTGTTTTACGACTGGCGCTACGACGCCTTCACGCGGCAGCGATACACCGCCGGCGGCGAGTTCGAGGTGAATAAGCGCGTAGTTCTGGAAGGCTACTACCTCCGGCAGGAAGATTCGCGCGCCAGCGAAAAGGGGACCAATGTTGTGGGGCTGGCGCTCCAGCTCTATTTCCGGCAGAAGTAGCACGGTGTCCGTTCCACAAGGGAGATGTCCATGGCTGACTGGTCAGTACGACATTTGCGGCGCGCCCTGTCCTGCGGCGTCCTGCTGCTGTGCTGTTTCGCGGGCCGCGTGGCCGCGCAGGAAATGCAGCCGCGCGCCTACATTCCGGCTCCTATAGGGCTGAATTTCTTTTCCTTCGGTTACGCCAACAATTCGGGCGACATGCTCTTCGATCCCGGGCTGCCGGTGGAAGATGCGAAGGTCAAAGCCGACGTCTTCACGATGGCGTTCGGGCAATCTCTTGGCGTGTTGGGGCGCACCGCGCAGGCTCTGGTGGTGGTCCCGTATGTGGTAGCCAACCTGGATGGCCTGTATGTAGGCTCACAGACGCATCTTTACCGCTCCGGTATCGGCGATGTGGCCTTGCGCTACGCCATGAACATCTATGGGGCACCCGCCATGAGGGGAAAGCAACTGGCGAGCTACAAGCAAAAAACCATCGTCGGCGCCAGCATCACCGTGTCCGCGCCCACCGGACAGTACGACCCGGCCCGGTTGATCAACATCGGCTCCAACCGCTGGGCATTCAAGCCGGAGATTGGCGTTTCGCGGGCTTTCGGAAAATGGAGCGTGGAAGGCGCCGGCGGGGTCTGGTTGTACACCGAAAACCATCACTTCAACGGCAGCGCGGTACGCACACAAGTCCAAATGGGCAG
>PLDO01000057.1 GCA_003136215.1 Bryobacterales bacterium
GCGGCGTGGAGTTCGCGGAAGAAGCCGCTGGCGCCGGTGCCGAAGTGAATCACCGGGATGCCGGTAGAGCGAATGCGCTCGATGAGCGCGCGCGAATAGGGCGCGGCATAGCGCACATAATCGTCGGAGCCCAACGCCCCTACCCAACTGTCGAACACCTGGATGGCGCGCGCCCCGGCGGTGACCTGGGAATGCGCGAACGGCGCCAGCACGTCGACGATTTTACCCATGAGACGGCGCCAGAGCGTTTCGTCGCTGTACATGAGGCGCTTGGTGCGCACGAAGTTGCGCGTGGCGCCGCCTTCGATCATGTAGCTGGCCATGGTGAAGGGCGCGCCGACGAAGCCGATCACGGGCACTCTGCCGGCGAGCGCGCGGACGACGTGCTGGATGGCCTCGCCCACGTAGCCGAGATCGTCGGTATTGGTGGTGGAAAGCGAATCCACGTCGTCGGAAGTGCGCACGGGGTTGCCGATCACGGGGCCCTCGCCCTTTTCGTATTTCAGCTTGAGACCCATCGGTTCGATAGGCAGCAGCAGATCGGCGAAAATAATGGCCGCGTCCACGTCCAGCATCTCGATAGGCTGCAGGGTGACCGTGGCGGCCAGGTCCGGGCGCTTACAGATTTCCAGAATGCTGTGCTTCTCGCGAATCTGGCGGTACTGTTTCATGTACCGGCCGGCCTGCCGCATGAACCACACGGGTCTGACATCCGTGGGCCGCCGCCGGCAGGCATCTAGGAAACGGCTTGTCATTGGAGCCACGCGCATGGCTTTTCCATCCTGTCTTCGCAAAAGAACACTCGAAATTCCTTTGGCCGATGCTTCACTGCCCACTGGCGGCCATTGATAAAGTACGGTTTGGCCCACACCTCGCTATCGACCGTGCGCGGCGCAATCACCGAAACCGAAACACTGCCCTGCGCCGGATATCCGGTCCGCGGGTCCATTATGTGGGCGTAGATTTTGCCTTCCGCCCGAAAAAACTTCTCATAACTGCCGGAGGTGGACATAGAATTGTCCTTCAGCCAAACCTCCGCCAGCGTCTTACGGTTGTCCCACGGGTCCTTGATCTTCACCGGCCAACCCCTTGGCTCGTCCGGCGGCGCACCCATGCCGAAGATGCTGCTGCCCGAACCCGCCACCAGGGCGGTCCGGACCCCATTCTGTCTCAAAACTTCCACCATGCGGTCGACGGCGTAGCCTTTGCCGACCCCACCCGGGTCCATCTCCACGCCGGGACGATCGAAGCGCACCGTCCGGGCCGCCGGGTCCAGGCGAAGGTGCCGGTAGCCTACCTTGGCGAGGGCCGAGGCGACTTCCGGCTTGTGGGGCAGGTGACCGGACCCTTTATAAAACCCCCAAACCTTCATCAGCGGTCCCACCGTGATATCAAACGCGCCTTCACTCTCCCGGCTGTACTCGACGCAAGCCGAAAGAAGCTGAAAAAGCTCCGGCGAAACCTGGACCGGCCGCGTTGCCGCGTCTCTATTGACCTCGCTCCACTGGCTTCCGGGTTGATAATTCGAAAGCAGCTCGTCGAGCCGCCGGACCTCGTCGAACGCGGCGTCGGCCGCCGCCTCCATCTTGACCCGATCGTACCCATACAGGGCAATGGAATAGGTCGAACCCATGGCGTCGGCGCTCTTTTCGAGCCGCAGAAGTTCCTGCTGCCCGTCAGCCGCGCAAGCCGCCAACAGAAACAAAACTATCACATTTTGTTTGACTTTAGGGCTAATTTTCGTCACGTCCCCGAGATTTTCTCGCCCGGCGGAGCAAAAAATCTACCCGGCTCTCGACGTCCGGATTCTTGTCCTGTTCAAAATGCAGCTCCGGAACATGCCTGAGCTGTAAGCGCGAAGCCAGTTCCTGCCGCAGGTAGCTCGAAGCGTGTTCGAGGGCGGCGAGGGCGTGGTTCCGCCTGCGCTGGTCGCCGCGCAGCGCCACTTTGATGGCGGCGTGGCGGGAATCCGGACTGACCTGGACGTCGGTCACTTCCACTTCCACGAGGCGCGGATCTTCCATCTCAAAGCCGATGATCTCGTACAGTTCCTCCTTCACCGCCTCGGAGACCCGTAATATGCGTCGTACGTCCATAGAAAAACAACACCGGGACAGGCCGGGAGGCCTGTCCTACTCAATCCACTCGACGGTGGCTTCCACCAGCGCCGACCCCACCAGCCCGGCAGCCTCGTCTTCCACGCCGCGCAGCACCTTTTCGGCGTTCTCTCGATCGCTCGATACCGTGACCGCGGCAACGGTTGCCCGTTGCCAAAGATCCTGATGGTCGATTTCCGCCACGGAGACGTTAAACTTATGCCGCAACCGGTCTTTCAAACTCTGCACGACGTGCCGCTTCTCTTTGAGGGAATGCGAACTTTCGATCCGCAATTCCAGGGTCAGTACGCCGATTGCCGCCATGTTCTCAGGCGAACACCTCGGTGGCCACCCGCTCGGTGGCGTACGCCTCGATGAGGTCGCCCTGCTTGAGATCCGAGAAATTGGCCAGCGTGATACCGCACTCCATGCCGATCTTGACTTCGCTGACGTCGTCTTTGAACCGCCGCAGCGAGCCGATCTTTCCGGTATGCACCACAACGTTGTCGCGCAGCACGCGGCATTCGCTGTCGCGCGGGATGGAGCCGTCGGTGACCTGGCAGCCGGCCACGGCGCCGACCTTGCTGATGCGGAACGTCTCGCGCACCTCGGCCTTGCCGCGGTAGACTTCCTTGAACACCGGGGCGAGGAGGCCGCTCATGGCCTTCTTCATCTCGTCCACCAGGTTGTAAATGATGGTATGCAGGCGCACGTCGACCTTTTCCTGCTCGGCGGTGGCCTGGGCCTTGCGGTCGGGCCGCACATTGAACCCGATGACGATGGCGTTGGAGGCGGAAGCCAACAGGATGTCGCTCTCCGTGATGGCGCCCACGCCGGAGTGGATGACGCGCACCTTGACCTTGTCGTTGGAGAGCTTCTGAAGGGTCTCGGTGAGGACCTCGGCGGAGCCGCCGACATCGGCCTTGAGGATGATGGCCAATTCCTTCACTTCGCCGGCCTTCATCTGTTTGTGCAGTTGTTCCAGGGTGACGCGACTGCTCTTGGCGAGGAGGGATTCCTTGAGGCGCTGGTCGCGGAAGTTGACGATCTGCTTGGCTTTGGCGGTGTCGGTGACCACCTGGAAATCGTCTCCGGCTTCGGGCAGCGAATCGAGGCCGAGGACTTCGACGGGGGTGGAAGGCTCGGCCTTGCGGATCTGTCCGCCGCGGTCGTTCTGCATGGCGCGCACCTTGCCGAATACCGCGCCGCAGATGAAGAAATCGCCCACCGCGAGGGTGCCGTTGCGCACCAGGACGGTGGCCACGGGACCGCGTCCGCGGTCGAGTTGGGCTTCGATGACGGTGCCCATGGCGGGACGGCCGGGGTTGGCCTTGAGGTCCAGCATGTCGGCTACCAGGAGAATCATTTCGAGCAGGAGGGGCAGGCCCTCCTGGGTACGGGCCGAAACCGGCACCATGACCACGTCGCCGCCCCAGTCTTCGGGGAGCAGTCCGCGGTCGCTGAGCTGCTGCTTGATGCGTTCGGTCTGGGCGTCGGGCCGGTCGATCTTGTT
>PLDO01000201.1 GCA_003136215.1 Bryobacterales bacterium
GACACAAAACGATCGTCTGTCCCACCTGTCCTACTAGAAATCGCCATAGGGAATCTCCGGGTGGCGATAGACGTGGATCGGGGCGAGGATGCTGATGGGTTGAAGACGCGAAGCGTCCGGGTCGAGCGGGGCCATGTCGATGCGCACGGCCCGCGGCCAGGTGGGGCCCATGAAGCGCGGAAACCAGCGGAGCGGCAACTCCTGGTCCTCCGGTTGGTCCAGGTAGGTGAAGCGGCAAAAGGCCAGCTTGTCGGCCAGCACGAAGGAATCCGGCCCGGCGGACGCGGGGAGAAATTTATTCTTCGCGGTGCACAAGCGGCCGGCGCTCAGCGGTCCCTGATACGGGATCTCATTGACCACCAGGCGCACGCCGCGGCCCTCGGCGCCGGGAATAACGAAGATCTCCAGAATCTGCGCCTGGCCGCGCCACGCGCCTTGCAACGAAAACATGGACACCAGCCGCATGATTTCAGGCTCGCCCTGGAAGAACTGGGCTGCGGTTCCGCCGCCGCCCTCCATCCCCTGCCCGCACTGGGCCACCACCGGTACCAGGCCTTCGAGCTCCTGCTCCAGAATCCGCTGCGCGCCGGCCACCCGCCGGTTGTCCATCAACCTGGTCTGGGTCTTCGAATAGGCATTCAGCCCGATGCGCATTGCGAACAGCAATCCGACCGAGAGCAGGCTCAGCAGCACGACCGCGATCAACAATTCCATCAGGGTGACGCCGGCGGTGGAGCGGCGCCTCATCGCGGCTTCTCCAGATCTTCCGGCCGCAGGGTCCGCCGCCGGTAGCTCTCCAGCGGAAAGGTGTGCCGCTGGCCGCCGGACATCCACCAGATTTCCACCTGAATGCGGTCGAGCACGTAGTCGCCCGCGGCCGGCGTGGGCGATGCCTGCTCGAACACGCCCGCCTGCGCTCGCCAGCCGCATTCCAGGCCGCCGGTGAGTGCCGGGTCGAACAGGCCTTCCTGCACCATATTGCGCGGCACGCGCGGATCGGTCAGCAGGCCGTTCATGCGCAGGCGCGCCAACTGCACCACGCGGTCATAATCGCGCAAGCGGGCGGCATTGCGGGTGGAGTTGGAGATGCCGCTCATCAGACCGGCAACCGCAATTCCCATGATGGTGGTGGCGACGATCATCTCCAGCAGCGTGAATCCGCGTTTGGCGCTCACTTGACGGCTCATTGGCTGGCGACGCTTTCCACGCGCGGAAAGCCGGTCATCGGGTCCAGGCGTACCCTGCGATGCGCGTTGCGGCGGTTCCCCAACTGGATTGCGATGCCGGGAACGGTGGCCCCCGGCAGGAAAAGGACGCGGCGCGGCAACGCGGGATCGGCGCCTTCCTGCTCCGGCAGGACGGCCTCGATCCGGACTCCGTCCGGCATGCTCAGCTCGCGTATGAAGCCGGGCTCGTTGGAATACAACGCAAGCCGTCCTTCCAGGGGAAAGATGACGAGTTCGATGGGTTGCTGGCGGCGCTCGGCGCGGTTCACCGCGGCGTTGAGGAAGGTGGCCACGGAATCGACGGCGGAGACCATACGCACGTTGTCCAGCCCGGCCGAGGCGGCGGGGAAGCTGATGCCCACAATGAGGGAAATAATGGCCACCACAACGACCATCTCCACAAGGGTGACGCCCTTGGTGGGGCAGGCCTTCAGCCTGCCAACCCTATTTGTTTTTCCAGCTGACGATGTCGGCATTGATCCCTTCGCCGCCGGGTTGGCCATCGGAGCCGAGGCTCATGATCTCCGGTTCGTCGGGCTGATGTTCACCCGGAAAGTGGTAGATGAAGTCACGGGACCAGGCATCCTTGGGGATATCTTTGGGCATGTAGGGGCCGTTCCACTGGTTGACATCGGCGGGCTTCACGCGTAGCGCCTGCAGGCCCTGCTCGGTGGTGGGGAAGGTGCCCGTATCGAGCTTGTAGGTGCCCAGCGCGGTCATAAAGTTATCGATCTGGGCGCGGGTGACGGTGACTTTCGCTTCATCCGCCCGCTTGAACAGCGCGGGTCCGACGAGGGCCACGAAGAGCCCGATGATGGTCACCACCACCAGCATTTCGATCAGGGTGACACCGGCTTGGCCGGAGCGTTTTCGATTGCGTTTCGTAGTTTGGGCCATGGTTATATCGCCACTTCGTTAATGCTCGTAATCGCGAGCAGCATACTCAGAATCAGCGCGCCGATCAGGACCCCCATCACCAGGATCACGACCGGCTCGAAGATCGCGGTGAAGCGCCGGATGGCGGCGCGCGTATCGGTTTCGTAAATCTCCGCCATGCGGGCGAACATCTGGTCGAGCCGGCCCGTCTCCTCGCCCACGGTGAGGAGGTGGGCGGCCAGCGGCGGGAAAACTCCGGCCTTGCGCATAGGTCCGGCGATGCCTTCGCCGCGTTTGACACCCATGGCGACGCCGGCCAGGGCGCCGGAGATGGTCTTGTTATTCAGGGTGGCGGCGGCAATACCCAGCGATTGCACCAGCGGCACGGAGTTGCCCACCAGGGTTCCCATGGCGCGCGCAAAACGGGCGGTTTCAGCCTTGAGAAGCGCATCGCCCAGCAGTGGGAGTTTGAGGCGCGCGCCGTCCCACCAGAGGCGTCCCTTGACGGTGCGGGTATAAACCCGCCAGAAGATCAGGGCGATGGCCAGAGCGCCGGCGCCCACCCACCACCAGGCCGTCACCACGCTACTCACTTCCAGCAGCATCTTGGTGGGCAAGGGGATTTTCATGGTGGAATCGCTGAAGATACTGGCAAAGCGCGGCACTACGAAGGTCAGCAGCAGCACGATGGACGTCAAACCTACGCCGGCCAATAGCGCCGGGTAGATCATCGAGGAAATGATATAGTTGCGCAGGTCGTCGCGGGAGCGCTCGAACTCGGCGAGGCGCTCGAAGATGACGGCCAGAGCGCCCGACGCTTCGCCGGCGCGCACCATGTTGGTGTACAGATCGCTGAAGTACTCCGGGTGCGTGCCCAGGCTGTCGGCGAGCGAGCGCCCGCCCTTCAACACACGCAGGATGTCGAGCACGATGAAGCGGAAACCGGCGTGCTCCGTCAGTTCGGCGGTGATACTCAGGGCGCGGTCCAGCGGGACGGTGGCGTTGAGCAGAGTGGAAAGTTCCTGGGTGAAGAACAGAACGTCGCGGCGTCCCTTGCCGAAAGTCGGCAGTTTGAATTCCAGGGCGGATCTGCCGGGGGCGGAGCCAACGTAGATGGGGGTGAGTCCCTGTTTGCGCAGTTCGCGCGCGATCACCTTCTCATCGTCGCCGGTGAGGCTGCCGGAGCGGACTTTGCCATCGCTGGCCACGGCGCGGAAAAAGTAGGTGGCGGCCATCAGAACGCCTCGTGGTGGCAAGCTGTGAAGAAATCATTTATTGGCCGCCGATGAACGCCGATCAACGCCGATAAGCATCCTGTTCTTATCGGCGTTGATCGGCGTTTATCGGCGGCCATGTGTTTTCTTCGCAACTAGAATTCCTGTGTGACCCGCATGACTTCTTCCACCGTGGTGACGCCGTCCTCAATCTTGCGCCAGCCGTCTTCGCGCAGATTGCGCATGCCGTTCTGGCGCGCCGTGCGGGTGAGGACGCTGGCATCGGCGTTGTTCATGATCAGCTTGCGCATCTCGTCGGTGACATCCATCATCTCGAAGATGCCCATGCGCGAGGCGTAGCCGCGCCCGTTGCATTCCAGGCAGCCGGCGCCGCGCCAGGTGAGTACGCTTTCGCCTTCGGGGGACATCACCCTGCCGTTGGGCTGCTTGCAGTGCGGGCAGATGACGCGCACCAGGCGCTGCGCCAGCACGGCCACCAGCGAACTGGTAATCAGGTAGTTTTCCACGCCCATGTCGGTGAGGCGCGTGATGGCGCTGGGGGCGTCGTTGGTGTGCAGCGTGGAAAACACCAGGTGGCCGGTGAGCGCGGCGCGGATGGCCACGTCGGCGGTTTCGCGGTCGCGGATTTCGCCCACCATGATGACATCCGGATCCTGGCGGACAATGTGCCGCAGGCCGCTGGCAAAGGTAAGACCGATCTGCGGATTGACGTGAATCTGGTTGATCCCGTCCATCTGGTATTCCACCGGATCTTCGATGGTGATGATCTTCTTATCCGGCAGGTTGATGCGTTTGAGCGCGGAATACAGCGTGGTGGACTTGCCGCTGCCGGTGGGGCCGGTGACCAGGAAGATGCCGTGGGGCAGGCTGGTGAAGTGCTCCATGCGGGCCAGCATGTGATCGTCGAAACCAAGCCGGCGGAGGTCGTAGAAATCGCCGGCCGAGCGATCGAGCAGGCGCATGACCACACTTTCACCGTAGAGCGTGGGCAGCGTGGAAACGCGCAGATCGACCTCGCGGCCGACTACCTTGATTTTGATGCGGCCATCCTGCGGCAGGCGCCGTTCGGCGATATTCAGCTTGGCCATGAGCTTGAGGCGGCTGATAATGGCGGCCTTGAGTTCGCGGGGGGGCGGCTCCTGATTGAAGAGCACGCCGTCCACGCGGAAGCGCACGCGGAATTCCTTTTCGAACGGCTCGATGTGAATATCGCTGGCGCGCTTCTCGATGGCCTCGGCGATCATGGCGTTGACCAGGCGGATGACGGGAGCTTCGCTCGCCATGTCGCGCAGGTGCTCCAGATCGGCGCCCGCCTGTTCGTCGTCGCCCTCGGCGTAGGACCGCTGTTCGCTTTCGCCGTAATTCCTGTCGATGGCGTCGAGGATTTCCTGCTCGGCGGCGAGAGCGGTTCGAACCTGCAGGCCGCTGAAGGCGCGCACCGCGGCGATGGTCTCGAAATCCAGCGGATCGGCCATCGCGATGGTGAGAGTGTTGTCCACCAACGCGACGGGAATGGCGCGGCACTGCCGCAGGAAGCGGTGCGACATGCCCTCGATTTCGGGGGCGGAAGGCGGAACCCCATCCACGACCACCAGGGGGATGTCCAATTGATCGCTGAGCGCGGCCAGGACGTCCCGGTGGGCCACGGTGCCCATGTCCACCAGGATTTTGCCAATTTTATCGCCCCGCTCCAACTGGAGTTCCAGCGCGCGTTCGATATCCTCGGCCTCGATCTTGCCGCGATCCAGCAGGATCTCGCCCAGCCGCTGATTCCGCGGGCCGCGGGCTTCGCCGGTTTCCGACTCGGGATGCGGGGGAAGGGCGGCAGCCACTATCGTTCTTCCGTATCGAATTTGCCGGCAGCGGAGGCGCGGTCCGACCGCATGATGACTTGCGCGGGCATGCCCGCGGTATTTTCCCAAGTGCCGTAATACAGGCGGACCACCAGCACCAACTGCTGGCCGGCCGGGATTTGCACAAAGGCCGTCGCCATATTGCGCAGCATCTCCGTCATGGCCGCCTTGAGGAGCGGCATGCGTTCCACGCGAAGCTGGTGAACGTGCGCCGCCAGTTCCGGAGGGATCTGCTTGCGGAATGGGCTGATCCCCGGGGTCCGCACGAGGCTGACTTCGGTGGTGAAGACCACCCCGTAGTCGTCGAGTTGCACGCCGCGCGTATCGCCCAGCAGATCCACGGGATCATCGACACCCGCCATGGTCAACAAGCGGTTGTTGAACGCCCGCTCCAAGTCGGTGATGGTTTGCGGCGGAATGCGGGCCGCCCTGGGGGCGGGCAGGTTGGCAGAGGCGAGGGCCGCCGGTTTGGCGACCTGGCACCACGCCGGGACCAGGCTCAACAGGAGAAGGGCGCAGGCGGGTTTCATTTGCCCTCTCCGCTCTCGCCCGGCTGAACGTACATGGCCATTTGCTTGGTAACCTGGGCGCGCTTGCGATCCGCCTCGGATTCGGATTCGCCGGCGATCCACCGGGCACTCCGCAAGGTCTCGGTATTCTGGTGTTCAATGTAGGCAACCAGTTGCTTGTTCTTCTCAGTCTGGCGTGCCTCCACCGCGGCCACCGCCTGGGCGACGGCCTGCTGAATCCGCTGCTCGATCTGTTGGGGGGAAGGAGTCACGGCGGCCACGGTAGCGACCGCCGTGCGATCCGGCGCGGGAGCCGGTCGGGTTGCGGCAAAATAGAAAATCGACGCGGAAAGTACCACCGCGGAAGCAAATCCCAGGCGCGCCGTGGATGCCCAGAAGGCGCTGAGCCAGCGGCGCAGTGGAGAGGGCTCGAATACCTGGTCGCTGACGAAGGCGATGCGCTGCGGAATTTCTTCGTCGCGCAAAGAGAACAGAGCCGCCCCGGTCAGTTCCAGACGCTCCAGCTCTTCGCGGCAGGTGAGACAGGTTTTGACATGCGCTTCCACCTGGACCCGCTCGGGGGACGGCAATTCCTGGAGGAAGTAGTCCTTCAAATCGAATGGCGAGCAACTCATGACACACCTCTTGCCTTGATGGGAGCCAGCTCGATTTTAAGCAGTTCGAGTGCGGTGTAGAGGCGGGACTTGATGGTGGAAACCGGGCAGGAGAGAATCTCGGCCATTTCCTCGAACTTGAAGCCCTGGTAAATCTTCAGTACCACCGCTTCGCGCTGGTCCACGGAGAGGCGGTCCAAAGCGCTGGCGACGGCCAGGGAGAGTTCGATGGGAAAGACCGAACTGCCACCCACGGTGATCTTGGTCTGGGTGGCTTCGGGCTCGATTTGGTCCACATCGGTCTGTGGCTTCCGCTTGCGGAACATGCTGTACGCCTCGTTGTGAGCGATGCGGTACAGCCAGGGGGCGAAGCGGCCTGGATCGTCGAGCTTGCGGAGGTTCTGGTAGGCTTTCAAGAAAGCGTCCTGCGTCAAGTCCAGAGCGTCTTCCCGGTTGGCCGTAATTCGCAGCAGGTAATTGTAGACACGCTTCTCCCAGCGGGAGACGAGAAGGTTGAAGCTCTCCACGTTGCCCCGGGTGGCCTGGCGAATCAGGTCGGCATCTTCGACCGCCCGAAAAATCAAATCTCTGGCTCCTTGTGACTAGACGCAGTGCGCCCGCAAAAAGTCGGACGGGATATCTATAGTTTAGCGGGATTTGGAGGATGTGGGGGTGCCGGCAGTCCCGGCTGGGACTCCCGGCCGGACGGTGTACGATTGAGGAAGCAATGGTTAAAGCCTCTGTGCCGGCCGGTCCGCGCCTCGTGCACCGCCGTGCGTAGTCCGCGAGAAATTTACTTTCGCCTGCGCCAGGAAATGGGCAACCTGGCGATGTTCCTGTTTCCGCTCGAAGGGGTCCAGGCGCCTCACTCGCCGTCGCCGTTACTGCCGGACGCGGCGGTTGTCGCCGCGGCCCTCCGCGACACCACCTACGCCACCGGGGTGGAGCGTATCGCCGGCCAGATTCTGCGCCACTGTTTTCCGGTCCTGGGTGTAACGGTCGAGACCGGACCAGCGATCGACTGGCGGCGCGATTACCTGCACCAGGTGTCCACGGGCACGCCATACTTTCGGCGCCTGCCCTATCTGGACTTCTCGCGAGCCGGCGATCACAAGGTGATCTGGGAGTTAAACCGTCACCAGCACCTCACGCTCCTGGCACAGGCGTTTCTGCTGAGCGGCCGCCGCGAGTACCTCGACGAAGCCTTCCGCCAGGTGGAGAGCTGGCTGGACGCCAATCCGTTCCTGCGGGGGATCAATTGGGCCAGCGCGCTGGAGGTGGCCTTCAGGGCGCTCTCCTGGACCTGGCTCTGGCACATGGCCGGCAGCGAAATGCCCGAAACCTTGCGGGCGCGTTTTCTGACCGCGCTGGAGCGTCATGGCCGTTACCTGGAGTTGAATGCTTCAGTGTATTTTTCGCCCAACACGCACCTTCTGGGCGAGGCGGTAGCGCTGCACGCGCTGGGCGTGTTGTTTCCCGCATTTCCTCATGCGGCGCGCTGGGCGGCGACTGGCGGCCGCATCGTGGAGCGGCAGATGGAGCGCCAGGTCCGCGGGGATGGCAGCCACTTCGAGCAGTCCGCCTGGTATCACGTCTACGCTCTCGATTTCTTTCTACTGTACCGGTTGCTGGCGAAGCCGCCCGCGACGTTCGACACGCGGTTGGTGGCGATGGCGGAGTATCTGGATGCGCTGCTCGGCGTCTCCGGCACGCTGCCGCTCATCGGGGACGACGATGGAGGCCGCCTGTTCCACCCCTACGGCGAGCGCGCCGGTTTTGGCCGCGCCACCATGGCCACCTGCTCGGTGTTGTTGAACCGCCCCGAATGGCTGCGCGCTTCCGCCGATCTCCACGAGCAGGCTGCCTGGTGGTTGGGAGCGGACGTGTTGAGCGCTCGTGGCGCGCCACCGGCGCCGCGCGTCTCGCGGTTCTTCGGCGATGCCGGCGTGGCGGTTATGACCGCGGGCGATGTTCAGCTCGTTGTCAAAGCCGGACCCTTCGGCGAAGGGTCCGGGGGCCACAGTCACAGCGACGTGCTCGGCCTGACCGCGCGCGCCGGCAGCCGCGAGATCCTGATCGACCCCGGCACGTTTACCTATGTGGCCGACCCCGCCGGACGCGATTGGTTCCGGGGATCGGCCGCGCACAACACCGTGCGGATCGATGGCCGGGACCAGGCCATTCCCGGCGGTCCCTTCCGCTGGAACCACAAGCCCTCAGTCGAGGTGCGCCAGTGGATTACGTCGCCTCTGCGGGATTACCTGGATGCAACTTGCTCTTACGCCGGCTTCACTCATCGCCGGCGTATCCTGTTTGTGAAGCCTGCCATGGTCATCGTGGTGGATACCGTTGACGGCCCTTCTGGCAACCACACCCTGGAACAATTCTGGCATCTGGACTCGGCGGAAGATGCCGCCCGCTTCAGCTTTAGCGCCCCTGCCGGGGTGGTGGAAGCCTGGCGGTCGCGCGCTTTTTGCAGCAGGGAACCCGCCACGGCGCTTTGCGTCACGGTGCGAGGGCCGCTGCCGGCACACATCGCAGCCATACTGGACCTTTCGCAGTCCCCCGCCAGTTTCCCGCTGGAAGTTCGGACAGAGGGGGACGCGATCGTCGTGGGCCGCACACCCTGGTCGGCAGGCGACCCCCTGGTGCGGCTTTCCGCCGGCGGGTTCAACGATGCGTAGGGAGACACCGTCAACCAGGGAGTTTACACGTTGCTCAGCACGATGCGGTGTACTTTCAAGAGAAGATCCACCTCCTGGCGCGGCAGTTCCAAGGCGGAGGCGATCTGTTCGACCCCCTCGCCGCGGCGGTGCATGCGTAATGCGTGGGAGCGTTTACTCAGGTTGAGGCCGGGCTTGGGGAGCCCGGGAGGCGTCGCAACCGGCGGGTGATTCTGCAGATCGTGGAGCTGGGCGGCCAAGGCGTCCAGGGTGTCGCGGAGCGCCTGGAGTTCGGCGTCCCGCTGCGATTGCCGGACGCCGGCCCGTCCATCCATCTCGCGCAGCAGCCAATGGGCGCGATAGACTGCGAACAAGCTGGTGGCGGTGGCGCAGAGTATCAGGCCGCACAGGATGCTCAGGGGGATCAGCAGCGCATTCATCGTACGCTCCGCAGCCGGTCCGACCGGCTGATGATTTGTTGAATCCGTACGCCGTAATTACCCTCCACTACAACCACTTCGCCACGCGCGATGAGACAGTGATTCACCAACACCTCCACCGGTTCGTTGACGCCGCGGTTCAGTTCCACAATGCTTCCCGTCGTCAGCTTCAAGACATCCTTCATCGGGATCTCCGTCTTGCCAAATGAGACACTCACCGGCAGTTCGACATCCAGCAGCAGGTCCATGGTCGGCGGGACATCGCGCCCGCCGGCCTGGACCGTGCCGCCTCCGGCATCCACTGGGCCGGCGGCCGCTTCGGCGCTCTCGCCGCCTGCCGGATGTGCCAGGAGGGCCGCCAACTTGGGACTGAAGCCGATCCATAAGGGAGCTTGAGGCGCGTCGCCGAAGATGAGCGAAACCGAAGCCGCGGCTTCCGGGTTGGCGTCGGGCGCGCGCTCCGCGCCGGCCTCGCAGGTTACTTCCCGGCCCAGCGCGCCGCCAATCGAACGGGCCAGGCCGGAGAGCGATTGGCCTAGAATCTCCAACCAGGTGTTGCGCGCTTCGTTGGTTTCGACGGTTTCGAGGCCGGCGGCTTTCAGCGTTAGCGTGCCGGCATGCTCCCAGGTGCTGCGCGGCGTCGCTACCCAGACCGCCGCGCCCGGGACAGTCTGGAAAGGCTGCTCCCACCACAACAGGTCCGGCCCGCCAGGCGGCGTGGAAGTGGCCTCCCAACGCACTTCGGGCTTCTGGTCGGCCATCGAGGCCACCACTTCGGCCAGGCCCGCGGTCCAGTGATCGAGCAGGCCGCGGATCTGTTCCGTCACCAGGTCGTGGCCTCCGCCGGCGCTCATGCCCCGACCATCCCCCGCGCGGAAGGCCATTGTTCGGCCAACTGGCTCCGCAGCCGCACGATGGCCTGCGACTTCAACTGCGAAATGCGCGACTCGTGCAGGTTTACCACCTGGGCAATCTCGCGCAAGGTTAATTCCTCGTGGTAGTAGAGGCTGAGCACGACTCTCTCGATTTCTGGAATGAGCTCGATGCTCGACGCCAGTAGTTTCTCCAGTTCCGCCCGTTCCAGCAGCGCGGAAGGAAGAGTCTCGCCGGTGTCGGGCAGGTAATGCAGCAGGTCCTTGCCCTGATCGCTGCCGGCGTACTCAAGGCTGGCCAGATTCAGGCCGCGGATCTCCACCAGCCACTCGTGGTACTTGTCCAGGGTGATTTCGAGTTCCGCCGCGATGTCCTCCTCCGAGGGCGGGCCCTGTAAGCGCTGTTCCGCGACGGCGATGGCAGCCTCGATCTGTTTCGACTTGCGCCGCTTCTGGCGCGGCGCCCAGTCCAGACCTCGCAGGCTGTCCAGAATGGCGCCGCGAATCTTGTATTCGGCGTAGGTCTTCAACTTGACATTGTGGACGGGATCGAAATGGTCGATCGCTGAGATCAACCCCAGTACACCGGTAGAGACCAGGTCGTCGAGGCTGATGCTGTCCGGCAGACGCTCCTGGATCCGCCGGGCGATCAGCCGCACCTGAGGCAGATGTTCCAGGATGAGACGCTCGCGCTCATCGTCAGTCATTTGACCAGACACCGTGTAGCCATACATACGCTTCCACCCATCGCCTGCTACCTTTCTAAGCGGCCGACCGCGTCCTGCCGCCGGCATATGAAAACACCAGATCCAGCACGCGCTCGGAAGTGGCGGCTTCGAGATCCTCGGGAATGCGCTGGCCCGCGGCGAAGAAGGACAACGGCTTGCCGGAGCGTGCCGCTTCATTGAAGATCGGCCCGTAAGACCCGGTTTCATCGAGTTTCGTGAACAGTAGATGCCGCGGCCGTAAGATTTCAAAAGCATCCACCATGCGTGAGAGGTCGGCCGCCTTCATGGATGCCGGGAGCACGAGGTGCGTGTCGATGTCGCCGCGCGTGGCCAGAAAATGCGCCAGACTTTCCGAATCTTGCAGGTCGCCGTAGGCCAACCCCGGGGTGTCGATAAAGATCAGTTCCTTGCCGTGGTTTTCCTCGATCGACTGAGCCAGTGACGATACCGTCTCCAGCACCTGAAAACCGACGCCGAGGATCGCCGCGTAGGAGCGCAACTGATCGGCTGCCGCGACGCGCTGCGTATCGATGGAGAGCAGCAGAACGGGCCGGCGAGCCGCCAGCCCGTAGTTCACGGCAAGCTTGACCAGGGTAGTTGTCTTGCCTGAACCGGGAGGCCCCACCAGCGCGACGATGCGCGGCGTTGCAGGGCCGCGGCCCAGTGTCGCATCGGCGGTAAAACGGCTGGCAGTTTCCTCCATGAGCGCCCGCTGGAAGGCAGCGCCGTGGGTCTTCGGCGTGGCCCGGCCGGGCGCAAGCCCCTGGCCGTCCAGGCGATCCCCGGCGGCCTGCACGATCTCGCGCGCCAACTCCGCCGATACTTCCGCGGCGGTGAGCGCGGCATAGGCATCCGAGAAGTCCGGGGAGACGCCTGTCCACTGTGTCGGCGCGTAGGCCGTGCGGGTGATGGCGTGCCGCATCCCTTCCAACTCCTTCTTGAGTTCCGCAACCTCGGTAGAGAGCCGGTTCCCCGGCGGCGCCTGTGGAACCGTAAACGGCTCGGCCCGCTCGCCTGGAAGGTTCAGTGAGGCCTCAGCCGGCGCCACGGCAACGCCGACGTTGGCAAAGACAACTTCGTACTCGCCCAGATGGCGAACCTCCAGCGGTGCTTTGCGGCTGTTCACCAGCATTGCGTCCGGCCCCATCTCCTGACGCGCGGCAGCCATCGCGTCCTCCACGGTGCGGGAATAGTAGGATTTGATCTTCATCGCGTTCTCCGGCCGCATTCCATCGGGCCGCTACACGTGGAATCTATCGGCGGAGCCGGGGATTTTCTGTAGGCTGCTATTGAAGATTGCCCAGCGATTGCACGCGCAGACCGGGCGGAACTTCGTTGTGCGCCAGGAAAAAGAGGTTGGGCAGGGTGGGTTCAGCGAGTTGACGCAGGAAATAGCGCGCGCCGCTGGTTGTGATCGCCACAACCGGCGTCTCCGGCTGTTGGATGCGAGCCGAAATGCGATTGAGGATTTCGCGAATTTGTTGCGGCGGAAGGGAAAGATGACTGTTCTGTTCGCCGTGCTCGACGGCGGATTCCACCGCCTGCTCGATCGCCGGGTCGAGGAACCAGGCAGGCAGATCGCCCGCCCGGTTCAGATACGGCTTGACCACGGCGCGGCGGATGGACTGCCGCACATACTCGGTCAGCAGCACGGGATTGCGCGTGGAACCGCCGGCCTCGCCGAGCGCCTCCAGAATCGAGACCGCGTCGCGGATCGAAACCCGCTCCCGCAACAGGTTCTGTAGCACGCGCTGCACGGTGGAGAGCGGCAGCAACTTGGGAACCACGTCCTCGACCACCTTCGGGTGCTCCACCGCCACCCGGTCCAGCAGGCGTTTGGCATCCTGCCGGGAAAACAGTTCGTGGGCGTAGCGGCGAATCAGCTCCGAAAGGTGAGTGCCGAGCACGCTTACGCTGTCCACCACGGTGTAGCCGGCATGCCGAGCGCGTTCGGCACGCTCGGCCGGAATCCACAGGGCGTTCATCCCGAATGCCGGGTCCCGCGTGGCTTGGCCTTCCATCGGAGCGCTGGCGGCGCTGCTGGGAATCGCCAACTCGCAGCCCTGCGGCAGTTCGTAACGCGAAACCTCTACGCCCTTCAACGAAATGACGTATTCCCGGCTGCGCAGCGCGAGGTTGTCGGTCACGCGAACCGGCGCCAGCAGGTATCCAAGATCGCCGGCCAGTTGCCGGCGAATCGCGGAGATGCGGCGCAATAACGCGGACTCCTGTCCGCCGTCCACCAACCCGATCAGACCCAACCCCACTTCGATTGCCAGGGGTTCGACGCGCAGCAGCGACTCCACGTTGTCCTTGGCGCCGGCGGGTTTCCCCGCCTCCTCAACCGGCGCGGCGGCCAGCACCACTTCTTTCCGGCGCATCTTCCAGCCCGCCGTAGCGGCTCCGAAGCCGAGCAGCAGGAAGGGCAGTTTCGGCATGCCGGGAAGCGCAGCCAGCGCCACCAGCACTCCGCCCGCCAGCATGATCGGCTGCGAGTTTCCGAGGATCTGCTTGTGAAATTCGGCCCCAAGCCGCGCTTCGCTGGAGGCCCGGGTTACGATCAGGGCTCCCGAAATAGAAATCATCAGCGCCGGGATGACGGTCACCAGGCCATCGCCGATAGTGAGCACGGTGTATGTCTCGATCGCCTTGCGAAGGTCCATCCCGTGTTGCAGCACGCCGATCAGGAAGCCGGCAATAATATTGATCGCCGTGATCAGAATACTGGCCACGGCGTCCCGCTGCGTGAATCGCGACGCGCCGTCCATGGCGCCGTAGAACTCGGCTTCGGTGGCGAGCGCTTTGCGCCGCCGCTTGGCTTCGGTTTCGTCGATCAGCCCCGCATTCAGATCGCTGTCGATCGCCATCTGTTTGCCCGGCAGGGCATCCAGGGTGAAGCGCGCCGTAACTTCGCTGATGCGCACCGCGCCGTGATTGATCACTACGTATTGAATCGCAATGAGCACCAGGAAGATGACGGCGCCGATCACGTAATTCCCGCCCACTACGAAGCTTCCGAACGCTCCGATCACCTCTCCGGCAGCCGAGGTCCCGGTATTGCCGTTGATCAGAATCAGGCGCGAGCTGGAGATGTTCAGCGCCAGGCGGAACAAGGTCAACAGCAACAGGGTGGTAGGAAACGAGGTGAATTCCACCGGCCGGACCAGGTATAGGGACACCATCAATACGATCACCGACACCAGAATGTCGGTCACGATCAGGAAGTCCAGCACAAACCCCGGCAGCGGCGTGATCAGCGCGATCACGATGGCAAGCATGGCCAGCGGCACCACGAGTTCGCCCAGCGTGTCCAGAGGAAGGCTCAGCAGCCATTTCGGCAGGCTGCCGGCGGTACCCGGCGCGGCGATGGCTTTGGATGGCGTCATGCTATCCCGGCATCCTCCCGTTCATCAGCCTGAAGATGTAGGCCAGAATTTCGGCCACTGCGCGGTAGAGATGCGGCGGGATCTCCTGGCCGACTTCGACGGATTTGTAAAGCGCCTGCGCCAGCGGCGGATTCTCCACGATCGGCACCTGATGCTCGATCGCTATCTGCCGGATGCGCAGCGCCAGGTAGTTCTTGCCCTTGGCAACCACCAGCGGCGCCGCCATGCTGTCCATGTGGTAGCGGATGGCCACGGCGAAGTGCGTCGGGTTGACGACCACCGCGGTCGCCTTCGGCACCTCTTTCATCATCTGGCGCCGCACCCGGTCGCGTTGCAGGCGGCGGATCCGCGCCTTCATCTGCGGATTGCCTTCCACGTCCTTCATCTCTTCGCGGATTTCCTGCTTGCTCATGCGCAGTTCCGATTTGTGGCGGCGAAGCTGGCGGGCCAGATCGACACAACCGAACACCAGAAAGACCGCCGCGGCCTTCCAGAACAATTCCATGAGCGAACGGCCGATCAGGCTGAAGCCGCTTTCCACGCTTTGCATGGGCAGCGCCAGAAAGGTGTCCAGCTTGTCGCGCGCCACTACCCACACAGCCCACAGGAACATCGGCAGCAGCACCAAAGCCTGGCCGAGCGATGGCAGATTCTGCTTGGGCAGGTCTTGCAGGCGCGCGATCGGGTTGAAGCGCGCCGCATCCGGCATGAGCTTTTTGAAGCTGATGCCGAATTGGGTGGTCGCCAGGCGAAAGGCCACGGTCGCAATCGATACGCCGGCACCCGCCAAGGTCAGTGGCAAGAGGTTGCGCCACGCGAGCTGCCAGGCGAGGTGGATGAGGTCTTCCGGCCGCAACTCCGCCGTGAAGGCGAGCCGCAGGATGGATCGCGTGGTCTGCTGGAACTGCCCGAACCAGCTGGCGCCACCCGCGCCCAGAAGCGCCAGGAAGACCATAAACTGGAGTGCCGCGACGAACTCCTTGGCTACCGGAAACTGACCCTGCTCGCGGGCCTTTTTGAGGCGCTGCTGAGTCGGCTGCTCGGTTTTCCCGCTCTTGTCCGCCATGACGCGTCATATTCCCAACATCCGGTACGCAGCGGTCCAGGCATGCCCGGCGATTTCGCGCAGTATGCGCGGGAATATCGAAGATATCCAGGCGAGCAGAATCAGGGCGGTGAGCATCTTGGCCGGGAAGGCCAGGCTGAGCAACTGCAGTTGCGCGTTGATCCGCCCTAGGAGCGCCAGCGCGACATCCACCATCACCAGAAGCGCGACCACGGGCAGGGCCAACCGCACGCCTACCGAAAACAGCGTCGCGCCCAGCCGGATCAACGGCTCCGCCGCGGCCCGGCCAAAAACATATGCGCCCGCCGGGACCTTTTCCAGGCTGAGCGCGAAGAGGCGGAGGATTTCGCGATCCAGCCCCATGGAGAAAAACAGCATCCCGGACATCAGTTGCGCAAATACCAGGAGGATGCCGGAATCGGCTTCCGTGTTGGGGTCGATCGTGGAAGCGTAGGCATACCCGGCCTGTAGCCCGAGCACCTGCGCCGCCAGTGTGAAAGCTTCCAAGGCGATGGCTACGGAAACCCCGATCGCCAGGCCCACGGCCGACTCGGCGAGGGCCCACCCGGCGAGCGCCGCCACGGTGACGGTGTCCGCCCGCATCACGGGCCATTGGGCGTAAAGCGCGAGAGTGAATCCCAGCGCCAGGGCGATGCGCGCCGGCTCGGGAGCGCTCTTGACTCCGGGCAGGGGCACGAAAATCAACGATCCGCCGACACGCGCCAGCACCAGCAGAAATCCGTAGAGGGCACCGGCGGAAAGCGTCACATTACCGGGCATAACGGCTGAGGTCCCCGAAGAGCGCAATGGTGTAGCCCATGGTCCGGTGCAGCATCCAGGGAAGCAGGAACAGCAGCCCGGCGAGAAACGCGAGCAGGCGCGGTATGGTGCTGAAGGCGTTGTCCTGCATAGAGGTGGCGATCTGCACCAGACTGATTACGAGGCCGGCAATAAAGCCGATCGCGAGCAGGGGGGCCGCCAGCCAAAAAGTGGTCATCAGCGCCTGACGTATAATTTGAACCACTGTTTCCGGCGTCATAAGTAGAAGCTCTTCATCAGCGAGCCGACCACCAGGTTCCAACCGTCCACCAGCACGAAAAGCAGAATCTTGAAAGGCGCGGAGATCATGACGGGCGGCAGTTGCACCATGCCAATCGAGAGTGTCACCGAGGCGATCACCAGGTCGATGATCAGGAAAGGCAGAAACAGCACGGCGCCGATCTGGAATCCGGTCTTGAGTTCCGAGAGAATGTAGGCGGGGATCAGGACCTTGAGTTCAAGATCGGCCGGGGTGCGCGGCGCCGGAGAGTGCGAGATCTCGAGGAATAGCCGGATATCTTTTTCCCGCGCGAAACGCGCCAGAAAGTTGTGCAGCGGTTTGGCCCCCTGCTCGACGGCCTGCGCGGGCGTGAGTTGCCCGCCTTCCATCGGTTCCCACCCCTGGTGGTACATATCGGCGATCACCGGTTGCATGACCAGCAGAGCCAGAAACAAGGCGAGACCCAGCAGCACCTGATTGGACGGTGTGGACTGCGTCCCGAGCGCCTGCCGCAGGAAATGCAGTACCACTACAATGCGCAGAAACGGAGTGATCGACATCACCGCCGCCGGCAGAAGCGTCATCAAGGTCAGCAGGACGATAATCTGCATCGGCACGCTGAGCGAGGCGCCGTTCTTCCCGGCCGAGATGCCGAGCAGAGAAAACGGTTCGCCCTGTGCGGCCGTGGCGGGCAGGACCACGGCAAGACCTCCCACGATACGGAGCAGTCTCACCGTCCGGCCTCCGAGGCGCGGAGCGCGAAGCGCTCCACCAGCGAGCAACCGGAGGGCGAGAGTGCCAGCAGCAGTTCGGTTTCGCCCACGCGCACCAGGTGCAGGGTGTGCTGCGGCCCCAGCGGCAGGCGCTCCAGAGACTCCATTCGACGCCCGGTGGCTTTCTTCCCGAGCGCCACGCCGGCGAACCCTCGCCGGCGCAACACCCACAGGCTCGCACTGAGCAGCAGCAACACCAACACGACCGCCGCCACTTGTTGGAACACTTCCATTGCAGTCCTCCCGGCCATGGGTGAATTCACCGTCCGGCCCGTCAGAAGTCGTCCCGGAAGTCGGTGATGCGCACGCCGAGGGTGTTTTCGATCACCACGATCTCGCCGGAGCCGCAGAGCACACCGCCGATGTAGATATCGATGTTCTCGCCCGCGCTTTTCGCCGTGCCGATGACGCAGCCCTCTTCGAGCTGCAGCACTTCGTGCGTCGTCATCACGCGCCGATCCAGTTCGACTTCGATATCCACCGGCACATCGCCCAGCGGCGCAATCTCTTCCTGAGGCGTCATCTTCTTCCTGCAAGTAATCGGCAGTTCCCGGGCAAAGGTTTAGGGCCTTTCTCCTAGTTCCGTCAACGCTCAGGTGGGAACCATTCCCGTCGCCCCCAAAGGCCGCCGCTTAGTGGATCAGATTGATGGTTTCCTGGCTCAGCGTGTCAGCCGTGGTGACGACTCGCGAATTCGCCTGGTAGCCGCGTTGCAGCACGATCAGGTTGGTAAACTCCTGCGCGATATCGACGGTGGAGGATTCGATGGAACCGCCTTGTATATCGCCGCGGCCGCCGGTATTGGGCACGCCGATGGCAGGCGTCGCCGTGAGCGCGCTCGCCTGGTAGTTATTGTTTCCCACCGCGATCAGCGATTCGGGGTTGCGAATGTTCGCCATGGCGACCTGCCCGACGACCACCTGCGTGCCGTCCGAATACTGTGCCAGCAACTGCCCGCCGTTCGCCAGGCCGACCCTGGTCAACTGTGACGCGGGCGATCCATCCTGCGAACTCGCTTCCGGAGCCGAGGGTTGGCCAAACTGCGTGATGCGCCCCGCGCCAGCCGCATTGTAGGGGTTCCAGTTCATCGACATGTCGCTCGCCCCATCGGCCAGGCCGGTGATGGCGATCGGGATCGGCGAGCCGTTGGCCGGCGACGTCAACTGTCCGTCGGTGCCGAAGGTGAGGGTTCCGGAGGCGCCGGAAATCGCCGTAGGCGTACCGGCGGTGCCGCCGGCCAGGTCCTCGCCCGGCATGGTCACGGAGTACGACCACTGATTGGCCCCGGTCTTTTCAAAATTCACCGTCAGCGTATGGCTGGAGCCCAGCGTGTCATAGACCTTAATGGTTTCCGAGTGATCCGACGTGGCGTCGGCGGTGGCCGCGGAATTCAGGTTGAAGTCCAAAGTCATATTGCTCGTGGCCGCCGGCTGCTTGACGCCGCCCACCGGCACCACGATATTGCTGATGACCATGTTGGTGTCCACTTTGCCGGTAGTCCCATCCATCGTGGTCCATCCCTGTACGGCCTCTCCGGTGTTGGTACGCAGGGTTCCGCTGCTGTCTACCTGGAAGCTGCCGGCGCGAGTGTAAAGCTGGTTGCCCTGGGCGTTATCGACGACGAAGAAGCCATCGCCGGCGATGGCCGCATCCAGCACGCCGGTACTCGATTGGATGGCGCCCTGGGTGAAATGGCGAATCGTCATTGGCGTGCCGGTGCCGAATCCAACCTGGGTTTCGCCCAGGCCGGCGCCCAGCGATTCGGTGACCAGGTCGCGGAAATAGGTCGTACTGTCCTTAAACCCGGGCGTGTTGAGGTTGGCAAGATTGTTGCCCACCACGTCGATAGCGGTAGACATGGCGTCGAGTGCGGAAAGAGCCGTCGAAAAAGATGTGAACATCGGTGTCTCCTGTCAGTTGCTGGTTGAGGTGGTGCCGGTAGTGGTGCCCGTGGTGGCGCCGACCAGGGTGTCCAGATCGCTCCGGATGGCTGATATATCGGTGCCCATATTCATGGATTGCTCCAGCGTCTGGAACTGCGCCAGTTGGGTCAGAAACTGGGTGCCGTCGGCCGGGTTCAACGGATCCTGGTTCTGGATTTGGGCCACCAGAAGCTGCAGAAACTCGTCCTTGGAGACGGTTGTATTGGCGGCCGATGTCGTTGTGCCGGACGAGCTGGAACTCGCCGTCGCGGGATCGTTCTGCGAGATTGCTGCGATCATAAGTTCTCCTTTATGCGCCGTTGACTTCGCTAGAGATCATCTGGTCTACCATCTGCTGCGGGTAACCGTGACTGTAAAACCCGGCGACCAGCCCGGCGTTAATCAGCTTGCCGTCCGGCATCTGGACCATGAGATTCGGCTGATTCTGGATGAAGGGGCCGAATGGAGTGATGGCATTCATCGCCACCACCTTGCCGCCCAGCATCTGCGCCACCTTGGCCGCGGTTGCAGGGGTCGCGAAATACATGGGGTTATAGTTGTAGCTGCAGCCCGGTCCGGTTCCACCGGCGTCCGTGCACCACGGATTGGCGCCGAAGAGCGATTCCGTGGTGGGTGCCATCGGATACATGGTGGCCGCGGAAGCCGTGGCCACCACGGCGGGGGAAGTCGCGGCAACCGTCGCGCCGGCGACGGAAGCTGATGCCGTCGCGGCGGCCACGGAAGCCGATGCCGTCGCTGTGGCGGGTTGGGTATTGTTATTGAAGATCGAGCGGAAATCCGCCGAACCGGACGGATTGTCGATGGTCGCCGAGGCGTCCGTTTTGCGCCGCGTCGCCAGCGGAGTATACGTCGGGTGCGTCGCTGTTCTTAACGTAGGGATGACATGAGCCATGCGAAATCTCTTCCTTTCTCCTTCAGAGGCATTGGTTCCTGAGGACTCTTGGGACGCCGTTGGCCGGCGCCGTCTTGCGGTTGCCGATCCTGCCCGCGGGGCTGTGCGTTGGCATCCTGGGATGCACCGCCCCCCGCAGACCGGGCGTCGTGCCGCCACTCGTTGGCGGAAGATGCCGACGGCCGCCAGGCTTCGCTTTTGAAACCGCTGTCGGCAAGGCGGGCGGAGAGCGCGGGCAGGTTCTCGCGCAAGCTGCTCGCCAGGGGGGCGTCGGCCGTCCGCACCGTCATCTTTACTTCACCGGCTCGTTCGGAGAGGCGCACTTCCACGCGCCGCTCCCCGCCGGTGACTTCGAATTTCATGTCGCGCACGGCAGCCGTCTTGGCCGCGTCCGGCCTGGTCTCGCTCTCCATGGCATCTTGCGGACGGACCGGTTCGGCCGCTGTAGTGTCCGGGCGCTCGGGCGCCGCTTCCCCCCGCGCCTGCGCGGCCGGCTCCGCATGCGGAATTGCCTTGCCCGCGGAGGCTACGGCGGGAGTCTCGGCGCGCTCGGCCGTCGCCGCTTCCAGGCGCCGATCCCTGGTGGCGCGTGCCGCCGCGGGGTCTGGCCCGCCCGTCAGGGACGCGCGTTTTCCGCTTGCCGCCGCCGCTGGGTCGATCGTCGCTGGGTCGGGCTGGGTCGCCGGAGCGGCAAACCGCGGCAAGCCTTCGGCCGTCGCCGCCTTCAACGGCGATTCGGCCTGCGCGCCATCCGCGGGCGTTGGCGTAGCCTTCATCCGCACGGCAAAAGCCACCTCGTCGCGGTCGGGAGTGCTGGCTGCAAGTACCCGGACCCTGGTGTCCTCAGCCGCGCCAAGACTCCCCACCAGGCCTTCCGGCGCGGCTGTCGGCGGCGGCGCTGCGCCGAGTTCTTCCGATGAAATCGAATCCGCGGTCCGCGCCACCTGGCCACTGAGCGCCAGCACCTGCTCCACTACGCTTCCGGCCGGTCTGCGCGAGGGCGGTGCGGAGTCCTGCGCACGCTCCGGGCGGCGGCCTGAGAAGACCGTGGGGGCCCTGCCGGCGGGTGGAGAATCGAGAGGCTCAGGCACGAGGGCACGGCCCGTGGTTTCGCCGGCGGGCGCGGCAGCACCCGGATTTTGCGTGCTCATATTCAATGCCGGCGGCGGAACGGCAGGTTGCGCCGGCGCGGGTTGCGATAGCTCCAGCCCCGCCAGGCGCAGGCTCGCCGGGTCTGCCGTGGCGCCTCCGTCCAGCCGCGCATCCGCTGCGGTCTCATGCCTGTCCGGCTTGCCCGCGAGCGTGGGCGCTTTCGCGATCAGCCCTTCCTTCTGGCCATCGAGCGGCATGTCTCGCGTCCGCATGACCGTTGCCGCTGCGGAAGCTTTCCCCTGTGACGCAGCGCCCCAGCCACCGCGCAGCCGCGCAGCACTTTCCTCTATCGCGAGAACCGCCGGAGCCGAACCCGTTTCCGCCGCAACCGGCGCCAAGCCGGTCTCAGCCTGCGTGCCTTGCCCCGTCATCCGCTGACTCGCCGGCGGAGGATCCGACGGCTGACGAGCCAATGCGACGTCCTCGCCGGCCGCCTTCTCTGCTGCGATGGGGAAGTCCGCCTCTGGCTGAGACGGTCTGCGAGCAGCCTGCCGCAGGCTCGCCGGTTCGCCATCCCCTTCCGCGCCCGCGTTCCCCGCTGCGATGGCCGTGCGCCCGTTTGGCTGGTTCGCCACGCCAACCTTTACACCCGGCCCATCCCCGCCCGCAGTGCGGGTCGATTCCACCGCCGTAGCGAGAGAGTCTCCTTCGCGGAGCGATATGGCATTTCCCGCGGCATCCGGAACCTGCCAGGCGTGCGGATCCGCCGCACGGAAGACCTGGACCTCGGATATGATTTGCCCTTTCCCGGTATCCGGCTCGGGTCCGTTGGCGCCTGGAATGCGTAGTTTGGAGGCCGCCCCGGATCGCTCTCGCGAGCCCGCATCTCCCATCGCCAGCCTGCCGGCAGCCGAGCGCTTTCCAGTTGGCGCAGTGGCGCCTGCCACAAGCGCCGCATTTTCCTCGTTCGCCGCCGGCAGGGTTAAGCCCGGCATTGTCTCGATGCCTGCCGGCGCGTCGCCACGCGCCTTGGCGTTTGCGGCGACCATGCCCGCCAGCAGTTCCGGGAATGGTCCGTCGTCGGCGCCTGCCGCCTCGGCGTCCGGCATCGCATCGGCCGTGAGCCGGGACGCGTGGCCCGGTGTTGACACCCGGACAGGTGGAGAGAGAAGCGAATCAGGTACCGCGAGAGCAACCACGCACCTGCAATTGCAGCTCGCTTGCCAAATCACGACGTGCGCGTTTTCAAGGAGTTGGTCTCCGATGGCGCGGCAGAAAAATGCCCGCCACGCCATCTCCGGCAAACTCTTGCCGCCAACTGCGTTCTTCCCTGTCCTTCTCTTCGGCAGGATTCATCGCTTTTTGAGGCAGTTGTCTTCCAAACCCCCGTTGGCCCTTGCCGTGCTTTTACCTTCGCGCATGGACCCCATGACCGCCATCGCCGCCAGCGGACTTCGAGCCCGAATGGAGTCGCTCGATTTGCTGGCCAACAACATCGCCAACACCTCCACCGGGGGATATAAGGCCGACCGCGAGTTTTACAGCCTCTACGTCGCGCCCGAGGCGGCGGGCAACGACCCGTCCTCCACCATGCCCTTGATCGAGCGTCCCTGGGTGGATCATGCCCAGGGAGCGCTACACACCACCGGCAACCCGCTCGACGTGGCTCTCTCCGGCAAGGGCTTCTTTGCGGTCAACGGCCCCAGCGGTCCTCTTTATACGCGTAACGGCAATTTCCGCCTCGCCGCCGATGGTAAGCTCACCTCGGCCGATGGCTACCCGGTGCGCGATTCACAGGGCGCCCCGCTTACGCTGCAAGCCACGCGCCCGCTGGAGATTTCGCGCGACGGAACCGTGACCCAGGATGGCGTCGTCACGGGCAAACTGGAGATCGTCGATTTCACCAGTACCCCGGGCCTCTCCAAGCAAGGCAGCAATTACTTTCGGATCAACGATCCGGCGATGCGTCCCACGGCTCCTTCCGGCACCAGCGTGGAACAGGGGAACCTGGAAACCTCCAACACGGGGAGCGCCGAAGCCGCGGTTCGCCTGGTCAGCGTCATGCGGCAGTTCGAGATGCTGCAAAAGGCAGTCTCGCTGGCGACAGAGATGAACAAAAAAGCGATCGAAGAGGTCGCCAAGGTTTAGACGAGGAGAGAAATGATTCGAGCACTTTACAGCGCCGCCAGCGGCATGAACGCCCAACAGATGAACGTCGATAACATCGCCAACAATCTGGCCAATGCAAACACTGCCGGCTATAAGATGCGCCGCGCGCAGTTTCAGGATCTGATTTACCAGACGGTGGTGCAGCCTGGCTCCGCCAGCGGGCAGCAGACCCTGGTCCCGACCGGTCTACAGGTGGGGCTAGGCACGCGCAGCTCGTCCAACGAGATTGTCTTCACGCAGGGCGCTTTCTCGCAGACCGACAATCCGCTGGATCTGGTAATCCAGGGCAAGGGTTTTTTCCAGATCCGGCGGCCCTCGGGCGACCTCGCCTACACCCGCTCCGGCGCTTTCCAAATGGATAAGGATGGCAACATCGTGACGCAGGACGGCAACCCGCTGGAGCCGCAAATTACTATCCCGTCCACCGCCCAGCAGATCTCCATCGCGCAGGATGGAACCGTCAGCTACACCTTAAACAGTCAAACCGCGGCGCAGCAGG
>PLDO01000147.1 GCA_003136215.1 Bryobacterales bacterium
AGACCATCGAAGAGCCGCCGGAGTGGGTAGTTTTCATCCTCTGCACCACGGAAGCCCACAAGATTCCAGCCACCATCGCGTCGCGCTGCCAGCACTTCAGTTTCCGCAGCGTGGATTTCGAAGACTTGACCGAGCGCATGGCTTGGATTTGCCGGCAGGAAGGCATCGAAGCCGATCCGGAAGCGCTGGCTATCCTGGCCGCCGCCGGCGAAGGCAGCGTGCGCGATTCGCTCTCCGCGCTGGACCAGGCGATCGCCTGCTGCGGCGCCAAACTGGACGCCGCCGAGGTGCGCGCGCTGCTCGGCGCCTTCTCCCTGGAATCGCTGGAGAAGGTCACCCAGGCGCTCGCCGGCGGCGATTCGCGGAGCATGTTGGAGGTGGTGGACGAACTGGAACGCAACGGGCACAACCTGCAGCATTTTAGCCGCGAGCTGTCGCGCTACTTTCGCAATCTGCTGGTCACAAGGGTGGCGGGCTCCGATACGCGCCTGGTGGCCGCCAGCGCGGCGCAGCGCGAAAAGCTGGCCAAGATCGCCGGCGGGTTCAGCGAAGAGGACCTGACGCGCTACCTGCAGCTCTCGCTCGACCTCTTCAAGGATCTGCAATATTCGCTGCAACCCCGGTTCCACCTGGAGATCGGTCTGGTTCGCCTGGTGCAGGCCGGCCGCCTGCTGCCCATCGAACAGGCGCTGGCGGGTCTCGGTGGGACTGCCCGAACAGCCGCCCCTTCCGCAAACCAGCCACAGGCGCCACCCTCGGCGCCGCGGATGGCGCCGCCGCCCGCCATGCCTTCGCCCCGTCCATCGCCGTTCGAACTGGACCGCGCCAAGAAGGCGGGCACGCGGCCGCCCGAACCGCAATCCTCGGGCGCCAATGCGCTCGCCCCGCAAGCCGAAGCGCTTCCCATGACCGCGGGCGACCCGCGCGAGCGGCTGCACGCCTGGCTGCACGAAAAGGGCAACGCCCACCTGGCCGACGCCGTGGAGAATTCGTCGCTCACTATCGCCGGCGGGGACCTCAACGTGGTGGCGCCCAAATCCTACGCGCTGTATTTTCGGGATCCCGTTTTCGAGGTCGCCGTCCGCGAGGTATTCGGCCGGCCCCTGCGCATGAAGCTCACCACGGGAGAGTCCGCCGCTGGGCCGGCGCCCATCTCCGTAGCCGCGCCACCGAAAGCGGAAGCCGAGGACGAAGTCACCGGCCGCGCGCTGGCCAATCCGGAAGTGCGGCGTTTCCGCGAAGTTTTCGGCGGCGAAGTACGCAAAGTTCGCAACCTCAAGGAGTAGACACGTGAAACTACCCGGCAATATGCAGCAGATGATGCGCCAGGCGCAGCAGATGCAAGAGAAGATGGCGCAGGACATCGCGCAAATCAAGGTCACTGCCACCGCCGGCGGCGGCATGGTGACGGTGGACATGGACGGCCAGAAGAACCTGCTGAGCGTCAAAATCGACCCGGAAGTGGCCGGCGACGTGGAGATGTTGCAGGACATGATCCTGGCCGCGTGCGGCGAGGCCGTCAAACAGGTGGAGACGCAGATCCAGGCGAAGACGGCGGGCCTGCTGGGCGGGATGGGGCTGCCCCCGGGCCTCTTCTAAACTATGCCGGATTTTGCCGAACCGCTCGCGCGGCTGATCACGGAATTCAAACGCCTGCCCGGCATCGGCCAGAAGTCGGCGCAGCGCCTCGCGTTCCACGTGCTGCGCGCCAGCCGCGACGACGCAGAACACCTGTCGCAGGCCATTCTGGATGTCAAGGATAAGCTCGGCCTGTGCCGCATCTGCAACAACATCGCCGACAGCGAGCTGTGCCAGTATTGCAGTGACAGCAACCGCGACCCGAAGGTGGTCTGCGTGGTGGAAGAGCCGCACAACATCGTCGGCATCGAAACCACCCGGGGCTTTGAAGGCCGCTATCACGTGCTGCACGGCTCGCTTTCGCCCCTGCGCGGGCTGGGCCCCGAATCGCTTAAGATCAAGGGGCTGGTGGAACGCATCGGGCAGGGCGAAATCCAGGAAGTGATCGTGGCCACCAACCCCACGGTGGAAGGCGAGGCGACGGCGGTCTACCTGGCGCGCCTGCTCAAGCCGCTGGGCGTGAAGGTGATGCGCATCGCCATGGGCGTCCCGGTGGGCAGCGATCTGGAATTCGCCGACGAAGTCACCATGTCGAAAGCCATGGAAGGCCGCCGCGAGATGTAGGCGGGGCGGCGTCCCCTAACGCTGATATCCTGAAGAGCGAGAGGCTATCGGGTGATGAACGAGATGCTGAGCAGGATTGCGGTGGACCCCCAGGTCTGCTTCGGCAAACCATGCGTTCGCGGGACGCGGATCTGGGTTTCCTTGCTTCTGGATTTTCTCGCGTCGGGCGCGACCATTGAAGAAATCCTGGAGAACTATCCGCAACTGAAGCGCGAGGACATTCTCGCCGCGATCGCCTATGGCGCCGAGATGAGTCGCGAGCGGTACGTCGATTTGCCCGGCAGCAGCGCCGCATGAGATTCAAGCTGGACGAGAACTTCGGTTCCCGATCGGCGCGCCTTTTCCCCGAGGCCGGCCACGACGTGGAAACCGTCGCCGAGGAGGGCCTCAGTGGGGCGACTGACGAGCTTATCTTCGAAACGTGTATTCGGGAGAATCGGTGTCTGCTGTCGCTCGACCTCGACTTCGCGGATGTGGTCCGCTTTCCACCACACAAAACCGCCGGAATCGCCGTCTTACGCCTGCCGAAAGGCGCGTCATTGAGCCTGCTGGAGAGGTTCGTGAGCGGTCTTTTGAACATGTTGGACGCCGAGCCGATCACCGGGCGGCTTTGGATCGTTGAGGCAGGCCGCATTCGCGTTCACGAGAATACAATGATTGAACCGAACGACGCGTAATGACCGGGCTCCCTCTGCCAATACAGCGAAGCTGAGGATCTGGGGGATGAACCCGCTGATGCCGCAACCGCGACATACCAGGACTAATGCGTATCTCCAGAGCTTGGGTCAAACAATAGCGGCACGGGAGGTGATTGGTTTTCCCTGCCTGATTTAATCTGCGCCTTTCCGACTGTTGCATATCTTATGGGATAGCTGTGCGTTCTTGAGGGTAGTCTTGCCTCCCTTTGTGTATGCGATGATGTGGTCGATGCTGACATCGTTCCAGGTCAGCGGCTCGCCGCAAATCCTGCAATTCCGCTTCTCATCACTGTTCCAGATGATTCTTCGCTGCTCGGAGGTAAACAATCGCTGTTCGTCTTTGCGATCGAATACTGACCAAAGCAGCGACCGTAGAAGCTCGCGGCGCCGCTCACGTTGGGGGCCGCTATCAGTCTGACTTTGAACCGTCAGCAGGTAGTCCGAGTACAGCCTCTGCGTGGACTTTGCGGGCACGGCATGACGTAGTTGCTGCCTCAACTCGTCCACGCCCGTGGACAGCTTTCGGAGTAACTCAAAGGCAGCGGCATTTCTGCCTTTATCATTTAGAACGAACCGTTCGTTGTCCATTTCCCAAACGAAGAGGAACAGCGTTGTAAAACTCGACAATGTTCGTGAACCGGGTGACGTACAGATCGGGGAACATTTTCTTCAGAAGACCGAGCGTTCGCACGAACTCCCTGGTCAGCCTCGCCAACGTGTTTCCGTTTACACTCTCGTTGCCGATGGAGCGATCCAACGCAATCTTTCGATTGATGGGGCCTCCGTGATTGATGGACATGAGAAGTTCCGCAATCAACTCGGTACCCTTCATTCTATCGATCTGCATCTGAGATAAGATACTCGACTCGGTGAAGTAAGACTGGTACCGGCGCACAAGGCTGTCGGCCTCCTTCAGAAATTTACTCGTATAGAATCGGGCCTTCCGCGTCTCTCCGGTAGTGAGCTTCTTTCCCGTTGAGTTGATCCGAATGAAGAGATCGATGATCTGAGCGAGCCCGCCTGTGACCTCCACCGTCTGGATCTTATAGCTGTCAAAAGTCGCGTGTAGGTCGGGGTAGTGCTTTTGAATCTCACGCCAGTCGTAGGGCAACAGTCCATCGCCCAAATCAAGCTTCGCCTCAAATCGAGCTCGCGAAAAACGGCCCAATCCCATGAACATGAACAATGTTTCGAGCCGTTGCTTCCCATCGATAACGTCGTAGATCAATCTGCCATCGATACTCCTCCGATAGAGGAAAATGCTTGGTAAAGGGTAACCAGAAACTATCGATTGGATCAGCCTCCTGCGGTCAAGTGAGCTCCACACCGATCGGCGCTGGAACCCAGGGTTCAAGTTGATCTGATTCTCTCGGAACATCAGGAGCAACTGATTGATCGTATGTTCACCAAATGATGCGTGAAGCTCGGCAGTTGCAGACTCAGTCATTGGAAAGTCTCGGCTCCCTTCGGTTCTCGCCGAGCAGTATTGTAGCGCGGCGCATCCACTGCGCGAACTCCTCTCGTCCGGCACTGTGGGCGACGTGATGCACTCTGGCCAATATGAACATTATTGGCAGGTGGCAAGATGAGCACGAAGCGCTTCCAACGGCTGAGCGCTTACTCTCGTGACACGCCGTCTACGGAACAAAACGTGTGTAGTCCCGGCGCCAGCCGCGACGACGCAGAGCACCTGTCGCAGGCCATCCTGGACGTCAAGGACAAACTCGGCCTGTGCCGCATCTGCAACAACATTGCCGACAGCGAGCTGTGCCAGTATTGCAGCGACGGCAACCGCGACCCGAAGGTGGTCTGCGTGGTGGAGGAGCCGCACAACATCGTCGGCATCGAAACCACGCGGGGCTTTGAAGGCCGCTATCACGTGCTGAACGGGTCGCTCTCGCCCCTGCGCGGATTGGGCCCCGAATCGCTCAAGATCAAGGGGCTGGTGGAGCGGATCGGGCAGGGCGAGATCCAGGAAGTGATCGTGGCCANNAAGGCCGCCGCGAGATGTAGGCAGGGTGCTGGCGCGGCACCCCTACCCGGTCCATGCCGATTGGTGTTAAACCCATCTTGGAGGTGTTCACACCATGGCCCTTCTCACGCGAGCCTGCGTTTGGCTGGCGCTTTCCTCTTTAATCGCAGCCCAAACTCAGACGGTTGCGACGACAGTACAGACGTCCGCCGCCAGCGCTAACTTCACTTACTTGTCCGACGATGGCTGCATTCTCAACGAAGTGATCGTGTTCGCCAACCGCACAACCGTTGTTTCGGCTCATGCGCCGCGGGCAACCGGGGAAGTCACTTACACCCGCTACCGGTACGACTATTGCGAGGATGCCGACCTGGGCACGGACCTGGGCAGCAGCGCGCAACCGGCATTCTCGGGAGACTTGAACCGGGCATCGCTGAATGCCACCATCCAGGGGCATACGGCTTCGGGTTCGCCGGTCACCGTTTCACTCGTGCTGTTGTGGGAAGGCAAGGGCAGCGTCACGCGCAAGGAGGGCCACCCGCGGAACGCTCCGGGCAGCGGCGCGCGGTTGACGCGCACCGAGAACCTGAACCGCAGCGCGGTGGTCACCGGGAGTATGGACGAGCGGGACATTTCCGACGCGGCAGTGGGCGCCAGCCTTCACACCACGCGGAAGACGATGTCCCAGTGATTCCGGGCCTGGACATTCCGGATGTCCTGGTGTCAAATAGAAGCGGTGAAAATGGCTCGAGTCTATGGGCAATCTGGCAGAGGTGCTCAGCGAGTTTGGCGCTCGCGCGAACGGTCTCACACGAGATACGTGGAAATTCACTCTATCGCTTAATAATGTCATTCCGTACAGCCCGGTAACCTGGGACTACAAACGGCTTGACCCGATACCGTTCTCCAGGCCCATGTTGCGGCTCGAGGACGAATTGAAGGCCCTGTCGAAAAGTATCGTGGACGCCCGGGATCATCCGGGCGTGCCCGCGCTGGAGCGGTTGTACGAGAAGGTGGAACCTGCGTTCCGGGTTGTGTTTGACCAGCGGAAGAACGATCTCCAGCCGGCCGATGCCATCAGCCTGTATCACGAGCAGCAGCAGGTCCTGATCTTCACTTATACGGGAAGGACGTCGCGCATCGTCCGGTCGTCTTATCGGGATATCTTCCTGCGCCAGTTGGCCAGCCAGACGCTCATGACGCATCCATTTCTCACCAAGGAGTCGTTGGACCGCGCGGGGGCGGAGTTGAAGGCGTACGCGAGGGACTTCCTGCGTTCGCTCCAGCGGATGTACCGGACGGATATCGAAAAGATCTTCCGGAACTATCACGCCTTGCTGGTGGACCTGCACGAAGCCCTCTGCAAGGAGCCTCTGGGGACGCCCACTTATACAGGAATCCCGCCTCGCCGGATCGCCCGCACCGGCGCCGGAACAGGTTCCAATTTCGTCGCGGGGATGCGAGAGATGCCGGGTCTCGAAGACTCGCGGCTGGAGCAGATCCTGACGCTCCGCGACGCCGATGGCAGCGCGGAAACCGAACTGTATCGAAGACTGATCGCGTCGCGGGACTGGGGCGGCGAACTTGCCCATGTAGTGGCGTTCATGCATCAGCGGAATCAGGACCCGCTGACCAAATACAAGGTCTTTGAAGCTGGAGGCCAGGGGGAGCTTGAGCCCGTCGAGATCGTGGAAGCGGCCAGCGATCAAGTCGTCGATCAGGAGAAGAATGTGGCCCGGCTGCGGACCCTGCTCACCGCGTTCGTTAAAGGGAGCCACATGCCTTTCACCCTCCTGGAAGGCGACGGTGGCGTGGGCAAGACCCTCTCGCTACAGGCGCTCGTCCGCGAGATCGATGGTTTGAAGCTGGTCCTGATCTCTTCGGATTGCCTCGGTCAGATCCGGCAGTATGCGCAACGCATGGCGGAGGAACCCTGGAGGACCGTCCTTTATATCGACGACATGACCTTCGACCCGCGTCATTATGAGAGTTTCAAGACCGCCACGCAAGGCATGAAGCAATTCTATGACAACGTCACGGTGATCGCGTCGGCGAACCCGGCGTCATTGGCGCACCTCCCGCCGGACGTCTTGCGAAGATGGCCCATCCGCATCAAATATGGACGGCCGAATCTGGCAAATGCCGCCACCCTGCGGAAGGTGTTCCAGGCCAACTGCGTTCGTGTCCACATGGCGTATGACCCGCGTCTGGTGGCCGCGTTCCGGAAACAATATCAGGGCGAGATCAAATCCCTGGCGCCGTCCGCCGTCTTCGATTACTTGCAGGAAGTCAAAGCGACGCGCGGACTCTAG
>PLDO01000214.1 GCA_003136215.1 Bryobacterales bacterium
CGTCGTAGCCGAGCAGGTTGACTACCTCAAAGACCGGGAGACCGTGGAAGATGGTGGAGACAGGGCTGCCCTGAGCGACATCGCCGGCGTTGAGCAGGATGCAATCCTGGCAGCCGGCGCGTTCGCGGCGGATCACGGTGGCCAGGAAGGCAAAGCCGCCGTGGTGGTTTTCCAGCGGCATCATGCGGGCGTGGAGGTCGTTGGTGTGCAGGATGGTGAGCGACCGGATTTCCGCCGCCAGCGGCGTGCAGGCGAGTAGCGCGAGCGCCAGGCGGCGCCGGATCCAGGGGTGCATACGCGCATATTGTAGCGTGTGGTAACGTGGGCACCGTATGAAGAGATTTCTGGCTTTCACGGTGGTAGTGGGTCTGGCGGCGGCGGGCGCGTGGGCGCAGGCTGTCCCGGTGATCTTCGATACCGATATGGGCAACGACGTGGACGACGCGCTGGCGCTGGCCATGTTGCATGCGCTGCAAACGCGCGGCGAGTGCCGCCTGCTCGGCGTTACCGTCACCAAGGACAATCCATGGGCGCCGGTTTACGTGGACCTGGTGAACACGTTCTACGGGCGCGGGCAGATTCCAGTGGGGATGGTGAAGGGCAGCGGGGTCACGCCGGAGAACAGCCCGATGATTCAATCGCCGGCCGAGCGTCGCCGGGCGGATGGCACCTTGGTCTATCCGCGGCGCCTGGCCAGCGGCGCCGAGGCGGTGGAGGCGGTGGCCCTGCTGCGGCGCTTGCTCGCCTCGGAGAAGGACGGCAGTGTGGTCATCGTGCAGGTGGGGTTCAGCACCAATCTGGCGCGCCTGCTCGATACCCCAGCGGATTTGGAGCTGGTCGGGCGGAAGGTCAGGCTGCTGAGCGTGATGGCGGGGAACTTCGCCCAGCCAAAGCCGGAGTTCAACGTGCAAATGGACACGGCATCGGCGCGCCGGCTGTTCGACCGGTGGCCTGGCGAGATTGTGGCCAGCGGCTTCGAGATCGGCGATGCCATGAAATTCCCGGCGGCGCGGATCGAAAAGGACTTCGCGTGGGCGGCCGATCATCCGGTAGTGGATGCGTATCGCGCCTACATGAAGATGCCCTACGACCGGCAGACGTGGGATTTGACGGCCGTGCTCTACGCGCTGCGGCCGGGCGGCGGGTACTTCGATCTATCGGCGCCGGGGCGGATTACGGCGGACGATGCGGGGCGCACCACCTTTCGCCCGGAAGTGGGCGGGAAGCATCGCTATCTCGTGCTGACCGAGGCGCAGCGCGCGCGCACGCTGGAGTGCATGGTGGGGTTGGCCAGCCAGCCTGCGAAGTAGGTACGCGGATTCCGCGAGAGGATTGGAGCCTCTACAGGGCGGTTAGGGGTTCCGGAATCTGTCAACCGCGAGGCGCTCAAACTCAGTCAGTTGTGGCAAACTGATGGGGACGAACCATGGTGAACGAGAGCACCAACGTATTCAGAACTCCAACGGCGAACGACCCGGTTCTGACCGAGGTGGTGCGTCGCCTCGTCAAAGCCTACCGGCCGGAGCGCGTTTACCTTTTCGGTTCAGTTGCGCGTGGGGACGCCGGTCCGGACAGCGACTNNACGACCTGCTGGTAGTGGTGCCCGACGATGCTCTACCGGAACATCGTCGGAGCCGGCTGGCTTATGAAGTTCTGCGGGGCACTGGCGCCGCCGCTGACGTGCTCGTCTGCACACGTTCCTATTTTGAGCAACGCCGCCAGCTAAAGGCTTCGCTTCCGGGCACGGTGCTGCGCGAAGGGAGGGCACTGCATGTCGCCTGACGATGCTCGTATCCAGGATGTACAGGCGTGGCTCTCCAAGGCGGGACTGGATCTGCGCGCCGCCGCACATGAGGTCTCGGCTCCCGAGGAGGGTCTGTGGGGCGACGTGATGTTCCATGCCCAGCAGGCAGCTGAAAAGGCGATGAAGGCGTTTCTCGCCTGGCACGACGTGCCGGTTCGGAAGACACATAACCTTGAGGAACTTGGCCGGCAGTGCGTGGTGGTGGACGCTACACTCGGAACCCTCGCTAATCGGGCGGCGCCTCTGACTGAATACGCGTGGAGGTTTCGCTATCCTGGCGAGAGCGATGAGCCGGTGCGTGAGGAAGCAGAACAAGCGTTGGCGGTGGCCCGCAGTGTCTACGAGTCAATCCTGACCCGGATACCGCCTGAGGCACAGCCGTAGAGGCGCCTGCCGGATTGCGGCGCGCGCCTCCTGGGGACCGCCGCCTACCGTGCTGGCGGTGCATGTCTGGTAGGCGCGCCTCGTGCCGGGATGCGCATCATGACAGCAGCCGTGATGATGCTATGATAGCAATATGAGGACGACGGTCACTCTGGATCCCGACGTGGAACGGTTGATCCGGGACGCCATGAGGGAGCGCGCCATCTCCTTCAAGGAAGCCCTCAATGAAGCCGCACGAATCGGGCTATCCGGCAAACCGCACAAGCGCGCCCGGAGGTTCGTTCAGACAGCGTTTCGCATGGGAGACGGACAAGAGTTTCGTTGGGACAAAGCGCTGGCGGTTGCCGACGCGATAGGGGACGAGGAACTCAGCCGCAAGCTCGCGTTACGCAAATGATCCTGCTGGATGCCAACCTGTTGATCTACGCCGTCAACCAGGACGCCCCCCTCCATCGGAGGGCGAAGACCTGGCTGGAATCGGTTTTGTCCGGGCAGGAGGCCGTGGCCTTTCCGTGGATGGTTCTTCTCGCATTCCTCCGGCTCACCACCCGGCCGGGCTTGTTCCGCCACCCGCTTCCAGCGGATACCGCCTTTGATCTGGTGGCTTCCTGGCTGGCTCAGCCGTCCGCGGCCATCGTGCATCCCGGCCCGCGCCACCTACCGGTGCTCCGTGAGTTGCTGAGGCCTCTGGGCACCGCCGGGAATCTCACATCCGATGCACACCTGGCAGCCCTGGCCATCGAGCACGGTGCGCAACTCTGTTCCTCCGATACCGATTTCGCCAGGTTTCACGGCCTGAAGTGGCGCAACCCCATGGCCTGAGTACCCTGCTCGCCAGCGGTCAACAGAAGTTGGCGAGCTCGTGGCTCCCCATTCTGGACGGCCTTGGCGTAGGTCGCGCGCAATCTTGTTGAGGCATAGCCGGCCTGCCAGGTTGGCCTCCTATTCCACTTGCATGGAAATGGAGAATTCCATTTTGGCGGTGGCGCTTCCGCGGTAGGTGCCGCTGACGGGGGAAGCCAGCAAGGGGTCGCTGGCAGCCGCCACGGCGACATGGGACGCGGCCACGGCGAGAGCCCGCGACGGGTCGTAGCCGCGCCAACCGGCGCCTTCCAGGTAGACTTCGGCCCAGGCGTGGAGGTCGCCGTTCTCCTGTAGCGACGCGTCGCGTTCGTAGCCGCTGACGAAGCGGGCCGCCAGACCCAGCGCGCGGCAGGCGGCACAGAAGAGCACGGCCAGGTCGCGGCAGGAGCCTTCCTGGTCGTGTAGCGTGGTCTCCGCCGCGTGGGGCGCGCCGGTTTCGCGGATTACCTGCCGCGTGGTGGCGAACAGCCGCTGGTTGAGCGCGGCGAGAAAGGGAATGGTCTGCCAGCCGCATTCTCTGGCCAGCGACCGGGCGAAGGTGTGTACCGCCGTCGAACTGTCCTCGCGCAGGTAGGGCGACAGCGGGGCGCGCAAGGGGGGGGCATACTCCATCGGCAGGTGCGTGTCCGGCGTGCTGAGCAGGTAGTGGAACGGGTTGTCCCGCAGGGTTTCGAGCGTAAACTGGCAGCGCAGCGCAAGTTCGGCGGTGACGGAGTCAAACCAAGCGCGTACCACGGTATTGCCGTCCTGATCCAGGCACTCCGTGCGGCCCAGAGGCGTGGGCGTGATGTCGAGCGTCCAGGCTTCCAGCCGCTGCGACGCGTCTTCGCGGGGCCGCAGGCGGATGATATGTGGTTCCAGGTAGACCGGTGAAGAATAGCGGTATAGCGTGGTGTGGACTACGGCGATACGCATGAGGGGAACGCGGCCTCGATATACTGCGACGGCAAGTCATGAACCGCGCTGCGCATGCGCTCCTGCCACCATTCGGAGATGGCGCGCAGGTCGTCTTTCTGATAGCGCTTTTCGACGATTTCGAAGCTGCCGCGGGTGTAGAGCAGGACGTCCATGGGGAAATCGACGTCGGCGGCGCACAGGCGGGTAGCATCGAAGGCGAGAATGCCCACCTTGAAGGCGTACAGCATGGAGTCCGCGGGAGTGAGCGAGCGCTCCAGAATGGGCTTGCCGAAGCCCGAGGCGCCGATGATCTGGTAGGGCGTGTCGGGTCCGATCTCGACCCAGTTGCCCTCGGGGTAGACGAGATAGAGCTTGTGGGTGGAATCGTCGGACATCTGGCCGCCGAGCAGCGAGTAGGCATTGAATTTGAGGGCGGCGCCGCGCAGGGCCTCGCCATCCTCCTCCGAGACGCGGCGCACCTGCTGGGCGTAGAGGTTGACCACCCGGAAGAGGCGGCCGCGGGTCATGGACTGGCGGGCGAAGGCTTCCTCGAAGTAGAGCAGGATTTTATCGCGGGCGGAACGCAGACCGGAGTGCATCACGAAAAACGAAAAGCCGGGGCCTTGGTAAGTGGCGGTTTTCCGGGCGACCAGGCACTCGTTGCCGGCCACGACGCGGGTGTCGGCAATGCCCACCAGGCCTTCATCGACCGTGATTCCGAGGCAAAAGGTCATAAGTTTATCCGATCACGCCCGGGCCTCGGAAAGCAGCGGCCGCAGCGCGAAGAAGTCGCCTTTGATGCATTCATCGATTGTATTCATTTTCGTCTGCGCCGCGTCGCAGAATTCGTGCAGTCCGGCGGCGAGGATGGCATCCACTCCGGCGAAGTCCAGTTCGCTGCGCAGAATGCCCATCCGCTGTTCGCTGGGGCAGGAGAAGGTGCCGCCGGGAGTTCCGGTGATGTAGTGCAGGGCGTGGTCGGCGATGCTGACACAATATCGGAAGGAGCGTGGGAAGTCGCCGTCGAGCAGGAGGAACTCCACGATGCGGTCGGGCGAAAGGCGCCCGTAGCGCTTGCGGTACATTTCGAAGCCGCTGACGCTTTTGAGCACGGCCGACCACTGCACATCGTCGAACGGCGTGCCCACGTCGCTCACCGACGGCAGAAGGATGAAGTACTTGACATCGAGAATGCGGGTGGTTTTGTCGGCGCGTTCCAGCAGCGTGCCGAGGCGGATGAACTGCCAGGCTTCATTGTGGCTCATGGTGGCGTGCAGGATGCCGTGGATCAGGTGGCAACCCATGCGGACCTGGTGGCAGAGGGTGGGCAGGTCGGTGGGTTCCACCTTGCGGCTTTCGGCGGTGAGCAGCAGGTAGAGGCTGTTGATCTGGGTCCACATTTCCGAGGAGATGGTTTCGCGGACGCTGCGGGCGTTTTCGCGCGCCGCCAGGACGCAGGAATAGATCGAATTGGGGTTCTCGGGATCGAAGGCGAGAAAGCGCACCACGGTGTCCTGCGTGGCCACACCGTAGCGTTCCAGGAATTCGGCGCGATCGCCCGTGGTGTCCACGATGGGCTGCCACTGGTCGGCATAGCCCTGCGGCAGGTCGAGCATCAGGTTTTGGTTGACGTCGAGGAAGCGGGCGACGTTTTCGGCGCGTTCGATGTAGCGGCCCAGCCAGTAGACCGCGTCGGCAACCCGGCTGAGCAGGGGATTGGTGATCGGCATGGCTATTGCTGTTGACCTCCGCCGGCCGGCGCCCCCGGCGCCTGGAGCACCCACGTGTCCTTGCTTCCGCCGCCTTGCGAGGAGTTGACCACCAGCGAACCCTTGCGCATGGCGACGCGCGTGAGACCTCCCGGAAGCACGTAGATATCCTTGCCGCACAGCACATAGGGGCGGAGATCGACGTGGCGGCCCTCGAAATGATCGTCCACGATGGTGGGCACGCGCGAAAGGGCCAGGGTGGGCTGGGCGATGTAGTTGCGCGGGTCGGCTACGATGCGGATGGCGAAATCCTCGCGCTGCGCGGCGGTGGAGTGCGGTCCCACCAGCATGCCGTAACCGCCGCTCTCGTTGGCTGCCTTAACCACCAGTTTCTCCAGGTTTTCCAGCACGTACTTGCGGTCGGTATCTCGCCAGCACAGGTAGGTGGGCACGTTGGGGAGGATGGGCTCCTCGCCTTCGTAGTAGCGGATCATGTCGGGCACGTAGGCGTAGATGACTTTGTCGTCGGCCACGCCGTTGCCGGGAGCGTTGGCCAGCGCGACGCGTCCGGCGCGGTAGGCGGCCATCAGGCCGGGGACGCCGAGCATGGAATCGGCGCGGAAGGCTTCGGGGTCCAGGAAATCGTCGTCTACCCGGCGGTAGATCACGTCCACCGGTTCCAGGCCCCTGGTGGTGCGCGTGAAGACGTCGCCGCCGGAAACTACCAGGTCGCGGCCCTCCACCAGTTGCACCCCCATCTGCTGCGCCAGAAAGCTGTGCTCGAAGTATGCCGAGTTGTAGATGCCCGGGGTGAGCACCACCACGCGGGGCGAGCTGCCGGCGCGGATTGCCAGGCTCTCCAGCATTTCCAGCAGGTGGCTCGGGTAGGTGGTGACCGGGCGCACCGAGAGACCTTCGAACACCCCGGGGAAAATGCGCTTCAGCACCTCGCGATTCTCCAGCACGTAGGAGACGCCGGAGGGAACGCGCAGGTTGTCCTCCAGCACGTAGTATTCGCCGTCGCGGTCGCGCACCAGGTCGGTGCCGGTGACGTGGCACCACACGCCCCACGGCGGATTCAGGCCTTGGCACTGCTTGCGGTAGGAAACCGCCGAAGTCACCACTTCAGCCGGAATCGCCCCGTCCTTGAGGATCTTCTGATCGTGATAGATATCGTCGATGAAGGCGTTGAGCGCGTGGATGCGCTGCTTGAGGCCGCGTTCGATGCGCTCCCATTCGTGGGATGGGACGATGCGCGGAATCAGGTCGAAGGGAAAAATACGCTCCGTGCCCGCCGAATCGCCGTAGACGTTGAAGGTGATGCCCAGTTGCAGCAGCAGGCGCTCGGCGGCGTGCTTATAGCGCAGCAACTGCCCATCGGAGAGCGATTGAACGATCTCCTGAACCAGTTGGAAGTGCGGCCTCGCCGTCCCGTCCGCCTGGAACATCTCGTCGTAAAAGCCTTCGGTCTGGTATGTGGTGAACTGCATTCGTCGGTCCCGAGCCCGCGCCTGTGACGCCATCTTATATGTTTGCGCACCGCATGGGTGAAAGGGAAAGCGAAAACTTTGATGCGGGCGATAAGCAATATCGATCATGCGATGATGGAAGTTTCCCATGACGCCCACGCCCGAAAACGATTGGCTCGCCGCCGCGCGCGCCGCCATGGAAATTGAAGCGGAATCCATCCACCGCGCAGCTGTCAGGCTGAACGGCGAATTGATCCGCGCGGTGGAGTTGATTTTGGCGCATCCCGGCAAGGTGATCGTCACCGGCATCGGCAAGAGCGGCCACATCGCGCGTAAAATTGTGGCGACCTTGTGCAGCACGGGGACGGCGGCGGTGTTCCTCCATCCGGCCGAAGCGGTGCACGGCGACCTGGGAATCTATACGCCGGGCGATCCCACGGTGCTGCTTTCCAATCGTGGGACTTCGGCGGAGTTGCAGGCACTGGTGCCCTTGCTGCGGCAATTCCGCTCGCCGTTGATCGGCATCCTGGGGAATTGGGCGTCGCCGCTGGCGGCGCAGATGGATGTGCTGCTCGATGCCTCGGTAGAGCGCGAGGCCGATCCGCACAATCTGGCGCCCACGGCGAGCGCGGTGACGGCTCTGGCCCTGGGAGACGCCCTGGCCATTGCGCTGATGTGCGCGCGCAATTTCACGCCTGAGGAGTTCGGGCGGTTCCATCCCGGCGGCCAGTTGGGGCGCAATCTGCGCTTGAGCGTGGCGGCCGCCATGCACACCGGCGACGAGGTCGCATGGGTGGCGCCGGAGACGCCACTAAAGGACGTGATCATTGTCATGACGCGGCGTCCCCTGGGCGGCGCGTGCGTGGTGGCGGCCGATGGGAGGCTGACGGGTTTCCTCACCGACGGCGATCTGCGCAGGGCGCTCACCAATCACGACGACATCCGCACGCTGCGCGCCGCCGACGCCATGACCGTGCATCCCGTGACGGTCGGGCCGGATGCCAATCTGGGGCAGGCGCTGGAACTGATGGAGCGGCGGCGGTCGCAGATCTCGGCGCTGCCCGTGGTGGACGGTGAGGGGCGCGCCCTGGGGTTACTGCGGATTCACGATATCTATCTGGGGACGCGGTAGCACAGGTTAAGTAGCGTGGTTTTTCGACCGTCGCGGGGTTTGGTGACAGACGACAAATGGCGATCGTCTGTCCCCCTGTCCTGTATCCTGTTGGAATTACAGAAGTCTTACAAAGCCTTGAGCACCCTCCTGATAAGTTAGAGAAGGATCGTCTGTCTACGAGGGGAACAGTGAAAACTGAAAACGTCGCCGAGCTGGCAAGGCGCGAGGGGCTGAACAAGTTCACCGCATATTTCCTGGTGTTCCTGCATGTGGGGGCCATCGCCGCCCTCTTCATGTTCAGTTGGAAGGCGCTGGCCGTGGCGGCCGTGCTTTACTACGTTACGGTCGGCTTGGGCATCAGCATGGGCTACCATCGCCTGCACACGCACCGGTCGTACAGGGTTCCGCTGTGGCTGGAGTACGCCTTTGCCACTTTCGGCGCCATGACGCTGGAAGGCGGTCCGATTTTCTGGGTGGCCACCCACCGCATGCATCATCAGCTCTCCGATCAGCCAGGCGACCCGCATTCCCCGCGCGACGGCGCCTTCTGGTCGCACATGGGCTGGATTCTGTGGGGCAACAGCAATCATCGCAATACCAAGATGCTGTCCAAGTACGCACCCGACCTGGCCAGGCACCGCTACTATATCTGGTTGAACAACTTCCACTGGGTGCCGCTGGCCGTTCTCGGCGCCGGACTGCTGGCCTGGGGCGGCGTCCAGATGTTCCTGTGGGGCATCTGCCTGCGCATCGTGGTTGGGCTGCACGTCACCTGGGCGGTGAACTCGGCGACCCACATGTGGGGACGGCGGCGATTCAACACGCGCGACGATTCGCGCAATACCTGGTGGGTCGCCATCCTCAGCTTCGGCGAAGGCTGGCACAATAATCACCACGCGCACCCCACTTCGGCGCGCCACGGCCTGGCCTGGTACGAGTTCGACCCGAGCTGGCTGCTGATCAAGGTGCTGAAGACTTTCGGCGTGGCCAGGGCCATCAAAGTGGCTTCGGTGAACAGCCGCCTGGTCTCGGAGCGCGAAGCGGCGTAGTTTCACGGGCCTTCAGGCGCGCTAACCTGGAGTCATGGAATTCACCGGGCGGCGCAGATCGATCGCCGGACACATTGCGTTCGGCGTCGGGCTGATTTCCATCCTGCTGGTTCTGTACATCGGCTATTTTCTGCTGAACTGGCGGCACGGCATCCTGCTCGTGCTGGGGATTCTGCTGGTGTTGATGATCAGTTGCGGCATCCTGCTCAATACTATTTTTCTGGTGCGCGAAATCCGCCGCAACGAACAGCACGACGCTTTTATCAACGCCGTCACGCACGAGTTGAAAACTCCCGTGGCGTCCATCCGGTTGTACCTGGAAACCCTGCAAACACGCCCCGTGGACGAGGCCAAACGCAAAGACTTCTACCGCATCATGCTGGAGGATAGCGACCGGCTCCTCTCCACCATCGAGCAGGTGCTGCGCACCGGCCGCGTGGGCAGCACGGCGCATAGGCTTAACCCGACGCGGATCGATCTGGACGAGGTGGTCCGCTCCAGCGTGGAACTGGTGCGCACGCTGCATCGCGTACCGGCCGAAGGACTCCGCTACCGCCCATGCGGCCCCGCGTCGGTGTTCGGCGACCTGGACGAGATCCGCGCCGCGGTCACCAATTTGATCGACAACGCCGTCAAGTACTCCGCCGCCAAGGTCGATGTCACCGTGGAAACCGCCACGCTGGACGGGCGCTTTGTGGTCATGCGCGTGAAGGATCAGGGGCCCGGGATCGCCAAGAGCGAGCTGAACCGTGTTTTCCGGCGATTCTACCGCGTGCCGGGGCCGCTCGCATCGCGTATCAAAGGCACCGGCCTGGGACTATACATCGTGCGCTCCGTTGCCAAACGGCACGGCGGGCGCGTCTGGGCGGAGAGCGAAGGGCCGGGACTCGGCAGCACCTTCGCGCTCCAGCTGCCGATCGCCAAATGAGCCGAATCCTCGTAGTGGAAGACGAACTGCACCTGGCCGAAGGCCTGCGTTTTAATCTGGAGGCCGAGGGCTATCAGGTGGAAGTGGTAGATACCGGTGAGGCGGCGCTCGAACAGTTGCTGCCCGACGCGGCGCGCTTCGACGTGGTGGTGCTGGACATCATGCTGCCCGGCAAGGACGGGTTCACCGTGATGCGCGAACTGCGGCGGGCGGGGCAGTTTATTCCCACCTTGATGCTGACCGCGCGCGGCCACGCCGAGGACATCCTGCAAGGCTTCGAAGCGGGCGCCGACGATTATCTGACCAAACCCTTCGAACTTGCCATCCTGATCGCGCGCATTCGCGGACTCCTGCGCCGCCGCGAGTGGCTGGCCGCGGCGATTCCCACCGCGCCCGCTCCGCCCGCCGGCGAGGCGGGCGATACCTTCGTCTTCGGCGATAAGTCGGTCCACTTCGACCTGCTCGAATTGCGCGTCCGCGAACAGGTCTTCCGGCTGACGCTGATGGAGGCCAACCTTTTGCGCTTTCTCATCCAGCGGGAGGGCAGGCCGGTGCCGCGCAAGTCCATGCTGGAAGAGGTGTGGGGTCTGCATGAGGACACCGATACGCGCGCCATCGATAATTTCATCGTGCGCTTGCGGCGCTACATCGAAAGCGACCCGACCAAGCCGCGGCACCTGCTAACCGTGCGCGGCGTCGGGTACCGCTTCGTGGCCGCGCCTGCGGGCGACGCGTGATGCGGCGGCTTCTCTCCGGGCTCGGCGGACTGGCGCTGGCCGCATGGTTGGCCGTCTGTGCCGCGCCCGCGGACAACTTCCATTTCGTGCTGCTGGGCGACCGCACCGGGGAAGCGCAGCCGGGTGTTTACGAACGAGTCTGGAAAGAGCTGGCCGCCACGCAGCCGGCCCTCGTGCTGTCGGTTGGCGACACCATACAGGGGCTCAACGACGCTACGGCGGAAGCCGAATGGCGGGAGGCGCAACGCCTCGTCGAGCCCTACCGGCGGATTCCGCTCTACCTCGCGCCCGGCAATCACGATATCTGGAGTGAGCCGTCGGAGCGGCTGTTCCGCCGGTACGCGGGACGGGAGCCGCACTACAGTTTCGATTCCGGCGCGGCGCATTTCACCGTGCTCGACAACAGCCGGTCGGACGAATGGCCGCCGGGGGAGTTGGCGTGGCTCGAAAACGATCTCCGCGAACATGCGGCCGCGCCGGTGAAGTTCTTGGTGTCGCATCGCCCCTCCTGGCTGCTCGACGCCGCGCTGGGCTCTACCAACAGCCCGCTGCACCAACTGGCGAAGCGATACGGCGTGTGCTGCGTGGTGGCGGGGCATGTGCACCAGTTAATTCACGCCGAGTTGCAAGGCGTCACCTACCTGTCCTTGCCCAGCGCGGGCGGACACCTGCGGCTCAGCGGCAAGTACGAGGACGGCTGGTTCTTCGGCTGGACGGCAGTGGAAGTGCGGGGCAGGGAAGTAGTCTTCCAGGTGCACGCGCTGGATGGCGCCACGACGCCGCTCAGCGCCTGGGGCAGGGCGGGCCTGCTGGTCAGATGAGTCGGCGGATCGCGTTCACCGGCGTGGTGCAACGTGGGGCAGCCTATTCAGGCTGCGGACCCGCTTTCCAGCGGGTCCAGCCGGCTGAAAGCCGGCCGCAGGCAAGAGATTGCCTGCCCCACCAAAACAAAACCGCCGGTCGCGGAATCTCCGGACCGGCGGTTTCGTGTGACAGGAATGAACTATGGATTAGTCGCCGAAGCTGCCGACTTCTTCCTGCTCTTCCACTTTCTTAACGGCCGATTTCGGCGCGGGGGTAAGCGACTCGATGCTCACCAGTCCGGCAACCGGCTTCTCCTGTAGTACATGCTCACGATAAAGCTTGGCCATCCGGGCATTCTCGGCATCCTGCTTCATCTTGGCGTCGCGCGCCCGGAATTTCTCTTCGCGCGCCGTCTTGGCGATACCGAGGTTGTCCAGATCGTGCTGGATCTCGTTGGTCACGATGTCTTCGCGAAGCACCATGGCATGCTCGCGGCTTACCAGCGGAACGCTCTTGCCGCCGGCGAAGATTTCGTGTTTGCCGTGCTCTTCGTACCACTTGGTGAGCGT
>PLDO01000622.1 GCA_003136215.1 Bryobacterales bacterium
CGCACAAGCGGCGTTTTATTTTTCACGGTGACGGTCATGGTGGGTAATACGTTCGAAATGCGATTTCGCTTTCAGCGTACGGCGCCATATACACTTCCATTCGCCACTTCATGTGGCGCTCCCGGTCGGCCAGCGCACTTTGAATTTCGGCTCTGACGGCTTCCGTCGCGCGCGTGACGGCCTGCACTTCAGCCAGGATTTTATCGAGGTCTTCCTTCCGCGCGAGGTTCTTTGCTTTCTCTCCAGAGTAGGCACTTGCCCACGGTTTCCAAAACCACAGAAATACGATAGTGAGTGCAGAGCTCAACAGCGCATAGATGATGTCCATAATATCCTCCCGCTCGCAGGGATTCTAGCGCGTTGCATCATCGGACGAGGGCGGCCGCGCAGGGTTAACATAACGCTCGCGCGGAGACGTTTGTTTCCCGCTACAATCAATCCGGATATGGTTATCCGATAATGGCCGTCAAAAAGCCTGCTGGGATCGTCGCTGAACTGGTATCCCTCCTTAAGACCATTACTGCCGATGGGCAGATGACAGAAGAACGAATTGCTCAAGTCGATTCTTGGCTCGCAGCCCGTCCCGAATGTAGCCTTGCACCTCTGGAACTGCTCCGCGCTACCTCCGCCGCAATCCGCGCCAACGGACCCATCTCAAAAGAAGGGAGCACGGCGTTTCACAGAGCCGTTGAACAGGTACTACCGCCTGATGAACGCAGGCATTCCAAAGCGGTCAGGAAAGCGCGTGAATTGGCTGACCAGGCCAAGCAAAAAGAAGAACGAATAGCGGAATTGGCCGCAAGGCGTGCTGCCAAAGAGAAAGCGCGTGCCGATGCGGCTGGCGCCCGTGAACGAAACCGCGTCGTTTTCCGATCCAATTTTCTGGCGGCAGGTACCTCGCATGACAACAGATGTTCGGCTAGGCTTTGAGGTATCGACGCTCCCGGGGGGAATCTTGCTCAGTGCATTGTCAGCCTTCCGCACGTTGACCGCGTCGCCGCATTCGAGGTGGCGTTGGCTGGATCACTCCCGTGACGTCGCGTTATCGGAAAAGTGCCCGCCCGGCCTGTGACCGGCGCGACCGGCCCCGCCACCAGCGCCCCGGTAGCGGCCGGCCCCGCGCCTACCGCGCGCGCCACAGCCACGAGAGCGCCAGCGCGGAGGCTCCGGCGCGGCGCGCATGAAGCGTGATGGCGTCGCATGTGGAGCGCGGCGACGCCGCTGAAATGCGGCACGAACGCTTTTCTACATGCGACAGAGCCTCACGGCTGCGCCAATCAAGAGAGAGTCGCGCAACATATCGACGATGGATCACCGAAAGCGCAGCGGCAGAAAGATAGGGGCAATTCCCATTCTGGTAGTCATATCTGCTATGAGCTGCCGTGCAAACGGGCGCAAGACGACGCGCAACTCAGATTCGGCGAACCTCTCGGCGTACACTATATCCGCTGGGCTAGGTCCCGTGTGAAAGTGAGCTTCGAAGGTACATTCGAGCGACAACGATTTCTCGACTTCTCCTTCTCCTGCACCTTCAGCTGCAAGTCCGATGCTGAACCGGACCTCGGCGTCGAAATGATCTTCCTTAATACTTGAGACCTGCGACTGTTCGCCCAATACCCGCACTGGCCGCTTCGTCCCTCTCCTGAATTGCATGTATCCACTGCGATCAAGATGGAACGAGCAGCTCTTCGCGGCTATTGCGATCAGCTCCAAACTGTCGAGAAAGTTTGCGTACTTGTCAGTGTCCGCTGCACTCAGCGATTTCGTGGGCTTCTTTGTTTTCGTCGGCATTGCTTAGCCTCAATTTCTTCAACCACGGTTCCAGAAGGGTTGCTGGAGCGCTTGTTAGCGCCGGATGCGTCTCAAAACGCCACGTCTGGTTGGTCTGAAATGCTTCGTCCCAGAGATCCGAGCGGTTCAGAGGACATGATTTGCAGACCTCTGGCTCGGTTCGGTCCTTACTCCAGGTCCGACCCGCGACGGCCTCAGCCAACATGGCCGTAACAAGCTGATTCAAGCTGACGCCTTCGCGCTTTGCCACCTGAACGAGTCGCCCGTGCAGACTCCGGGGAGCGCGTTGCAGCCACTTTCCACTTGGCAGTGCATCCTCCACGTCAGGTTCAGGAACAACCTGCCCTGACGCGAGGCACTCTTCAAGCCAGAGACGCTGCATTTCCTTGACGGCCACCAAGGCCTCGGCTTCAGTTTCCCCGTGTGCCACACAGCCCGGCAATTCTTGCACCGTCGCAACGAAGTCGCTGTCCTCATCTCGCCGAAGAACAGTAGCATACGGCAACTCCATGTAATACCCGAGATTCTTGGCCACTCTAGTCTTCATATAACCCCAATTCAGTCATTGCGCTTAGAAATGCGTCGACATAGCAGCGCTTGAGCTGCTTGCTGCCTCGGTTGTGCGAGCAGACTGAAAACTGCTGCTCACCTACCCGAAACATCATGTTATGCGATGTGCCCCGTTTATTGGTTTCCAAACCTAGCATCGCCAGCTGATTCACAACCCACTCGATCTCCTGGAGAGTTGTGTTCTTCCGGCGACCTGCTATTTCGCGAATGTGCTCCTCAACTTTCTTTCGTTCTGCCATGAGCCGCTCACGGGGTCACCTGTATACTTGATACTACGGATGGTATCACAGTTTCAATTTCTCTTCGGTTATTTCAGCAGTAGTGCGTTTACCCTAAGTCATGAAAGGCCCCAGGAGTCTGCATGTTGGAGCAAGTGGCGCATAATCAGCGGTTTAAGCGCGCATTTGCGGCTGGACCCTGGGCCTGGGAAGCAGGATTATGGCCCTGCTATAGCAATGCGAAATTTCTGAAGAGGACGGCGAAACGAGAACTTTAGGGGGCCGGAGCGTGGAACAAGCCGGAACCTCCACCGGCGGCTTGCGGTTGCCACCAGACCCTGCCGACGTGCAGGACCCGCCGGTTCGATGCCTCCGTTGTCAAGTTCTTCGAGCGCTTCGTAAATGCCTGCTTCGAAAATTTTCTGGCCCTGCGCGGCATTGTCTTCAACCGCGACGGCAGGCCCGAGTCTCGCGGGCAGGGAGAGCAACCGTGACCGGCACACGGTAACGTGCGCGCCGACAGCGGCAACCGTCGCGTCAATGCTGACGACCTCACCCTGCCTGCGGGCAAGCTCCAATTCGGCCAGCTTCACGGCAACGCAGATCTTTTGCAGGCGTGCGGTATCAATCGGCGATAGCGGTGCGCCATCGGTCTCCACTACTGGCGCTGTCTTGCGCTCGACCTTCCTCTGCACGTACCACCTCATCGACGCGTGCAGGTCGAAGCGGTGTCCCTGCGGAGTCACCACAAAGGGGAGGCCTTCACTCTGAAGCGCAACGATGCGGGAGGCGCTCCGGAGCTTACCGTGGTTGCTACCAATGCGGCCCCGAAGGGCCTCAATTGATCCGTAAGTTATTGAAAACATGGTGATCCGGGCGGGACTCGAACTACGGCATAGTATTGAAAACACGTAAGTTATTGATTTCAAAATGCGCACGGTGCGGACGATACTCAGAATCCACGGTTCTATCGTACAAAAACCCGTACAGGCCGAGCGCAAGAACCGGAGACCGGATTCAAACCGGCGACGTCCAGCTTTGGAGAACGATCCCAGATTGTAAATAAAGAACTTAGCCGTCTATGGCGTTTGATTCAGGCCCGCTAGGTTCAGCCACTTGTGCGTTTGTCAACTTGATTTGGCCCCTTTTGATGCTCTGATCTGGCCCCACCTGGTATATGGCTAGTTCTTCCCGTTTTGGGCCTGACGGAAGGAGCCCGTAGGGCGACTGGAGTTAGGGCCAAAACGGTTCGCCGTGGGCGCGTCAAGGGTTT
>PLDO01000514.1 GCA_003136215.1 Bryobacterales bacterium
GCGGGGCCGGTGACCAGCAGGTCGAGATCGCCCACCGTCTCGCGCCCGCGGCGCAGGCTGCCCGCCGGGGTCACGGCGTCCACGCCCGGCACCTGGCGGAGCACTTCGCCGAGTTCTTCGGCGACGCCTTCGGCATAGCTCAACAGATACCGTCCGGAGCGCTGGCGATACCCGGCGATGGAGCGCAGCACTTTTTCTTCCAGCTTGGCGCCCATGCGGGGCAGCGAGCGCAGCTTCTGCTCCTGGCAGAGGCGCTCCAGTTCGTCGATCGTGCTGATGCGGAAGTGCTCGAAGATGAGCGCGATGCTCTTGGGGCCGAGGCCCTGGATTTTGAGGAACTCCAGCGCGGTGGGGGGAAATTTTTCCAGCAGCAGGTCGCGCCGCTCGCAGGAACCGCGCTCGGCGATTTCGGCCAGCACGTGGGCGAGCCCCTTGCCGATGCCCGGAATGGCGGTGACCTTGCGTTCGGGGTCGCGCAGGATATCGACGATGCGCTCCGGGTAGCCTTCCACGGCGGTCGCACCGTTGCGATAGCTGCGAATGCGGAACCCGTCTTCGGCGGCGATCTCCATGAGATCGGCGGTTTCCCAGAGCACACGCGCGATTTCCTTGTTCTCCAATCGGGAATCCTCCATCCAATTGTATAAGGTCGGAGGCGCACCCAACGGGCGGAACGGGGCAGCGCCCGCGCATGGGACGGAATCCCCGGGAAATGCCTTTCTTATTGCGCCGTAACGGTGATGGTCGCCGTGGCGCTTGCGATGCCTCCGGTGACCACAACGACGGGCTGGGTTCCGAGCGGCGCAGTCGTGGGGACAAGCACGTTGATCTGGGTCACTCCGACCAGGCCGGTTGGGATCCCGTCGAACTGGACGGGGGCGGAGACTCCGCCGATGGAAACCGTGGTCAACTGCACGGGGGCGGGCAACTGCGTGACGGGGGTGCCGGCAGCCGGGGCCGCGCCGGTGGCAATGGCCGGCGACACGGCGCCTGTGCCCGTAAGGTACACAGTCAGAACGCCGCCGCGCGCCACCGTGGCGACCGGCACAACCGCCCCGTTCGCATCGGTGAACAAGCCGGGCGCGGCGGAAGCGACGGTGAACGTGGTGGTCGCGGTGAGGCCGTTGTTGGTCACCGTCAGAATGACAGGCCTATTGACGGGCGTCTCGTAGGGGATCTGCACGTTCAATTGTCCGGGTGAGACGTAGTAAAGCGGTGCGCTGACGGCTCCGATGGCGACGCTGACGCCGGACGCCTGCACGGCGAGAGGCACGCTGGACGCGACCCAGGTTGCGTCCGCCAGGTTCGACCCGAAGATCGTCAGCACCATTCCCGGAGCGTAGGTCTGACGGAAGGAGGCGCCGTTCGTCAAACCGGTGATGGCCGGCGGCCCGGACGATGCCGCCGTGACGGCAACGCTGATCGCCGCGGTGGCGGCGTTCAAGGTGGTATCGCCGGAGTACTGGGCCACGATGCTGTTGTTGCCGACCTGAAGTTGCGTGGCGCTGACCGTGATGCTGGCGGAGGCAGACGACCCAGTGCCGCTGAGCGATACCACGCCGATCTGCTTGCCGCCCGAGGTGAAGGTGATGGCGCCGGTGGGGGTAGCGCCGCTGGCGCTGGTTACGGTGGCGGTGACGGTGACAAAACCGGTGGCCGCCACCGAAGTGGCACTCGCCTCTAGAATGACGGAAGCGGACGCTCGGGCGGAAGACCCGCCGCGCCATGCCGTCACCAGGTTATAGGCGTCGACCGAGCCGAGTCCGCTGGCCTGGTCGTAGCCCTGGCCCGCCGCATAGCCGTACGAGCCGGCGACGCAGTTGCGGGTGCGCGCGCCGCAGGTCACGTTGATGATGTTGTCGCCGGAGGTGATGTCGTGAAACACGCCGATTCCCAACTGGGCGAGGGCGTAGAGGCGCGGGTTTATGTTGCCGACGCCGGGGACGGTTTGAGCGCCGCTGGACACCAGATACTGATTCAGCAGAGCGGCGATTCCGGCGAAGGAAGGCGCGCCGCAGGATGTTCCCCCGAAGACCTGGAGTTGGCCGCCGGTGTAGACCATGTACCCATCGTGATTGGGCGAGGCGGCGAGTGCAATATCGGGAACGTTGCGCGCGCCGTTGTTGGGCACGCCCAGGCCGGTCTGCCACGCGGGCTGGGCGAAGACGGTGCTGGCGCCGCCCCCGCCGGCGGCCGGACTGCCCGGCGTGCTGTCATTCCAGACGGTCTCGGGAATGTACGAGAGGACCGAACCGCCATTGGCGTTGTTGGTCGCGTTCCAGTATTGCGTGGAGCCTTCATGGAAGGTGCTGCCGCCGACGCCGGTGACCTCGGGAACGTCGGCTGGAGAGTCGACCGCCAGTCCCCCGCCGCTGCTCGACGTGCCGGAAAGACAATCCGCGCCGCCGGAATCGCCGACGGCATTCATCCAGGTCATGCCTTGCGCGTTTGCCTGGCGCGCCCAGGTTTGCATGGTGAGCATGTCGGAGCGCAGCGAGAGGGGTTCGCAGAGGCCGTAGCTGACACTGAGTACCGGGGCGAGATTCTGGTCGATGGCGTATTGCACGGCGTCCATTACGTTATAGGAGTACACATAGAGCAGGGTCGCTTGAGGCGCCGTGGCGCCGGCCCACTCAAGATCGAGATCGGCTTCGCCGAGATCGCCTTTCACGGTACCGGGATCTTGAGTGTTGGGCACCAGAAGCAACTGGGGGTCGGAGGCCGAAAGCTGAAACTTCGCGCGAAAGGCCTGGATGTCGGCGAGAGCGACCCGGGTTTGGCCGGCAATGACGATTTTCTGCCCGGTTCCGTCGAAGCCGGCGTTCCAAAGGGCTTTGATGTTGTAGATGGTGCCGTAGTCGTCGGGGCTCAGGTAGTGATTGCCGGAAGTGGCGGAGGTGTAGCGGGGATCGAGCACGGAGCGGAGGACGGCTTGGGGCTGCATGCGGAAATCGTGCAGGCCGTGGATGGCGCGGATCGCGGCTTGAAGGGCGGTGGGGAGTGACGGCTCGGCGGTGTTGGCGAAGTGGGTGAGGCCGTCCACGCTATAACGGTGGAAGCTGATTTGGAGCGCTTGTCCGACGTCGCCGGCGGTGCCGGTGAAGATGACCGCGGTTCGCGCGCGCCCGACCGTGGTGACGTGCAGATTGTGCTGCGCGAGCCAGGCGGTGATCTTGGCGATATCGGCGGTCGAGGCGCCGAACCGGTCGGCGTACTGCTCCGGGGAGAGCCAGCGGTGATAGTCCGGCGACGAGGGGTCCTGTTGCGCGGCGAGCAGGCGGTCCAGATCGGCCTGCTGCGCCGCCGTCTGGCCGAGGACGAACGTGATGGCCGGCAGGACTACGGCGGAATCCAGCGGACCAAGATCGTTTTCCGCATTCGCCATGGGGTGAACATGACCCGTCATGCGGGTGCGCTGGGTGTCCTGGATCGGACCTTGGATCAGGCGCGGCTGGGCAAAAAGGGCGCCGGTGAGGATACCGGCGATGAGAAGCGATTGGGGGACGATGCGATGCATATAGGGTTCAGTCTTAGAAGCCCACCCATTAATGCAGCACGCTGGGTGCCATGTGACGGAGATTGGAACTCCAACAAAAGATTGACAGGGGCCGCCGTCCAAGGAAGTTGGGGCGAGGACAATTGCCACGCCTGGAAGAAATGGACGCGGCAGATTGTCGCCGGCCGGCGTCGCAGGGATGTCAAAGGGCCGGATTCGTCTTTTTGGCCGCGTCGCGCGTTATCTAAAGTATGCAGTGGAGGCCGGTGGCGTGGTGCGCGGTTCTGGTGGCGTGGTGCGCGCCGCTGGCGGTGGCCCAATCTGCCGCGTTTACGGTGGTGAATGCGGCGAGCTACGGCGGTTCCATCGCGCCGGATTCCCTGGCCACCATCTTCGGCACTAATCTATCGGTGAGCACGGCTTCGGCGTCGCTGGATAGCGACGGGCAACTGCCGACGGAACTGGCGGCGACCCGGGTGGAGTTTAACGGCGTAGCGGCGCAGTTGTTTTATGTCTCTCCGACGCAGATCAACCTGGTGGTTCCCTCCGGTTTGGTGTTGGGCACGGCGAACGTGGCGGTCCGCTCGACGGTATCGGGGACTGCCAAGACCGGCGCGGCACTGCTCGTCCAGACATCGCCCGCCGTGTTTACGAGCGATGCCAGCGGCAGCGGTTCCGGCGCCATTCTCAACGCCATCAACTACCTGCCCGCGCCCTTCCTGGTGCTGACAGACGACGGCGGGAGCGATGTGCAGACGCGGCTGGCCATCTACGGCACCGGACTGCGCCACGCCGCCGCGGTCACCGCGGTGGCACAGGATTCGTCGGGGAATGCGTACACCATGAATGTGGAGTATGCCGGCGCGGCTCCGGGCTTCTTCGGTCTGGACCAGATCAATGTGGTGCTGCCGCCCGACGTCGATGGCGCGGGAACGGTATCGCTGGCCCTGTCCGCCGACGGCATCTACGCCAACCAGGTGACCTTTCAGATGAACGCCATTCCGGCCATCAAGGTGCTGCCGGCCTCACTGACACTCGATCCCAACCCGGTGACCGCGGGAGGCACCACCAGATTGACCGTCGGCCTCACGGGTGTGGCGCGGACCACCGGTTATGCGGTGGGGCTGCAAACCAACAATGCGGCGGCGCCGGTAGTGGTGCAGCTCGTCGTTCCCGCCGGCAAAGCTTCCGCCCAGACCACGATTAGCCCTTCCGCCGTGACCAACACCACGGAGGCGACCATTGCCGCCACCGGCAGCGGCGTCACGCTGACGGCTACGCTCGAGATAGTCCCGGCGAGCACCGTCCAACTGTCGACGCTATCCTTCACGCCGGCGTCGATTCTGGGCGGGCGGAGTCTCACCGGAACGGTGACGCTATCGGGCACCGCCCAGGCCGGCATCGTCAGCGTGGCGATTGCCACCGACAACCCGAATGTGAAGCTTCCCGGTCTGTCCGTACAGGTGCCTTTCGGCAAGAGTTCGGTGGATTTTCCGATTTTGACGGTAGCGGTGGCGAGTTTGCAGACCGCGACGCTGACGGCCACGCTCAACGGCGCCACGGTATCGGCCACGCTCACCCTGCTGCCGCCGCTGCAACTGACACTGGAGGCGAGCACGGTGTTGGGCGGGAACCCGGTGAACGGCACGGTGACGCTGGGCGATCCGGCACCGGTGACGGGCGCAGCGATCACCCTGCGCGCCAGCGACTCCGCGGTGCAGGTCACGGGGCTCACCATCCCCTTCGGGCAGAGTACGCAGGCCATTACGCTGACCACGGCGGTGGTGACGGCGGTCCACACCGTGACGATTTCGGCCAGCTACGGGGTGGCGACGCAAACGGCCGTACTGACGGTGAATCCTCCGGGCCCGGTTACGCTCGCCGGCCTTTCGATCTCGCCGGATCAGGTGACCGCCGGCGGAACCGCGCAAGGTACGGTTACTCTAGACGGCGTGGCGGGGCTTGGCGGCTTTAAGGTAGGCCTCACGGTAAGCCCGGCGAACTCGGCTGGGGTGCCGCTGCTGGGGCTAATCGTCCCGCAGGGGCAGAGTTCGGCGACGTTTCCGATTACGACGTCGCTGCCGAAGGTGGTCACCATCACGGCGACAGCCGGCGGCGTAATTGAGACAGCGACACTGACGGTGCAGTAAAGGGGGCGGAGTCCGAGCTTCGCTCGGATCTGGAGATTGGCCATTTGCGCNNGCATGCTTCAGCTTGCCTGGCGAGCGTAGCTCGCCAGGCCACGCTTCGCTCGGATGGACAAGCCGGAGGCTTATCCCACCAGCCGGCGGTGGTCCTTCAGAATGCAGCGGTCCATCACCACGGTGAGGCCGGCTTCCATGGCGCGCCGCGCGGCGTCTTCGTGGATTACGCCTTCCTGCATCCAGATCACCTTGGCGCCCTTGCGAATCGCCGCTTCCACAATCTCGGGAACGAATTCCGGGCGGCGGAAAATATCCACGATATCGATTGTCTCGGGGACGGCATCCAGATCGGGGTAACTGATTTCCCCCAGCACCTGCTGTTCCAGCGGGTTCACCGGAATGATGCGGTAGCCGGCACGCTGCATATACTCGGCCACTCCGTAGGAGGGGCGGAAGCGCTTGCCCGACAGGCCGACCACGGCGATGGTTCGGGCGTTGCGGAGGATTTCCGAAATCCGGCTCATACGCCTGTGGACTCGCTCGAGCGCTTGATGGCGCGCTTCAGCTTTTCCACTTCGTCTTCCGTCAGATAGCGGAATGCCCCGGGTTTCAGCGCCCCCAATTCCAGTGGGCCGATGCGCACACGCTTCAGTTTCTCCACCAGTTTGCCCAGATGCTTGAACATCAACCGGATCTGGTTGTTGCGCCCTTCGGTGAGCTTGATCTCATACCAGGGGTTGGCGGCGTTGCGCACCAGTCGCAGTCCCGCGGGCAGCGTGCGGCGTCCCATCAGCGGAATGCCGTCGCGAAATTCCTGTTCCTGGTCGCCGGTCAACAGTCCGGTAACTTTCACCACGTAAGTCTTGGGCAGGTGGGAGTGGGCGGACATGATGGCGTTCGCCAGGTCTCCGTCGTTGGTCAACAGCAGCAGGCCTTCGCTGTGATAGTCGAGGCGCCCGACGGGGTACACGCGCTCCTTGACTCCGCGGAGCAGATCCATCACCGTGGCCCGCCCTTCGGGATCGCTCACCGTGGTCATGGTGTTGTTCGGCTTGTTGAGGACGATGTAGACCTGATTTTTGGGGGCGCGGATGAGCTTGCCGTCCACTTTGATGTGGTCGGTTTCGAGATTGGCTTTGGTGCCGAGTTCGGTGACGACTGTGCCGTTCACCGTGACTCTGCCCTCCAGCATGATCTTCTCGGCCTGACGCCGCGAGGCGACCCCGGCTTGCGAGAGGATCTTCTGCAAACGTTCTACGGGCACTGGTTTTCCTCGTTAGGCGCGGATTCCGCGGCAGGTCCAACTACGGTGGCGGGTTCGGCCGCCGGCGGTTCGGCGACGGTTTCGGTGACGGTTTCGGCGGTGGGTTCGGCGGTGGGTTCGGCTGCTTCCTGCTGGGGTGCTTCGCTATCCGAAAAGGCCATGCGGCGGATCTCTTCGAATTCCTTGAGCGAAGGCAACTCGCTCAGGTCCTTCAGGCCGAACTGGATCAGGAACTCCTTAGTGGTCTTGTACAGCATGGGCTTGCCGATGACGTTCTTGCGCCCGGCGACGGCGATGAGTTTACGGTCCAGCAGGGTCTTCAGGACGCCGCCGCCCTGCACGCCGCGGATCTCCATGATCTCCGGGCCGGTGGCGGGTTGCTTGTAAGCGATCACGGCGAGGGTTTCCAGCGCCGGCAGGGACAGCTTCAAGGGCGGCTTGAGGCTCTTGACGAAATTGCGTACCGCCTCGTGATGTTCCGGCTTGGTGGTCATCTTGTAGCCGCCCGCCACTTCGCGGATGGAGACGCCGTGAGAGGGCTGGTCGAATTCCGCGATCAACTGGTCGAGCAGGTCCTTAATGCGTTCCGGGGACTGTTGCAGGGATGCCGCAATCTGCGCCAGGGTGAGCGGTTCCTCGGCCACGTATACGATGGCTTCGAGAATGGCCTTGATCTGCGAGTCTTCCTGCGAGACCGGGACCGGGGTGTCGTCCAACGGCATTCCGCTCGCGGCCATCAACTCGTCCACTGTAGGACAGGCCTCCTGGCCTGTCCCCTCCGGCACCGGAGGCGTTTCAGGTTCAGGTTCCGGGCTTGCACCCTGCGGAGATGTTTCCAGTTCTTCCATGCTAAATATCAGATGTAATCCTTGTCGATGGCGGCCATGGGCTGCTCGCTCGAGAAAACCTGGTCGAAACTGCCATGGCGCTGTAGGGCGATTTCGCCGAATAAGTCTTTTTGAGTTACTACCACGGCCTGCATCCGCACCATTTCCAGCACGGCCAGAAACAGGGCGATCATGGCGCGCCGCGTGCGCTGCAATTCGAACACGCGCATGATGAAAACCGGCTGGTCCGGGCCCACCTGGAGGAACTGGTCGCGCAGGTAGCGCATCATGTCCACCACGGTGACATCGGCCGATTCCACTTCGTACACGGGGCGGTTCTTGACGCGCTCCAGCATCTCGCCAAAGGCCTTCACCAGGTCGAACAGGGTGATCGCCAGGCCCGGATCGTCGTCTTCCGACACGAAAGACTTGATCTGCGGGTTGCTCCAGACGTTTTCCTCGATCATGCGCTTCTGTTGCAGCATTTCCGCGGCGTTCTTGAAGCGCTCGTGCTCCAGCAAACGGTCCACCAGTTCCTGCCGGGGATCGTCCGATGAGTCGCCTTCCTCTTCCAAGGCGGGGTCGCGCGGCAGCAGCATTTTGGACTTGATGTGGATCAACGTAGCCGCCATGTAGACGAATTCGGCGCCCAGATCGATGTCCATTTCGCGCGCTTTATCCATGTACTCAAGGTATTGAGACGTGATGGTGGCGATCGGGATGTCCTTAATGTCGATTTGCTGTTTACGGATCAAATCCAGCAGCAGGTCGAGCGGCCCATCATATTGCGCCAGATGGAAATTGAGTGGCGAAGACACTATCCTTCACGATAGCATGCGAAGAAACCCGGGTTTCTTCCTGAGCAGATAGAGGCACCGCGACGTGCCCTCGACGTGCTGCTGGCGGACAATTTCAAAGTGGCGGACGCACAGGGTTTCGAACAACTCCGGCGTGAGATCTTTGTGCAATTCCTCCCGCCCGCGCGTCAGGCGCTGGAACATGGAATCGTCCGGCGCGATAAACTCGATCACCAGCAGGTTCGTCGTCAACTCGGCCGCCAGGTCGAGGATATCGGCCAGCGGCACCCGCTCCGTCACCAGCATGTGATGGATCACCGCCAGCATCAGCACCGCGTCGAACTTGCCGCGGGCGCGATCCAGGAAACTGGAGCACTCCCGATTGCGCCAGCCCGTTCCCGGACTGGGCCGCGTCAAATTCACCGCCAGGGGCAGAATTTCCAGCTTCTCCGCCCGTGCCTGCCGCCACACCGTGCCCAGCACCACGGGGTCGTAATCCAACGCCACGACCTTGGCCCCGTTGCGGGCCGCAATGGCGCTGAAGTGGCCTGTGTTCGAGCCAACGTCCAGCACGGAGCGCGCGGCGAACTCGGCCAGCGCATCCCCCACGAAGCGCTGCTTGGCCTGGAAATGATCCGCGGTGTAGTTGTTGTTGGCGGCCATGTAATCCGACCACACACTACTTTTTCCCTCCACCGGCTTGAGGCGGCGCAGCGTGCGCCGCAGGCCGTTGAGCAGGTGATCCAGAATATAACGGGCCTTTTCGGGATCGCCCATCACCTTCTTCCGGTAGATGGAATCGTCGTCCTGCTTGTGCCGGCCGCCCAGCCACGTGGGCATGGACACCAGGCTGAAAAAGGGCGCGCGCAAGCGCTCGGACGGCTTGCTCCAGCGGTAGACTTCCTCGGGTTCGAGACCGTCGCGCCGCGTGGTCAGCGTCTGGTCCAGCCCGAGTCCGTAGGCCTGGTTGGCCAGCAGGGGCAGCAGGAAGGTGCGGACGAACTGCGCGTAGGGGAGCCAGGTGGCATCGCCGGGTTGGCGGCGCTCGAAGCTGAGCACGTCGATGAAGACCGGTTCGGGGCCGCGGAAGAGGACGTTGTACGGCGTGCCGTCCTTGAGCCCGAGGCCGTCGGGAAGCAGCGCCTGCGCCAGATCGAGGGTCAGCAGGGCGGCGGCATGCAGCATCTCGGCAGTCCACTCATAGGGGAAGCTGGGGAAATCTACGCGCTCGTGCTCCAGGATCATCTGCCCGCCGCGCGCGTCGTAGAGCTCACGAACACGAGGGTCGGCCAGCAACTCGCGGCACTCCGCGGGGTCCAGCGCGCGGGTGGGGACGACCGTGCCCGCGGCCATCAACTTCTGCCCGGCTTGCGACGCCAGGAAAGCCTCCAGATCGGCGGCTCCGATTCCGTTAACGACGCGCAGAATTCGACCCTGGTAGTGGAAGAGGCTGCCGGCGGGATCGCGGAATGAAGCGGTGATGGGTTGTGTCGGAGGCGCCGGCTGGCTCAAACTTTTGGACCTTTTCGATTCTTAAACCAGGCCGTGATCCGGCGGAAGTAGAATCCCACGCCGACCAGTCCGGCGACCAGCATCTGCCAGATGAGCGCGCCCGACCCCGGGTCCGCGTAAGCGCGGGCTTCGCGTTCGGTGGCGAACATCGCCAGGGCGATCAGAAACGTGGCTCGGAGCGACGGGTTCAGAAACTGCTTGCCAGGAGATTTGTGCATGGATGCGCCGGCGGTTGCTTCCGGCCCTCCATTCACTCTACCAAATTCACCACAAAGGGAGCAGATACCAGGGCGGTGGCGGTTCACCTTAGTTAATGCCGGGGATGGTGAACTTTTCGTACATTTGGGCCGCATTTTCCGAGGTCACCATGAGCGAGTCCAACACGTAATCCTTCTCCGGCTTAAACCCCGGTTCGCGCAGAATCCGGTTGACCACCTCCGCCGCCTTATCGACGCACAGCGGATAGACGAAGGTGGCGGCCAGGATGCCGTCCATCACCTTCCGTATGCCGCCCGCCGGGCCGCCCAGACCATCCACGCCGACGAAAATCATCTCTTTCTCGCGCCCCAGTTCCTTGGCCGCAAGGTACGCGCCGACGGCCATCGGGTCGTTGTGCCCGTAGACAACGTCGATCCCGGGCTGCGCGCGCAGCACTTCCGTCATGCGGTCCTTGGCCTTGGCCTGGATCCAGTCGGCCACCGGATCGGCCACGATTTTGATCTCGGGGTACTTGTCGAAGATGTCCCGGGCTCCGCGGTCGCGATGGATCTCGCCCTCCACGCCCAGCAGGCCGCGAATAGCGACGACATTGCCCTTCGGCCTGCCGTACTTTTTGGTCAGCTGGTCCACGATGAACTGTCCCGCCAGGCGGCCGATGGCGACATTGTCGCTGTGCACGTAGGAGGTGTAATTGGGTTGCAGGATGTCGCGCTCCAGACAGAGCACGGGTATATGCGCCTCCATCGCCTGGCCCATCACGGCGGTCAGCGCCGCACGTTCGTTGGGCGCCACAATCAGCAGGTCCGGCTTCTGGCGAATGAAGGTTTCCACCTGCGCCACCTGCTTGCTGTTGTCCTGCTGCGCGTCGGCGATCACCAGTTTGACGTCCGGTTGCGCCGCGAAAAGTCTGGCGAGGAAGGCGTTCTGCGCGGCGCGATAGGGCTCCGCATTATTCGCCTGGCTGAAGGCGACCACGAACTGCTTTTTGCCCGGGGTGCCCGTGCCGCCGCCGCAGCCGGCCAGCAGCAGCGCTCCCGCCAGACACAGTGAGATCGAAAATTGCCGCTTCATGAAATCAGTTTCCGTTCCTCTCGCGTTGCACCGCCACTGCCAGGACGATGATCACCGCCTTGATCATCATCTCCACATTGCTGTCCACGTTGTTCAGCCGTAGCATATTCGTCAGCACGCCCATAATCAAGGTCCCGACGATGGTCCCCGAAACGGAGCCCTTGCCGCCGGAGAGGCGCGTGCCGCCAATCACCACCGCCGCGATGGCATCCAGTTCGTACGCCACGCCCGCATTGGGATTGCCCTGATGATTCTCCGCCGCGTAGAGGACGCCGGCAAAACCGGTGAACAGGCCGGAGAGCGTATAGACCCAGATTTTGGTGGCGCGGATGGGCAGCCCGGCGTACTCCGCCGCCTTTTCGTTATCGCCCACGGCGCGCACGTGACGGCCGAATACCGTCCGCGCCAGCACTACCCAGAACAACGCCGCCGCCCCGGCGTAGGCGCCGATGACGATCGCCTTTTCGCGAAAGATGCCGGCGAATTCGGCCGCCAGGTCCCTGCCGAAGCCGATATCGATGTTCTGGTTGTTGGTGAGCCACTTGGCCAGGCCGCGCACGCCGATCATGCTGGCCAGCGTGACAATGAACGGCTGAATCCCGGTGCGCGCGATGACCACGCCGTTGAGCGCCCCCGCCAGGGCTGCCCCGGCCACCGCCGCCAGGATCGCCACCGCGATGTGGGTGGTGTAACCGCGCGTCAGGAACATGGCGGCCAGCGCCGTGGAGAGCGCCAGAATGCTGCCCACGCTGAGATCGATGCCGCCCGTCAGGATGACGAACGTCATGGCCAGCGAGATGATGCCGATCAACGACACCTGGCGCAGGATGTCGGTGAGGTTGCCGGCCTGTAGGAAGATGCGGGAACCGTCGGACGCAGTGGGGCTGATGGCGATGGCGAGCAGCAGAATGCCAAGGAGCGCCGCCAGGCTTTGAGCCCGGCGCAGGAGTGCGGCAACGGCGCGAAGCGGCGGCATCAGGCCCGTACCCCGGCGTTGGTGGCCGCACTCATAATCTTCTCCTGCGTGGCTTCAGCTGCGTCAAAGTGCGCCGTGACGCACCCTTCATTCAGTACCAGGATGCGGTGGCAGCAGCGCAACAGTTCGGGCAGTTCCGAACTCACCAGGATAATCGCTTTCCCGGCCGCCGCCAGTTCGTCGATCAGGCGGTAAATATCCTGCTTGGCGCCGATGTCGATACCGCGCGTGGGGTCGTCGAGGAACAGCACGGTGGGGTTGAGCAGCAGCCAGCGCGCCAGCAGCACCTTCTGCTGGTTTCCGCCGCTCAACTGGCCCACCGGCGCGGCGGGCGAGGGGCAGTTCAACGCCAGTTGCCGCGCCACCGGAGCCAGGCTGGCGCGCTCCCGCCGGCGGTGAATGAATCCCAGGCCGCTCAAGCGCGGCAGCACGGCCAGGGTGGCGTTCTCGAGCACGCTCATGCGCATCATGAGTCCTTCCAGGCGGCGGTCTTCGGGCAGCAGTCCGACGCCGCTCGCCATGGCGTCGCGCGGCGAGCGGGGCGCGCGTAGTTCGCCCGCCAGGCGCAACGTTCCGCCCGTGATGCGGTGCAGGCCGAACAGCGCGGCGCCCAGTTCACTGCGCCCGCTGCCCACCAGTCCCGCAATGCCCAGGACTTCGCCGCGCCGCAACTCGAACGACACCTGCCGGAGTTTCGCCGTGGTCAGCTTCTCCGCCGCCAGCACGATTTCGCCCGACGGAGGCCGCGCCGCGCGCGCCGTCTTGATCGAATCGATTTGCAGCTCGCGCCCCACCATCATGCGGATGAGTTCGTTCACGCTCGTGCCCGCCACATCCACCGTGCCGATGGTCTCGCCATCGCGCAGCACCGTGGCGCGATCGGCGACGCGGAAGATCTCGTCCATCTTGTGGGACACGTAGACGATGGAGACGCCGCGTTGTTTGAGCGCGGCGATCAGCCCGAAGAGGCGTTCCGCCGCATCGTCGAACAGCGAGCTGGTGGGCTCGTCCATCAGAAGGATGCGCGCGTCCATGCTGAGCGCGCGGGCGATGGCCAGCAACTGCCGCTGCCCGATGGAGAGCGCGGCCGCGGTCTGGCGGATGTCGCAGTCCAGCCCCACTTGACGGAGGAAGGGGCGGCAGAATTCCTCCATGCGGCGGAAACTAACCAGCCGGCCCTCCGGAAAATGGAGGTTGCCGATGACGGTGTTTTCCCCGGCGGTGAGGTTGCCGAACAGGTCGAGTTCCTGATAGATGATGCCGATGCCGAGGCGTTGCGCGTCCAGCGGGGTGGTGATTTCGACAGGCGCGCCGTGCAGCAAAATGGCGCCGCTATCGGCGCGCGCGGAGCCTGCCAGAATGCGCGCGAGCGTGCTCTTGCCGGCGCCGTTTTCGCCCACAAGGGCGTGTACTTCGCCGGCGCGGAGTGCAAAGCTCGCGCCCTTCAGCGCGTACACGCCGCCGTACCGCTTGGTGATACCAACCGCCTGCAGGTGGTCTGGCAAGTTCCATTATGCCGCACCGGGGGATGTGGAACGTGCCTTCTGGTGTGTCTTTGTGTTATGGCCGCGGGGAGGTCAAGCGGCCAGTTGGATTTCTCCGGTGTGAACGGGAACGGACTAGAGGTCGACCCTCCAGCACAAATTCATCGCCTTGCGGGGCTTTTGTTAACAACTGAACGCGCTTTGGTAGATTGACTCTGGTAGACAGTCTGCTAAAGTAAAACACAACAGATATGGCCGAACGCATCGAACTCCTCCAGGGCACGCTGGACCTGCTCATCCTCCAAGTGCTCCAGTGGGGCCCCCAACACGGCCACGGCATCGGACAGGCGATCCGCGTCCGGTCGCAGGAGGTGCTGCAGATCGAACATGGCTCCCTCTATCCCGCGCTGCACAGGCTGGAACAGCAGGGCTGGCTCGTGTCGGGATGGAAACTGTCGGAAGCCCATCGCCGCGCCCGCTATTACCGGCTCACTCCGAAGGGCAGGCGGCAATTGACCGAAGAACAATCCCGGTGGAAACAACTGGTGCGCGCCGTGGCCCGCACCATGAAACCCGTCAAGGAGTAAACCATGTGGCGGCGCTTATTTCGTATGCCAGCACCCGAGGCCGATCTCGAAGAGGAACTGCAAGCTCATCTCGCGATCGAAACAAAGCAGTTGATGGAACGTGGGCTCACGCGCGAACAAGCCGGGATGGAAGCCCGCCGCCTGTTCGGCAACCAGACGCTCTTGATGGAAGCCACACGCGAAGTTCGCGGGCACCCGGGCCTCAGCCGCTTCTGGCAGGATATTCGTTATGCCGCCCGCGTCCTGCGCCGCGGGCCCGCGTTCACGGTTGCGGCGGTGCTCTCGCTGGGGCTGGGAATCGGCGCCACTACCGCCGTATTCAGTATTGCCGACACCATCTTGTTGCGGCCTCTGCCATACGCCGATGCCGGGCAACTCGTCTGGGTGGCGATCCGCTTTCCGGGCATAGGCGGCGAGTTCGTTCCCTCGCCGGACTACGTGGCCTGGCGCCGCGACAACCGGGTATTCCAGCAACTCTCCGCCACACAGGCCACGTTCAGCAGGATCATGTTGCTGGGTGGGTCCAACCCCGCCGAGGTGCACGCTGGCCGCGTCTCGGCGAACTTTCTCGACGCGTTCGCCATTACGCCGGCGTTCGGCCGCACGTTCCGCGCGGAGGAAGAACTCCCCAACGGACCCAAGGCAGTCTTGCTGACGAACCAATTCTGGCGCGAACACTTCCACGGGCGGAGCGACGTTCTCGGCTCCATCCTCACGCTCGACGCGCAGCCATACGCGGTGGTTGGCGTGCTGCCGCCATGGTTCGTCTACCCCGTCGACATCAAGGTCGACCTCCTCACCACCCTGCCGGTTTCCCCCATCGCCAGCCATCACGATAGCAGCATGTCGACGTGGGCGGTCTTCGGCCGCCTCAAGCCTGGCGTCACGCTGGCCCGGGCGCGCGCCGACCTGGATACGCTCTTCGCCACCAGTAAAGCCGATGCCCCGCAAATGTTCCGCGGCGATAACAGTGTCGTGATCCAGCCGCTCGGGGAGCATCGCGCGGGAAACGTCCGCACCCTCTTGTTCCTTTTGATGGGCGCGGCCGGCTGCCTGCTCGCCATCGCCTGCGCCAACATTGCTAACCTCCTGCTGGCCCGGTGGTCGGCGCGCGCCCGCGAACTTGCGGTGAGGGCGGCGATCGGTGCCGGACGCGGGCGCCTGGCTCGCCAGTTATTCACGGAAATCGCGCTCCTGGTCGCCGCCGGCACCGTGGTTGCAATGATCCTGGTAGCGGTCGCCCTTCAAGGCTTCGTTCACTTTGCCGCCGGCGGGTTGCCGCGGCTGAGCGAAGTCGCTACCGATTTCCGGGTCTTCGCCATTGCCCTGCTGGTCTCACTGGCTACGGCGTTGATCTTTGGTGGCCTTCCTGCCTTGCGGGCCGGGCGCATCGATCTACAATCGGTTTTGCAGCGGGCGGGGCGCGGCGGCGCGGTTGGCGGGACCCGGCTCATGCGGCGCGTCCTTGTCGCTGTGGAAGTGGCTCTATCCGCAGTGCTGCTCTCGGGCGCGGCGCTGCTGTTCCAAACGCTCTGGCACATGCAGAACGACCATCTGGGTTTCCGGCCGGAACACGTCCTGACCGTTTCCATCCCACTGCGCGGCGCGAGCTTCGATACGTCTGCGCGCGAGGCGCTGGCCTCCGATGTCTTGACCCTTCTGCGCCGCATTCCCGGCACGGAGGCAGCCGCGCTCACCCAGTGTACGCCGCTTACCGCAGGGGCTGCTTGGATTACGTTCTCGCGTTCCGACCGGCCGCTGCCGGAGGCATTTCACCGTGGTGATGGCATCGCCGTGTGTGGCGCCGATCCGGACTACCTCAAGGCCGCCGGCACACGTCTGGTCGAGGGCCGCTTCTTTACCGAAGACGACCTCCATCACTCCGGCTCGGTTGTGGTGATCAATGAAACCGCCGCCCGCGCCTACTTCCCCGGCGAAAGCTCCCTCGGCAAGCAGATCCTCGGAGGTCCCGCCGGACCGTGGAAGACCGTCGTCGGCGTGGCTGCCGACTCCAAGAATCAGGGCCTCAACCACCCTGCCCTACCCGAAGCCTTCGTCAACGATACCGGACCGGCAGGCTCGTCAGATCTTCTCTTTCTGGTCCGCACCCTTACCGGAGAAGGCGCGGTGGCGCGCGCCCTCCGCGAAGAACTGCGAGCCAGTCATCCCGGGCTCTTCACGAAGGTGCAGACCTTGGACGAGGCCATTGGTGAGATGACCGCAAGCCCACGCTTCAACACCGTCCTGCTCTCCACGTTCGCCGCGGGTGCATTCCTCATGGCCATCGTCGGCGTCTATGGCGTGATGGCCTTTTCCGTGACGCAGCGCCGTGCCGAAATAGGCATCCGCATCGCGCTGGGAGCAGCGCCCCGCACCGTACTCGCGCAGGTCATGAGAGAGGGCGCCGTACTGGCGGCGGCCGGAGCACTCGCCGGCGTGGCCGGCGGATTGGTCTTGACCCGCTACCTCGCCACGCTTCTGTATGGCGTTACGGCAACCGATCCCGTCACGTATGCGGCAGTCGTGATCGGCCTACTGCTGGCCGCGTCGGCTGCAAGTTTCCTGCCGGCGCGCCGGGCCGCGCTGCTGGACCCCGTGGTTGCGTTGCGCCACGAGTGACGGGCTGGCACTGACAAATCACGGATAAACCCGCCCGATCCGGGCGACAATGGGGCATGAGACTTTTTTGGGCTGCCTTGCTCGCGGCTCACTTTGCCTGGGGCCAGACACCCCCGCTTTACCTGAACGCCGATGCGCCGCTGGAGAAGCGCGTGGACGACCTGCTTTCGCGCATGACCGTCGCGGAGAAGGTCTCGCAGACGATGAACGATTCGCCGGCCATCGAGCGGCTCGGCATTCCCGCCTACAACTGGTGGAACGAGTGCCTGCACGGGGTGGCGCGCGCCGGCCGCGCCACGGTGTTCCCGGAGCCCATCGGGCTGGCCGCGACGTGGGATGCCGGCCTCATCTTCCGCATGGCCACGGCGATCTCCGACGAGGCACGCGCCAAGAACAACGAGTTCCTCCGGCGCGGCAAGCGGAGCATCTACCAGGGCCTCACGTTCTGGTCGCCGAACATCAACCTGGTGCGCGACCCGCGCTGGGGCCGCGGCATGGAAACCTATGGCGAAGATCCCTACCTGGCGGGGCGCCTGGCGGTCGACTTCATTAAAGGGCTGCAAGGCAACGACCCGAAGTATCTGAAAGTGGTGGCCACCGCCAAGCATTTCGCGGTGCACAGCGGACCCGAATCCGCACGCCACGGGTTCGACGCCAAGGTGGAGGATGGGGACCTGACGGAGAGCTACCTGCCGCACTTTGAGGCGGCCATTCGCGAGGGCGGCGCGTACTCGGTGATGTGCGCTTATAACCGCGTGGACGGCGAACCGGCCTGCGCCAACCCGCGCCTGCTCGGCGACATTCTGCGCAAGCAATGGGGCTTTTCGGGATACGTCGTCTCCGATTGCGGCGCGGTAGGCGATATCTTCCACGGCCACAAGGTGGCGGACAGCATGGCGTCCGCGGCGGCGCGCGCCGTGAAGGCTGGCACGGATCTGGATTGCGGGACCGAATACCAGGCCTTGATCCCCGCGCTCGAACAGAAGCTGATCACGGAAGCGGAGATCGATACCGCGGTGCGCCGCCTGCTCACCGCGCGCTTCCGCCTGGGCATGTTCGACCCGCCGGAGCGCGTGCCGTACGCGCGCATTCCGTATTCGGTAGTGGATTCGGAGAAACACCAGGCGCTGGCGCTGGAGGCCGCGCGCAAATCCATCGTGCTGCTGAAGAATGAAGGCGGCCTGCTCCCTCTGAAGAGGACCATCAAGACGCTGGCGGTAATCGGGCCCAATGCCGACAACGTCGAAATCCTGCTGGGGAATTATAACGGCGAGCCCAGCGCGCCGGTCACGCCGCTTGCAGGCTTGCGCGCCAAACTGGGTGCCCGCGCCAGGATTCTCTACGCGCAAGGCGGGGAACTGGCAGAGGGCTTGCCCGCCATGGAGACCGTGCCCGCCTCCGCGCTCTTCACTACCGATGGGGCGGACCGCCACGCCGGGTTGCTGGGGGAGTACTTCAACACGGCATCCTTCAACGGCCAGGTCTACCGCGCTCCCGGAAAGGCGCCCGCTGCCGCGGAACCGGATGCCAAGCCGCATTTCACGCGGGTGGACGCCGAAATCAATTTCAAATGGTGGGACGGCGCGCCGCGCGCCGATATGGATGACGACAACTTCGGCGTGCGCTGGGTCGGGTTCCTGGCGCCCCCGGTCTCAGGCAAGTACCGGCTGGGCGGCGTGGGTATGAACGCCTTCGAAATCTACCTCGGCGGCAAGCTGCTGGCGCGGGCCAACAACAGGGACGAGCGCAGTTACAGCTACGAGACCGTCGACCTGGAAGCCGGCAAGCTCTACCCCATCCGGGTGGACTTTCACGAAATGATCAACGACGCGGATATGCGACTGGTGTGGGCCGTGCCGGGCCGGGACCTGGAAACAGCGGCGCTCGATGCGGCGCGGCAGGCCGAGGCCGTAGTGATGTTCCTGGGGCTCTCGCCGCGTCTCGAAGGCGAGGAGATGAAGGTGCCGATGGCGGGATTCCAGGGCGGCGATCGCGTGGACCTGGGGCTGCCGGCCGCGCAGGAGGCGCTGCTCGAAAAAGTGGCCGCGCTCGGCAAGCCAGTGGTGCTGGTGCTGCTCAACGGCAGCGCGCTGGCGGTGAACTGGGCGCGCGATCACGTGCCCGCGCTGGTGGAGGCGTGGTATCCGGGGCAGGCTGGAGGCGCCGCCATCGCGGATGTCCTGTTCGGCGATTACAACCCCGCGGGCCGCCTCCCCGTTACGTTTTACGCATCCGCCGACCAGTTGCCGGCCTTTGACGATTACAGCATGAAGGGCCGCACCTACCGCTATTTCCAGGGCCAGCCGCTATTCGCGTTCGGCTATGGTTTGAGTTACACCACGTTCGGCTATAGCCGCCTCGACTGCCCGGAGCGGGCGCCTGCCAACCACGACATCCCTGTCTCCGTAGAAGTGCGTAACACCGGGAAAGTGGCCGGCGAGGAAGTGGTGCAGCTTTACGTCAAACACGACGGGGTGCGGTCACTGGAAGGTTTCAAGCGCATCTCGCTGGCGGCGGGCGAACGCAGGATCCTGAAGTTTGTCCTGGCGGCGCGCCAGTTACCGAAGAGCGGGGTCGCCGAGATCGCCATCGGGGGACATCAGCCCGGCGCGTCCAACGCAGGCGTGTTGATCACGACACTGAGTATCGCGCCATAGGGCCGGCAAGGCTTATTGAGCCACAGATAAACACAGATGAACACAGATGGAACCAGTTTTGCTTATCTGTGTTTATCTGTGTTCATCTGTGGCCAATTTAGCTCTTCTCTTCTGGCACCCGCACCCGAAACTCCAATCCAAAGTTTTGATCCGAGTGATAGAAAGATTACAGGCTACGCACGCGGGCAGTTAGTGCATGATAGCTGTTCAGCCAGCATGTCCGAATCGGGTTTCGTGCGTGTGTAGCGCGCCGGCCATCAATCGAAGGAGTCGCGAGTGAAAAAACTGGAAGCTATCGTTCAGCCCTTCAAACTGGACGACGTCAAGGACGCTCTCCTCGCCATCGGCGTCGATGGCATGACGCTCTCCGAAGTGCGCGGCCACGGCAGGCAGAAAGGCCACTCGGAAATGTACCGTGGCCAGGAATACAACGTGGACCTGCTGCCCAAGGTGAAAGTAGAGGTCGTGATTCCCGACGCCCGCCTCCAGGAAGTGCTCACCACGCTGACCGCCGCCGCGCGCACCGGCAAAATCGGCGACGGCAAGATTTTCGTGTACGAAGTGGCTCACGCCGTCCGCATCCGCAACGGCGATCAGGGCGACGCCGCCATCTGATCCCTTGCGATGCTGGCGGACAGGAAAACCCCCGGCACCCGGGCCGTCGCCGTGACGCTGATTTTGCTCGCCTTCGCTACGCTTGTGTTCGCCCTGTTCCGCGATGACATTCTGATGATTGCGCTCGGCCTTTTGCTGGCCGCCACCTCCATGCGCCTGTTCCGCCGCTGAAGCTCAGGACGTCTTCTTCCCCGGCAAGGATGCGGGATTCTCGTGCGTGCGCTCCTTGAATTTGCCGCTTAAGGAAGACGCCAGCGAAACCGCGCTCTCGCCGAACTTGTCCCGCATGCGGTCCGCCGCCGCCAGCGTCTGCTTCCACTTTTCGTGGCGCGCTTCGCCCAGCAGGTCCATTTGCTCGCCGCCCTCCGCCCATCCCGCCGCATGAACCCCCAGCAGACGCACTGTCGCGCCCGTCTTCCAGTTGCTCCGGAACAGCTCGCGGATTTCCTCGAAGATTTCCGTGTCCAGATCGGTGGCGCGCGGCACCGAGCGCGCGCGCGTGATGGTGGAGAAATCCGTGTAGCGCAGTTTCAGTTGCAGCGTGCGCGCCCGCAGTTTGTGCTCGCGCAACCGCCGGCCCACCATCTCCGAGAGGCGCGCCAGCGTGGATTCGAGGCGCTCCAGGTCCGCCGTATCTTCGTTAAAGGTGTGCTCGTGGCTGATCGATTTCGGCCCTTCCTCTTCGCCGATCTCGCTGTCGAACCAGCCGCCGGCATCGAGCCCGCGCGATTTTCCGGCCAGCGCCAGTCCCCATTTCCCGAAGCGCTGTTCCAGGAACCCTTCGTCCAGGCGCGCCAGGTCGCCCACCTTGCGGATTCCCACCGCGTGCAGTTGCTGCTCCGTCACCTTGCCCACGCCCGGCACTTTGCGCACATCCAGCGGCGCCAGGAACCGCGCCTCCTGTCCCGGGATGACCCACAGCACGCCGTTCGGCTTGGCCTGGTCCGAGCTGATTTTAGCCACCAGGCGCGATGCCGCGATGCCGATGGAGCAGTTCAGCCGGGTCGCCGCCTTCATGCGTGCGTGCAGCAGATGCGCCGCCTTCAGCGGCGGCCCGTAGAGCCGCCCCGTGCCCGTCATGTCCAGGTAGGCCTCGTCGATGGACGCCATTTCCACCAGCGGGCAGAACGCCTCCAGCACCTCGTGGACCTTGTGCGAGTACTCGCGGTAGCGCTCCGGGTGCCCGTCCACGAAGATCGCCTGCGGGCACATTTTGTGCGCCGTGCGCAGCGGCATTGCCGAATGCACGCCGAACTTGCGCGCCGCGTACGAAGCCGCCGACACCACGCCGCGCTCGTCCGGCCGCCCGCCCACTACTACCGCCTTGCCTATCAGCGCAGGGTCGTACAATTCTTCCACCGACACGAAGAACGCATCCATATCGACGTGAAAAAAAGTACCCACAGGCAGGTACCAGGATAGCGCCGTTCGAATAAAACGTATATTTTCGTTTGCTTCGATTACATGTTACCCTGGAGATGAGAAGTGAGGTACGGTCCATGCCCCAAACCACTACGGCATCTATGCTTCCATCCGAAGCCGACGCGGCTCTAGCCAAGGAGACGGGTCGCGTGCTCGCGTCGCGTCTGGGCGACAACAATCTCGTACGTCTCCAGATCATGGATGGCGGATCTCGGGCAACGGTCAAACTACCCGCGGCTGCGGCGCGTTTGCTGGTGCGCATCCTTGACGAGATGGCCCGCGGCAATGCAGTCACGCTCATTCCGGTGCATGCCGAACTCACCACCCAGGAAGCGGCAGACATGCTGCATATTTCGCGCCCTTCGCTGATTCAACTCCTGGATGAGGGCAAGATGGAATACCGCCGCATTGGAACTCATCGGCGCGTCCGCTTCGACGCATTGATGAAGTATAAACGGAAGGCCGATGCCGCCCGCCGCGCGGTGCTCGCCGAGCTTGCCGCATACGACCAGGAAATCGGAATCTGAGCGCAGTGCCGAGCATCACGGCATTCTACGATGCTAGTGTCTTGTATCCCGCAGCGCTGCGAAATCTGCTGATGCATCTCGCTTTGACGGGCCTCTTTCGAGCGAGGTGGTCAGCCGCGGTGCACGACGAATGGATTGGCGCCCTGTTGCGCCGCCGTTCGGACTTGTCCCGAGAGAGACTGGAGCGGACCCGAATGCCGATGGATCTCCACGCGGCAGATGCGCTTGTGACCGGCTATGAGGACTTGATTGAGGATCTACGCCTTCCCGATCCAGACGATCGGCATGTTCTCGCCGCGGCGATTCGCGGCCGAGCCGACTTGATTGTCACCACAAACCTGCGGGATTTCCCGGCGAATGTACTGGGACAATTTGGGATCGAGCCACAGCATCCGGACGAGTTTGTCCTGTCGTTGCTCGATCTGGCGCCGGACCTTGTGACGGGGGCGGCACGCGATCATCGCGAGAGTCTGAAAAATTCGCCGGTGACGATTGAGCAATACCTCGAAACTCTCGCAATTCAGGGGCTGACGCGAACGGTGCGCGTCCTGCGCGGGGACATGTCGTAGTCCCGGTGGGCGGGAGTCCATCGCTACACCACGATCAGCGCCCAATGTCCCTTGTGCCGTACTTCGCGCGCCTCCGGCAGCGCCGCGCGCACCTGCTCCACTTCGTGCGCTTCGAACCCGCTCGCCAGCAACACCCCGCCGGGCTTGCGCACGCGAAGCAGATCCGCGGCCAGCGCCATAATCGCCTCGGGACTGATGTTGGCCATCACCACGTCTACCGTGCCCGCCGCCACCGCGTCCACCGAACCCACAAACCCCTCGCCCGCGATTTCCACCGCCACCGGATCCGTGTCGCAGGCCGTCACCCTGCCCGCCCCCAACAACTTCGCCGCCTTCGCCAGAATGCCGCTCCCGGTGCCCACATCCAGCACGCTCATCCCCGGCCGCAGGTAGTCTTCCAAGGCCTCGATGCACAGGCGAGTGGTCTCATGAACCCCCGTCCCGAACGCCATCCCCGGGTTCACCGCGATGCGGAACCGTCCCTCGGGCGCTGCGTCGTCACGCCACTCCGGCACCAGGAAAAAACGCCGCCCCACTTCCATCGGCTGCAACAGGTCGCGCGACGATTGCACCCAGTCGCGCGCTTCTTCCTCGCGCTGCCGCGCTCCCGGAAAGAGCTTCAACAGCGCCGCACGGTTTACGTCGTCATCGAAGAAGGAGCGCACCGTGTGCGCGTTGAGTTCCACCATCCCGGCCGAGCCTTGCTCCCACAACTCGGCAATCAGCAGGTCCCGGTCTTCCGGATCGCAATCGATTTCCAGAGAATACATGTTTGAACCATCCCCGTAGTGCCGGGTGCTATTTTGGAATTACACCCGAAATGAAGCTACAAGGTATTTTCCCACCAATCACCACCCCGTTCGACCACCACGGGAACGTCTACGCTTCCAAGATCCAGCACAACGTGGAGAAGTGGAACCTCACCACCCTTTCCGGCTATGTCGTGATGGGCTCCACCGGCGAGAGCGTGATGCTCATGCCGGATGAAAAGTTCAGCATCTGGGAACAGGTGGCCAGGTACGCCGCACCGGAGAAACTGCTGATCGCCGGCACCGGCGTGGAGAGCGTGCGCGAAACCGTGCTGTTGACCAATCGCGCCGCCGAAATGGGCTACAAGGCTGCCATGGTCCGCACGCCCCATTACTACAAAAACCTGATCAACCGCACGGATGCGCAGATGCTCTACTTCCGCGCCGTGGCCGACCAGTCCAAAATTCCGCTCATCATCTACAACTGGCCGCAGACTACCGGCGTCGATATAACGGTAGAGGCGGTGGTCGGTCTGAGCGAGCACCCCAACATCATTGCCATTAAGGAAAGCTCGGGCAATCTGGAAAAGGTCATGCAGATGATCCGTGAAGTAAAGCACGGTTTCCAGGTGCTCGTCGGCAGCGCTCCCACGTTGTGGCCGTCCCTGTTGATGGGCGCCTGCGGAGCCATCCTGGCCTATGCCAACGCCGCGCCGTATTCGGTGATCGCCATCTGGGAAGCCTATAAAACGCGCGAGGAGGCGGCCGGCCTGGACTGGCAGAACCGCATCGGCCGCGCTTCCGCCCTGGTCACCTCGAAGTACGGCGTCCCCGGCCTCAAATACGCCATGGACCTCAACGGCTACTATGGCGGTCCGCCGCGCCTTCCCTTGATACCGCCCACCCCCGAAGCCAAACGCGAAATCGAAGAAGCGTTCCACGATCTCAAGGGATAGGTGGGCACGCGAAAAGCAGAATGGGCCGCCGATAAGCGCAGATGAACGCCGATAGGCATTCTTGTTTTATCTGCGTTTATCCGTGTTCATCTGTGGCCATCAATTCTTAGTTTCCACCCAGCACATTCTCAATCAGCGCCCGCGTGATGCGCCAATAGCCCGATACCCGAGTTCCTGCGCTGCCAAAGACCCCGGATGTCAGAAATCCGCTCAGGTCGGCCGGGTTCGCCTTCTGGTGTTCCCGTTCGATCATCTCGCGGAGCAGGCCCGTCGTTTTAGTCAGATCGGCTGCCAGGGCGGTTGCGTCCGTCACGCTGGCGCAGCGCACATTCAGTTTGGCCGCGAAGTGATCATCTTCCGGAACCACCGCCACGGTCACGGTTTGCGCTCTCTCCAGGCTGCGCGCGAACATCTGCGTGCCCGCCGGCAGGCTCTGTCCGGATTTCACCACCGAGGGCGGAATCGAAAGCCAGATGGGCGCGTTGGGTATTTCCACCCCCTCTCGCGCGTCCACGGTGTTCATGCGCAGCGCCGCCGACTCGTCATCGCTCACCGCCATGGCCATCAGGTTGCCTTGCATGGGGAAGAAGGAAATTCTTTTCTCCGGCGAACTGCCCCCCAGCTTGCAGAAGGAATTGTTGCACCTGCCGCTGTTGTTGCGGACATAGGCGATGAGGCTCTTCCAATCGAACCGGCCTTTGAGCAGCATGTACTTGCCCTTGGGCGCGAATGCCACCAGGGCCGCATCCAAGTCCTGCTTGTAGTCGAAATCGGTGGCGCGCACGAAGTCCCGGTACTCGGGATCCTCGCCCACCTTGGCGCCGTCCAGCAAGGGCAGAATACCGCCGGCCCGCAAACGGCTGAAATCGATGTACAGCACCACCGCGTCATCGGTTGGCAGACGCCGGAGCATGGCGGCGGGAGAAAGGGCGCGCGAGCGATACCAGACCACGCCCCACAACGTCAGGCCGCATAGCGCCGAAATCAGCAGGATCAGCAGCCATGCGCGGGTTTTAGGAGTCACGAATCGAGTATCACACAGCCGCGAGTTCTCTGGAGCGAGCTTCCTTCCACAAACGGATGTACGGCTGCAAATCGCTCATCATCCGCGCGAAATCGGTCAGCGTCAGGGATTGCGCCCCGTCGCTGACCGCCTTCTCGGGACACGGATGGACTTCCACGATCAGGCCGTCGGCGCCAATCGCCACACCGGCGCGCGATAGCGCCGGGACCAGGCTGCGCTTGCCCGTGGCGTGGCTCGGATCCAGCACCACAGGCAGGTGCGTCAGTTCGTTCAACACCGGTACCGCCGCGATATCGCAGGTATTGCGCGTGGCCGTCTCGAAAGTCCGGATGCCGCGCTCGCATAGAATCACGTTGGGGTTGCCGTGGGCCACAATGTACTCGGCCGACATCAGCAGTTCTTTGATGGTGGAACTCATGCCGCGCTTCAGCAGCACCGGCCGGCCGCAGCCGCCCAGCGATTTCAATAGCGCGAAATTCTGCATATTGCGGGCGCCTACCTGCATGCAGTCCGTGTACTCGGCCACCAGCTCCACATCGCGATCGCTCATGATCTCCGTGATGATGCCCAGTCCGGTGCGCTCCTTGGCCTTGCGGAGCAGTTTCAGCCCCTCCAGTTCCATCCCTTGAAAGTCGTAGGGCGACGTCCGCGGCTTGAAGGCGCCGCCGCGCAATATCCGGGCGCCGTACGCCGCCACACCCTCGGCCGTGTCCATGATCTGTTTTTCACTCTCCACCGAGCACGGGCCCGCTATCATGACAAATTCGTCGCCGCCGATCTCACATCCGTTGATCTTGATCGCCGAGCGCCCTTTGCGGAACTCCTTGCTGACGAACTTGTACGGGGCGGAGATACGCATGGCCGTCTCCACACCGGGAGTGGCTTCGAGCGATTCCAGACAGCTGGTGACGTCGCCAATCCCCACCACGCCGATCACCACACGCTCTTCACCCTCGATGGAATGCACCTTATAACCAAACTCCGCGATGCGCTCGCAAACGTGGTCGATCTCCGCTCGGGAGGCATGGGGCCGCATGGAAATAATCATAGAGACAGCATACACCAATAGCTAATCAAAACTCAAATTAACATCAATTAATAGTATAACTTGGAACCACCACCTGACGGCGGTGTATTCTGGCGTATCGCAGGCTTCAGCCTGCCAACCTCTAGGGCATGGCGACTTCTATCGGCGCGCTGCGCGCACTCTCGTTCCCCGCCTGGTCCACGGCGGCAATCGCATAGCGGTAGCTCTTGCCGTGCTCCACTTTGCGATCCGAATAATTCGGCACCGCGGTGACGTCGGCGATCTTCTCCAGCGCCCCGTTGGCCTGCGCGCGATAGACCCGGTAGCCGCTCAGGTCCTCTTCGGTATTTCGTTCCCAGTTGAGTTCAATGGAATTGGGGGCGACGGAACCCTGCAATCCCTTCGGAACGGCGGGCGGGAAAATGTCCCGTGGAACGATCGCAGCTTCGTCGGACAATTCGCTCTCGGCCTCCTTGCGATTGTCCAGCTTGGCGATGGTCTGCACCAGGTAGGTGTAGCGCTTGCCGAATTCGGTCGCCGTGTCGGTCCACTCGGGCGTTGGTACGTTGGCCACCACCGAGTAGGCGCCTTGGTCGGTCTTCCGCAACACCCGAAAGTCCGTGCCGCGCGCCTGCCACGTCAGCCGCACCCCCTGCAGAGTAACGGACGGCGCGACACCGCCTGGTTTGTCGGGCGGCGGCACCACCGGCACCACCACGAAATTCGACCAGCCCGACTGCTTGCCGTTGCCGGCCGCCACCCGCACGCCGAATATCACTTCCTTGCCGGTCCAATCCGCGACCGGGATCTCGTAGCGGGCCACGCCGTTGGCGATCGCACCCGGGGGAATCTGCCGGGCCACGGCGGCCCATTGGGCCTCCTCAAAATGGTCCGCCGTGCCGGCGCGCAGATCGAGGCGCAGCGGCGCGGGGATGGGGTGGCCCTCCGTGGTCTTGGCGGGAACCGTGAACTGGACGATAATGTGCCCGCCGCGCTGTAACGCCGCCAGGTCGCTGACCTTGGGAGGAATATTGGCCAGCGGCGGCAGGGGTTCGCCCACGTAGCCGCACCCCGCCAACAAGAGCGCCGCGGCGGCCGGCAGAAGTCGCTTCATCAAAGCATTAGGTTAGCAGGAATGGACAGGCTCACCACACGTTGATGTCGGAATACGCCGTTCCGTCCAGGCTCATCTTGTCGGAGCCGCTGGACACGTTGAAAATTCCCGGCTCGGTTTGCGACACGCTCTGGCTGGCCTCTTCCATCACCGTGCGCCAGCTTTGGTTATTGCCCGTCATGGGGTCGACGGGTAACTTCTGCAGGTAGCCCTCGGTAACCAGATCCTGCAGGTTCTGCGGAGCCTTCCCCTTGTCGTAAGAGTATTGATCGATCACCGTGCGCAGCGTGAACAGGTTATTCTTGAGCACGCTTTCTTTGGCGCGGATGATGGAGCGGTTGTAAATCGGGATCGCCATGGTGATCAGGATCACCATAATCGTGATCACCACCATTAATTCGACAAACGTGAAGCCGCGCAGCCGCTTCATGGCGCGCCGGGCGCGTCCGCTCGCCGGTTTACCACTCTGAGTAGGGCTTTCCATCGGCTGCCTTCTCCGTTGTCTTGCTATATACGTCGAACACGCACTGCCCACCCCAACTGAGCGACGAGGGGTCATCCTGATCGCTGCGCAGGCCCCATTCGGCCTTGCCGGTGAATGGATCCACCGGGACGCGGCGCAGGAAGCGAATCTTCTTGCCGTCCGGACCGGGCAGTTTCACGCCTGCCACCAGGATCTCCAGGGTCTCGGGCCAGTTATTGGTGCCGAGTTTCTGGGGGCCGAGATAGCCGAGATCGGCATAATCCTTGTACTTATCGATGGCGGTGTGCATCTCGCGCAGATCGTCGCGCAGTTCCCGTTCGCGCATGACGCGCACCCTGGAGCGGGCCATAGGCACACTCATGGTGGTGAGAATCAACATGATCGTGAAGGCCACGATCAGTTCGACCAGGGTAAGTCCCTTTTGATTCTGGCGGCGCATATTGTTTTTATTTCACATTGACTGTCATCTGCGGGCTGCCGGAGAAGACCACCTGCCCCTGGGAGTTGCGCACCGTCAGACCGGGAACGGTCACGGTGGTGGAGCCCTTGGCGACGGCCTGGAAACTCAGCGTGGTCAGCACCCCGGTACCGGATACGCCCGCCGTATTGGGCAGGCGGTTCAGGTTCATGGCCGCCGCGCCGGCATCGTTCTGTATGTTCTTGGTGAACAGCGGGACCTGCCCGTCGCTGGAGAAGAAATCGCCGCGCCCGGCATCGTTCAGCCGGAGCACCTTAGGGTCGAAGCTGACTTGCAGCGGCGCGGAAGCAACATCGGTCGCGTTCTCAATAATCAACGATACCGTGATGGCACCTTGCGGATTCGTCTCTACCTGCGGCTGCAGGAAACGGACTACCGCGTTGCCCACCTGCTTGGGCGCGGCGGGTTTGGCCGCATCCTCCGGCGCCGGAGCGGTAGCCGGCGGAGCCGTCATCGGCGGCGCGGTGGCCGGCGGGGCCAGCCCCGGCGGGGTACTCGCCGGCGCACCCGCCGGCAAACCCATAGGCTGCGCTGTGGCCTGGTTGGCAGCGGTCATCGGCGGATTCGCCGGCTCTTCCTTCTTGGGCACCACCGCCGGCGTGGCCGCCGGAGGCACCGAACCCGCCGGAGGCATTGAACCCGCCGCGGGCGGCGCACCCGCCGAAGGCGGCGCACCCGCCTGTCGGCCATAGTTCAGATGCACCGACTGCTGGTTGCCGACGGCGATCCCGCGCAGGTTTTCCGCCGTATATTCCGGCCGCCGCACGACGTGCGGGATGATCGCGATCATCAGTTCCTGGCGCTCCCGATCCACGCTCTCGCTGGTGAACAGGCGACCCAGGACCGGAATGCTGCCCAGCCCCGGGATGCCAGTCTTGGTCTTGGTGTCCTGGTACTTGGTGAGGCCCGCCAGAAGCTGCACGGCGCCATCCGGCATGCGGATATCGTGCGAAACTTTGCGCTGGCCGATGATCGGCTGGTCGATGCCGCCCAGGTTGACTTGGCCGGTTACGCTCGAGATATCCAGGTCAATGTGGAGTGAGATATCGCCGTTCTCATGCACCCGGGGAGTGATTTCCACGTTCACGCCGACGTCGATGAAGCTGAACTGCGTGTTGACCAGCGGGTTGATGCCGACGCCGCCGATGCCGGGCTGGAAACTGCCGGTGGCGGTGGGCTGCCGGTCGCCGATCTTCAGCGTCGCCTTCAGGTTATCCACGGCGCGCAGTTGCGGCGATTGCAGCACCTTGGTCCTGGCATCGCTCAACACGGCTTGCAGCAGGGCGCTCGGAATGGTAGTGGAAAAATCCGCCGATGAGAGATGGCCCAGGCTCGACAAAGGGATCATGTTGCTGGTGCTGGCGGCGGTGGTTGTGGTGACGGTTCCATTTCCGGTGCCGACATTGGTCCCGGTGCCCGTTGTCGTGGTGCCGGTGCTGGGCACCGAGATCGATGTGCGCGGAGTGAAATTCACCGGAACGTTGAGACCCGCCGACGCGATCGCCGCCGTCAGTTGCCGCGTATATATCGTACTGGCCTCCATCACGATGATGTCCACCACCACTTCGCTCTTGGGCTTGTCCAGATCGTGCAGGATCTTCTCCGCCAGCGCCACCTGGTCCGCGCTCCCTTTGGCGATGATGGCGTTCTGCGCATTGTAGGGGAAAAAGCGCTGGATATCGGCCACCGAGCGCACCGCGTTGACGATTTCCTGCAGTTCCTGCGGCGTGCTGACGTTGGACAGATAGAAGACCTTGGCCACCTGCTCCTCGTAGTCGCGCCGCTTGTTGGGGTTGTCCATGGTGATGAAGATGGTGTTGGGTGAAAGCGGTTTCCAGTAGCTCTTGGTGATGACCGCCAGATAATCCAGCGCCTCTTCGAGGGTGGAGTTCTCGAATTCCACCGGGATGTTGGCCTTGATCTGCGACTGGTACTCCGGGTCCCAGAGTACGTTGAGACCGGCCACCTTGGCGACGGTTTCAAACAGCAGTTTGGCGCTGCCGGTCATGCGCAGATGGATCGGGCTGGAGTCGATGGCCCGCAATTGCGGAACCGGGAGAATGCTCTCAATACGGTCTTCCGTCTCCTTCTTGGCCCTTTCGCCCTCCGTCTGTGCGCGCTCCTTCGCGGAGGACTCTTTCCCCGTCTCCTCCACGCGCTTGCGTTCCCGCTCGATCATTTCGGTGGTGCGGCGGACTTCCTGACTTGCCGCCACGGACCCCGGATTGATGGCGTAGGCCTTTTGGAACTCCACCAGGGCGTCTCCGAGTTGTCCCTGGGAGCGCAGCTTGAGTCCCTTATCGATGTGCGACTGGGCGGCCAGGAAGTGGATCTTGGTCTCCGCCATCTCGTAAACAATGTCCGCGGGGTCTTCGGAAAGCGCCTTGGCGTAGGATTCCAGGGCTTCGTCCCACTCCTTCTTCTGTTCGTGGACCCGTCCCTCGGCCAGAAACTTGTCGCCTTTCTTGGTCCGGGCTTCCAGCGGAAGCATCGGACCGAACAGCGCGGCGGTCAGCACGATCGCTGTTAAGCGATTGAAAAGATACATATTTCGGCGCATTCCAGGCCGTTCGAAACGGCCTCGTGATAAAATAGAATTCGAATCCCACACCGGATCCATCTAAACTCATTGACGCAGTTGGGCTTCCGCGCGTTGAGGTCAATTTGGCTGACAAGAAAGACTCTACTCTCAAGATCCTCAGCGACAACCGGCAAGCCTTCCACAATTACTTCCTGCTGGAGCGCTTCGAGTGCGGCATGGTGCTCACCGGCACCGAGGTGAAGGCGGCCAAGGACGGCAAAGTCCAGCTTAAGGAAGCCTACGCCAGCGTGCTCTCTAACGAAGCCTGGCTGCTCAACGCGCACATCAGCCAGTACTCCCACGGCAACCGCGAGAACCACCCTCCCATCCGCAATCGCAAGCTATTGCTGCACCGGCGGGAAATCGATAAGCTGCTGAACATCACCCGCGAGAAGGGGCTCTCCCTCATCCCCATCAAGATTTACCTGAAGAACGGCCGCATCAAGTGCGAGATTGCCGTCGCCAAGGGTAAGAAACTGCACGACAAACGCGAGACAGAGCGCGCCAAAACGGCCGAGGCCGAGGCGCGGGCGGAAATGCGGCGGCGGGCGTAGGGGCGGGGCGCTCGGCAACGGGTGCGCGGAGCGGCGGGCCGAACTCGATGCCGTGCAATTCCAGGATGATGGTCTCGCCTGCCTTGGTTCCGCAGATGACCGCCGCCGCGGGCAGGGACGTGGCAATTCTGGAAACCGGGGCCGAGGGGAGGAAGACGGCCTCGCACGACCCGCTTTCCAGGTCCCACAGCCGCAGTGTCTGGTCAGTGCTCCCCGACAGCGCGTAGCGCCCGTCCGACGTCACGGCCACGGACTCGACCCAATTGCGGTGCCCTTCCAGCGTGCGCAGGCACTTTCCGCTCTCCAGGTCCCAGACCCGCAGCGTCTTGTCCCAACTGGCCGAGACCGCCCGCCGCCCGTCCGGCGTCAGGGCGATTCCCTGGACGTTGTGGCTGTGCCCTTCCAGATTCCGGCTCCCTCCGGTCTCCAGGTCCGACATGCGCATACCTCCACCAGACCCGCCCGACACCGCGCGCCGCCCATCCACCGTCACACCGGTGCAGTCGATATAGTGCCCTTCCAGGATTCGCAGGCACTCTCCGCTCTCCAGGTCCCACAAGCGCAGCGTTCCGTCGCCCCCCGACCAGACACTGCGCCCGTCAGGGGTAACCGCGACCATGACGACCTGGCTTGCGTGTCTGCCGAAGACGCGGCATTGGCCCGTCTCGAGGTCCCACGCGCGAACTGTTTTTTCCTCGCTCCCCGACACGGCATGCCGCCCGTCAGGCGTCACGCTCACGCTGAGAACCAGATCGTAGTGCCCTGCCAGAGTGCGTAGACACGCTCCGCTTTCCAAGTCCCAAACGCGAAGGGTGTTGTCATAGCTTCCCGACACGGCGCGCCGCCCGTCCGCCGTCAGGCTCAGACTCACGACACAACCGCGATGGCCTGCCAGGGTCTGCAGACACTCTCCGCTCCGCAGGTCCCACACGCGCGGTGTGCTATCGCAACTCACCGCCGCCGCACGCCAGCCGTCCGGTGTCACTTTTACGTCCCCTGGCCCCTCAGGGTGGTCCTCCAAAGGCTGCGAGTACTTTCCGCTCTCCAGGTTCCACACCCGTGCCGTTTGGTCATCCCGGGACGACACCGCGCGCCGCCCGTCCGGCGTCACTCTCACTCCCCGGAATTCACCGATGTGCTCTTCGATGGTCCGCAGGCACGCACCCGTCTCCAGGTCCCACACCCTCAGCGTCTTGTCCCAACTGGCCGAGACCGCCCGCCGCCCGTCCGGCGTCACGCTCACGCTGGTGACGGTTCTCGTGTGCCCCTGCAAAGTCCGCAGGACTTGCCCGCTCTCCAGGTCCCACACCCATATCTCGTTGTATTCCGCCGACACCGCGGTCCGCCCGTCCGGGGTCACGGCGACCTCGTCGTTCAGCGCGGTGTGCCCTGCCAGGGTCCGCAGGCACTCTCCGCTCTCCAGGTCCCACACGCGTAGCGTCTGGTCGTCGCTTCCCGACACGGCCCGCCGCCCGTCCGCCGTCACGCTCACACTCTTGACTGGTGCTGTGTGGCCTTCCAGGATGCGCAGACATGCCCCGCTCGCCAGGTCCCACACCCGCAGCTTCTTGTCCCCGCTCCCCGACACCGCCCGCCGCCCGTCCGGCGTCACGCTCACGCTGGTGACGGTTCTCGTGTGCCCCTGCAAAGTCCGCAGGACTTGCCCGCTCTCCAGGTCCCACACCCNNCCGCTCTCCAGGTCCCACACCCGCAAATCTCCGCCGGCTGCCGAGACGGCCCGCCGCCCGTCCGGCGTCCCGCTCACCAGCCTCACCGAGTCGGTGTGCCCTTCCAATGTCCGCAGACATTCTCCGCTCTCCAGGTCCCACACCCGCAGGGTATTGTCTTCACTCGCCGAGACCGCCCGCTGTCCGCCATCCGTCACGCTCACACTGTTGATCGTCTTACTATGCCCTGCCAAGGTCCGCAGCAGCGCGGGCGCGGGGTTGGGCCGCGCGTCGGCCGGCCAGCGGCGGAGCAGCAGCGGAGCGTGGGCCGCGGCAATGCGCTTCGCCGCGGCGGTATGCACCGGGCCGCCGGGCGAATGGTTGAAGGCATGCTGGAGCGCCGATCCCGGTAGCTTGCCGAACTCGAGCAGAACATGACACTCGGAGACAAGAAACCCTGCGAAAGCGCGCAGCCGGTCCAGCCGCGTGGGCTGTTCTATGATTCGCCGGTCTTCGGCATCAATCTCTTCGTCGGTCCACACGCGGCAGGCGGAAACCGGCTCCGGATACGCCGGTTCGGCTTCGGTCACCGTCTCCCCGCGCGCCTGGCGGTCGCGGCGTTCGCTCCAGACTCGGGCATAGGCGGTGATTTCCGCCGTCCACCGCGCAATCCGCGCTTCGCGTTCCTGCCGCTCTCTCACTTCCGATACCATTTCGGGCAGTGCGTCCAGCGCCAGGCGGTAGTCCTCCTGAAGCTCGAGCACCAGGCCGGACCGGACCTTGGCTTCTACAAACAGGATGTCGCAGAGCGCGTCGGCGAGTGGCTGCCAGACGGCATCCTGACCGCCTTCCGGGTCGGATTCGCCAGCGGTCCTGTAGAGATGCCAGGGGAGTTCGCTCGCTTTGCGCGCGTTGGGAGGATCGGTGATGGCGCCTTCGGCCGGCCCAGCCTTGTCCGTGACCGGCGCCAGAAACCAGGCCTGTTGCCCGAACCATTCCGCCATGTGCCGGTGCCGCCCGCGGCGATCTTCGCGGGCGGCCAGGTAGCGCCCCTTCACCGCCTCCAGGATGCTGCGGTGGTAGAAGCCCAGCAGGCTGCTGCCTTCCTGTGCCTCGTGTTCGGCCAGGTAGAACGCGAGGTCGCCGTGGAGCCGCACCCAAACCGCCACCGGGAGATTGCCGGCCCGGGGCGAGTTGGGCGAGCGGCGCACGAAATCGGCCATGACTTCGGCGTCGGCGCTCAGGATGCCTAGCATCTCGTCTTCGGCCAGGCCGTGCCGGGCGCACGCCAGATAACCCAAGGTGCGGGACACCAGCATCCCGCCGTGCTCTTCTTCTTGCGACAGGCGGCCCAAAACCTGTCCCAGCAGTCCCTTCGTGGTGGGCGCGAACGCGGGCGCCGGCTGCCACGAGGCCAGACGCACCGCTTCCTCGGTGGCCGTGCGCAGCCACAGCGGACTGCCTTCGGCCCGGAAGGTTTCGAGGATGGCCTCGCGCTGTGGCTTACGGAGCGTGCGGCGCGCGTCGGCCAGCCAATTGTCCAGCATCTGCGCACCATCGGCGGCCGTCAGCGGAGCCAGCGCAACGCGCTGCCCGGCGTCCAGCCGGGACCGGAGCGCGGCCATGATCGCAGCGCGGGGGTCGGGCGCGTCCGCGGCGCGGCTCTCCGCGTCCGGCAGCGCGGCGGAGACGACAAGGCGGACGTTGCCGGAGAGCCTGGCAGGCAGCCAGGCCAGAGCGTGGGCCTGATGGCTCGCCGTCAACTGATCGAGGGAATCGAGGAAGATCCAAAGTGGCTGGCTGGCGGTGGGCCGCTGCAAGGCCTCGTGAAACGCGGCGACCAGCGGGTTCAACTCGACAGGGATTTCGCCATCGGGCGCCGCCGGTACCGGATAGTGGCGGCGGATTTCCCCCACCAGGAGGCGGAGCAATTGAATCAGGTCGGATGAGGCCGCCGTGGCGCCAATGTAGCGGGCGACGATCCGGGCGTTGGAATTCTTCTCCACGGCAGCTTGCGCCGCCCTCGCCATCACGGCGGATTTCCCGCAGCCGGACGCGCCCGTCACGGCCAATGGTTGGTCCGGACCTTGGCGCAAGTAGGCGGCAATGCGATCCAGCGGTTCGCCTCGTCCCACAAAACGGCGGCAGCGCTCCTCGCCGAAGCGCTGGTGCGCCTGCTCTTCCAACTCGCCGGCCGCAACTGCCGCAACCGCGGCGATCTGTTGTTCCACGACCTCGCTTAACAGCTTCCAGGCCTGCTCGCAGAACTCCTCGAGATCGCCGGCGCCGATGCCGTCGCCGCGCCAGGGAACGCGATACCGGCACACGTTTGTGCCGCCGATGTGGCGCTCGATGCGACTCTTCAGCGCCTCAAGGCGCGGCTTGGCGTGCAGGTCGCCGATATCCACGTAACCCTGAGGCGGCGGGTTCTCGGGCAGACCTTCGATGCCGCGGAAGAAGGCGCGGACGTGCACACCGGCATCGGGAACGTTCAGCGCGCCCTCGAGGATTTCCTGCTCTGTTGCCGAAGCGCCGATGGTCGCGGCTTCCTTTTCCAGATCCAACCCGAGGGACTGCGCGGCCTGTTCCAGCGCTGCGAGCAGCGGCTTCTCGACCTGTTCCTGCCAGTCTTCGCCTTCGCCGCGGGGCTGAAGTTCGGCCGCGGGCGGCACGGCGTTCTCGTCCACCCGGTACCACAGCTCGAACAACCGGGCCGCGCCGGGATCGGTGGAAGCGAGTTGCGCGGCCAGTTTCGCGAACAGCGCCGCCGGGAGAATTTCCGGCAAGGGCCGCCAGCCGTAGCGGTCGCCCAGCAGGATGAGGAAGTTGGGCTTGGGGCGGTCCCGCTGGCAGCGGGCCAGTTCGCGCAGGCAGATCCGCATGGTCTTGTTGTCGCGGCCCGCTTCCTCGCTGACGCCCCAGCGCAGGTCAATCGCCTGGAAGCGGAACCCCGCGGACAGGCAGAGCTGTTGGAGCCGCGGAAACACCTTGAGCTGCAACGCATCGCGTTCGGCCTTGAGATCGCTGAACGTGGAGCTGACAAAGAGACGGACGGTGCGGCTAGCGCTCATGAGGCACAGATCTCCTGAAGCTCGGGCAGCTTCAGGTTACAACAAATTGGATATTCGGGTCGTTAACTCTCGGACACGGGGTGTGGCAGCCTGAAGGCCGGCCCCTCCACGACTTGGTGGCGCAGGCGGTTCCGCCTGCGATAGGCCGGCGCTAGTACACCGCGCTCCCCGCC
>PLDO01000198.1 GCA_003136215.1 Bryobacterales bacterium
GCCTTTGCGGATCATCTCCTGCGCCAGCGGGCCGGCGGGCGTCGCCCACTCGTTGAAGGGCCAGGTGATGGTGGGCGCGTGGTTGATGGCCACCCAGTCGATTTGCGCCGTGGTCAGCCCGGCCGCGTGGGCGGCATCGTAGACCGTGGGGACGTGGACCATCTTCACTTTGTCGACCATGGGGTCCACTTTGATGGGCGGCCATGTCCCGGTCGGCACCAGGCTGCCGTTGACCAGCAGACCGTGTTCGTCGGCGCGCACGCCGGTCACAAGAGTGGTGTGGTTGGGCCAGGTGACCGTAGGATTGATGGTGGTCATGCGCGCCGTGACGCCCTGACGGATCAGGCGCCGCAGCGTGGGAACCGGCAGTTTCGCGTCATCCAGGGCATAGGCGGGAAAGCCATCCAGGCTGATCACGATCACCATCCGCTGTTGCGCCGGCGTCTGGGCGGACACAAGCCCGCACAAGGCGGCGCCCGCAAGCATGGCGAGCGCCAGTTTCATCGCTATCCTGTTTCTCATGGGTCCTCGTTTCTCCAGTGTCGCGCAGTTGAGTGCGGTGGAGCGCCGGCTTACCGCTATAATCGCTGCATCGACATGGTTGGCATTCAAGCTCACACAGAAACCTACTGGGACGGCCTGGCGCGGGCTTATGCGGCTTTGGGGCCGCCGCTTCGGCCTACGCGAGGGGAGATCGGCGCGATGGAACGGTCCGTAGCGGCATACGCGGCCCAGACGGGGGACCGGTTGCTGCGAGGGCTGATGCTGGGCGTTACGGCCGACATAGCGACGATGCGGTGGCCCGCGCGCTGCTCGTTGCTGGCGGTGGATCTCTCCCGCGAGATGATCCGATCCGTCTGGCCCGGGGACATCGCGGGAGTCCGCCGGGCAGTTTGCGGCAACTGGATTTCGTTGCCCGCGCGGCCTTCATCCTGTGATATCGCCATCGGGGACGGATCCCTGAACTGCGTATCCTACCCGGACGGGTTCCGTGCGGTGGCCGCGTCGGTGTTCCAGGCGCTGAAGAGCGAAGGGATCTATCTGGCGCGCTGCTACGCGCAACCGGAGAGAAAAGAGGAGCCGGCCGCGGTGATGGAGAGCCTGGCCGGCCGGGAGAACCCCACTTTCCACCACTTCAAATTCCGCCTGTTGATGGCGATGCAGCGGAACGTGAAAGAGGGAGTCGCGGTGGACGATGTCTACCGGTACTGGGCACAGTATGGTTTAGACCCGGCGGTTGTGGCCGAAAGGCAGGGATGGGACGTGGAAGGCGTCCGCGACATTGCACTGTATCGGGACGCCTCGACCGTCCACTTCTTCCCGACCCTGGAGGAACAGCGGTCGATTCTGCGCGAGTATTTCGACGAACTCTCCTGTTCGACGGACGCCTGCGTTTTAGGGGAGCGCTGCCCTATGCTGGTACTGACACCCCGCCGCGCCGCGGGCGGGCGCCCCGGAACATGAGATTCTCGGATTCGTCCGCCGGAGAAGACACCACATCCCGTCCCTTGAGCCCCATGCAACGAAGCATGGTGCTGGCCTCGTTGCGCGCACCACGATCGGGGGTCTACCTTCTACAGGACATCTGCGAACTTGCGAAACCGGCCGATCTGGCACGGTTGCGGGCGGCATGGCGGATGACGGCAGGGCGGCATGAGGCGCTGCGAACGCGAATCGAGATGAGCCGGCGAGGTGAACCGCGTCGGGTGGTGGCGGATGTGGAGCCCGATGCGTGGCGGGAGCTGGACTGGAGTGGGCTGACGGCGGAAGCGGCGCGGACGGCGTTGGCGGATTTCCTGCAGGCCGACCGCGCGCGGGGGTTCCGTTTCGAAGACGGCGTACCGATGCGCTTCGCCCTGATCCGCACGGCTGGAGACCGTTCGACCATCGTCTGGACCGTGCACCACGCGTTGCTGGACGCTCGATCGCTGGCCATCGTCTGGCAGGAGTGGCTGGCGGATTACGAAGGGCGGATACCGTGCGAACCGTCGACGATGCCGGACCGGGAGGATGCCTTTGACGAGGAAGGCGCGGAGCGATATTGGCGCGCCTGTCTGGCCGGGGTGTTGCCGGCGGCGGGTACCCTGACGGACCGCCTGCGGGGAGGGCCGCGAGACAAGTCCGGACCGGCGCGAGCGGTCTTTTGTTTTGGCGAAGACGAGACGCGCGCGATTCACGAGTACGCAGGACGGCAGGGGTTGACCGGGCACACGCTGGTGCAAGGCGCCTGGGCGTTGCTGCTGAGCCGCTACAGCGGGCGCGAGGACGTGGTTTTCGGCGTCACGCGGGCGGGCCGCCGCCGGACGGATCGAAGGGTGGGACTGTTCATCAATACCTTGCCTTTGCGCGTCCAGGCGGACGAGGCCGCGCGCTCATCGGATTGGCTGCGCGAGGTGCGGGCGGCCTGGGAGGCGCAGAGGGAGTTTCATAGCACGCCCCTGGAGCTTGCCTGCCACTGGGGCGGATTGCCCGCGGGGGCGGCTCCATTCGACAGCATCCTGGCGTACGAACATATCTCCCCGGAGGAGTTCTTCCGCCAGTTGGGAGGCGCCTGGGCAGGCCGGAAGTTCCGGCGCGTGCAGCGAACAGACTCTACCCTGACGGTGGTGACGTATGGGGGCCATCTGTTCCGGCTGGAGATTGTTTATGACCCGCAACGGTTCCACGACACGACCGTACGCGGGATGGCGGTTCACCTGGGGACGATGATCCGGGGGTTCATCGAAAAGCCCGACGGCCTGCTGCGGGACGTGGCGATGGTGGGCGATGCCGAGAGGCGGTGGCTGCTCGGGACCGTGAACGAAACGGAGTCGGAGGTTCCATCGGAAGCGCGCGCGCACCAGTTGATTGAGCGCCAGGCCCAACGCACGCCCGATGCTACGGCACTGGAGTGGCCCGAGGGCAGGATGAGCTACCAGGAACTGAACCGGCGCGCGAACCACGGAGCCAGAGCGTTGCGCGAAGCGGGCGCAGTGCCCCAGGATCTGATCGGCGTGTGCCTGGCGCGATCTCCCGGGGCTGTGGTGGCGATTCTGGCCGTCCTGAAAGCGGGCGCGGCGTTTCTGCCGTTACGGCCAGACCTTCCTCTGGAGCGGCTGGTGGGGAAGGTGGCGGACGCCCGGCCGAAGCTGGTGATCGCAGCGCCGGAAGACCGCGAGAAACTGCAGAGCCTGGGCCTTCGGGTGCTAAGTCTGCCCACCGAGCCCGAGGGCGCGGCGCCCGATTCGCCCTGCTCGGGCACGCCGGAGCAGACGGCGTACGTCATCTACACGTCCGGCTCGACGGGCCGCCCAAAGGCCGTGGCGCTCACTCACCGGGCACTGGTGAACCACAGCGTGGCGGCGGCTCGGGCGTTCGGTATCACGGAGACGGACCGGCGGCTCCAATTCGCCTCGATAGGCACGGATGTTTTCGTGGCGGAGGTCTTCAACTATCTGAGTCGCGGGGCGACGCTGGTCTTCTGCCTGGACTCCGAGGGCAACTCGCTGAGCGAGGTTCTGAGGCTGCTGGAATCCCGGGGGATCACCATCGCGGGGGTTCCGGCGACGTGGTGGAAGGAATGGGTGGCTGCGCTGCAATCGGGAACGGGGCTGCCGGCAACGCTGCGCGCAGTGATCGTGGGCATGGAGCGCGTGAATCCGGAGGCGTTTGCCTCATGGCGGCGCATTACGGGAGCGGGGGTACGATGGTTCAACGCCTACGGGCCCACCGAAACCAGCCCCACGGCCACTATTTACGAAGCGGGATCCTCGAGTTGGGAGGCTGCCGGCTTTGTGCCAATCGGCCGCCCAATTGCCAACATGCGGGCATACGTACTGGATGGCAGCGGCTCGCCAGTCCCGGCAGGTGTGACGGGGGAGTTGTATTTGGGCGGCGCCGGCGTGGCGCGAGGCTATCTCAACCGGCCGGAAGAGACGGCCGGGAGATTTCTGGCGGATCCGTTCAGCGGCAAAGCCGGGGACAGGATGTACCGAACCGGCGACATGGTTTTTCGTCTGCCGGACGGAAACCTGGTGTTTGCCGGGAGGGTGGACCGTCAGGTGAAGATCCGCGGTTTCCGGATTGAGCTGGAGGAGATTGAGGCGGTGTTGGGGGGGCACGAAGCCATCCGGCAGTGCGCGGCGACGGTATCCGGCGGCGAGGGCAGGGAGAGGCTCACGGCGTTCTTTACGCCGGCGGGCGAGAATGCGCCCGAGGCGGAAGCCTTGCGGACGTATCTGGCGCAGCGCCTTCCGGATCACATGTTGCCCGCGGCCCTTGTGCCGCTAAGGGCGATGCCGCTGACCCCAAGCGGCAAGATCGACCGGCAGGCGTTGCCGGCGCCCGATGGCATTGCCGCGCCGGCGGCGCCGGGCGAGCGGGAGCCGGCAACGCTTACTGAGAAGTTTCTGGCCGGACTGTGGCGCGAGGCGCTCGACACCGGGCGTGCCGGCGTCACGGATCACTTCTTCGAATTGGGCGGCGACAGTCTGGCGGCGACCCGGCTGATTCTGCTGCTGGAAAAACACTTCGGCCAGGAGGTGCCGCTGGCCGCTCTGGTGCGCGCACCCACACCGGCGGCGATGGCCGCCTTTCTGAGCGGCGTGCGTGGCACGGTGGAGGCGGAGGGGGCCTTTTTCAAATTGCAGACCCGGGGCGGGCGGCACCCGTTCGTCAGCATCGCGACCACTCCCGCGGGCCCATTCTGCTACCGGGAATTTGCGGAGCACCTGGGGGCGGATCAGCCGTTCTTCCTTCTGCCGCAGACCGTCGCCGCGGGGAACCTGGGTGAGAGTGTCAGCCGGTTGGCGACCGATGCCTGCGCCGCGATCCTGGCGAATCTGCCCAAGGGCCCGCGAGTACTGGGAGGCTACTGCCTGGGCGGCATTGTGGCGTACGAAACCGCGCTACGGCTGGCGGCCATGGGCGAAGAAGTCCGGCTGGTGGTTCTGTTCGACGCGCCGGCGCCGGGTTATCCCAAGTTACGGCGCAGCGGGAAGAACTACTGGCGGCGTTTGCGAAACGTGATGAGTGGCGAAGGGGCCGTCGAGCCGTGGGAGATTGTGCGGCACGTAGGGCATTGGAGCAAACTGCTTCGCAGAAGCACCGTGAGGGTTTATGAGCCGGGGCGCTCCTTGTTCCCGGTGATCCAGTTTGTGGCGCGAGCGGAGCAGGTCAGCTCGGTTGTGCTGGAGGACCCCCGCTACGGCTGGCGCGACCTGTGTGAAGGCGGCCTGGAGATTTTCGACGTGCAGGCTGGTCACGAAAACCTCTTTCATGGCGAAGCAGCCAGACAAATGGCCGGTCTGCTGCGGGGGGCGCTCCTGAGGGCGAATGGCGAGTCCCCGGGGTAGCCCGGCTCCGGGCACGGTGACGCCGCACATGCCGATCATCGCCTTCATCCCGGCCGCGGCCTATTGCGGCAGGCCCTTGGCCATCAGCAGCAGCACGAACTGAAACGCGTTGTAGGCGGAGTGCATCCCGGCGGCGGCTTTGGTGGACCCGGTGGCCTGGCGCATCCAGCCGAAGGCGATGCCGGAAAGCGCAATCAGCAGCACGTGACGCCAGGAGTTGCCGTACTCCTGAAAATGCAGCAGGCCGAAGGGTAGGGCGGTGGCCAGAATGCCGGCAACCGCACCCAGGCTGCGCACCAGCAGCGGCTGCAGAAACCCGCGGAACACCAGCTCTTCACAAACCGGCGCCACGATGCTGCCGAAGATGGCCACCAGGAGCAGCGACGTCGGGTCCTTGAGGAGATCGGTGAGGGGATTCGGCTTGTTGGGAGTTCGAATCAGCACGCCGAACAGCAATATCGCGATGGCGAGGCCCACTCCAGCGGTCGCAATGGAGAAGAAGGGCAGGCGTGGCGTGACCCAGGCGAGCGAGCGCCAGAAGGGGCGATCGTATTGCGTGCGGAAGAGGGCCATCAGAACACCCAGCAGCAGCATATAGAAGGCGACCTGCGCGGCCAGCAGTTCCCAGGTCTTCACGGCGGGATGCAGATGCAGAATCCAGAACGCCGCCTTCACCGCGCCAAAACCGAACAGCATGCATGGAATCGTGAGGCCGGCGAAGATCATCAGGTCCCCGTAGCTCCAGAAGGGGTCGCGATCCGACAGAGCCTGCGGGGGTTCCGCCGCTTCCAGGGGCGCCAGGCTTTCCGGCACGTCCGGATCTGCTGGCACTTCCGGATCTTCCATCATGGATGTTTCTCGATGAGCGCCGCGGCCAACAGCGGAATCATCAATTCGTGATGTCCCGTGATGGCGTAGCCTTTGCCGCCGGATGCGGCGTGCGGCCGCTCCACCACGTTGACCCGCGGCCGGTAGTGCTGCACGAAATCGAAGTTCACGGTGGTAAATTCGGTCAGCGGATGCCCCAGATTGCGCACCGCGGAAACGGCCTTCAGAAAGACCTCGGGGAGGAGAACGGCGGAGCCGACGTTGAGATAGATGCCGCCCCGATGGAGTTCCGTAACCAGCGTGCAGAAGAGGCGGAAGTCGCGATGGGTGGCGCTGCCGATGGCCGCGGGGTCCGCCGCCGGGTGGGTGTGCGGCGTATCGGTGCCGATGGCGACGTGCACGGTGACGGGAACGCTGGCGTGGTAAGCGTTGAGGAGCAAGCTGGCTTCGGGAGCCCGGTTCGGACCATCACGCTGGTCGAGCGCGCGCCCCAGCGCTTCCCCCATGCCAAGCAGATCGCGATCGCCTTCGACGATGGCGCGGTTCATCTCGCGCCCCGTCTCTTCAGCGGCGCCGAATCGTCCGTCGGGCAGCACCGCCTCCACGTCTTCGCTGGTGTGAGCGGCCAGGGCGATTTCGAAATCGTGAATCGCCGCCGACCCGTTGAGCGCGAAGCCGGTAGCGTAACCGCGGTGCATGAGATCGAGCAACACCGGCGCGAGGCCGCACTTGATGACGTGCCCGCCCATGCCCCACAGAATCGCCCGACGGTTCCGGCGTGCGCTTGCCAGCGCGTCCACCACCGCGCGAAAGCCGTCGGCGGCGAGCAGGTGCGGCAGCGAATCCAGCAGGCCCGCTATCCCGGAGCCGGGTTGGTACGCCGCGGCGAAATCGGCCACCTTCACCTTGCCGCCCAACATGCCGGTTTCGACGCCGACGTAGGGGATTGGCTCGGTGAGGGCGAACGATCCGCGCCAGGGCTTGCGGTCTTCACCGGGCTGCGGAGG
>PLDO01000383.1 GCA_003136215.1 Bryobacterales bacterium
GCCGAGGATCTCGGCGAAGGGCTTCACCGACGACGTGGTGATCAGGCGGAGTTGCTTGACCCGCGGCGAGTTCTTAATGGCCAGCAGCGCCGGATACGCAATCACCAGGCTGCCGCCGCCCATCATCTTGAGGAAGGTCACCGAGGAACAGCCTGCCAGATCGTGATCGCGACGCAGTATCTTGCCCAGCAGCACCGTCGGCGGCTTGAGCAGCGCCTGCAGCGTGCCGCCGATGTAGTAATCCGTCCATAGCTTGGTCCGGGTATTCATTGGCTGCCTCGCGGACCCAATCCCCAGCGGGCGTTCACCAGCGAGGCCGCCTGGCTCACGGCCACCGCCGCCGTCACCAGCAGCGTCCAGTTGATGGGAACCCGGTAGCGCGACGACCACATGATGATGTAGTAGGGCGGAGGATACAAAAGCCAGATGCTGAGAATCAGCAAAGCTGCCGCGCGATTCCTGGAATACAGCAGATACAGGCCGGCCATCGAGACCAGGGGGAGGCTCCACTCCAGGACCGTGTGCAGCATGTTGCGTCCGGGCGGGAACCAGAAGTGGAAGGCATGCAAGGCCACCAGTCGTGCCACCGTTTCCGGGTTGGCGCGGATCCACGGCATCGCCAGTTGCAACTGCGCTTTATCGAAGGCCACTTCGCCCATCGCTCTGACTTGTAGCGCCACCGCGGGTTGCCGCGTCGGACTGTGTTGTTGGATGTAATCGTCATTGCCGTAAACATCCCAACCCGCCCCGGCGTGGTAGGAGTTTGCCATCACCGCTCCGAAGTTACCCTTCGACCAGATCGGACTTCCCAGCCGGATGGCGTTCCGAATAGGCCACGGCGACAGCACCACGGCGGCCACAAGCCCCAGTACGCCTGCAAACTGGACATACTGTCGGGGCGACTCCCTGAGAAAACGAAGCGCGCCGACCAGCACGAAGCCTCCCAGGATGACGATGAATCCCGGCGACAGCAGCAGCGTCAACCCCCACCAGAATCCCAGAACCGCGGCCGTGCGCAGCTTCAGCCGGGAGCTTTCATGAATGCTGAGGGCGGCAAGAAACAGGCCCACCAGCGCGGTGGCCGCGTACGCTTCCGCCCAATCGCCCTTGATCTCCGTGGCCAGGGCGCCGATATAGAAGGTGCTCATCAACCCGGCGATCATGCCCGTGCGCAGGCTCAAGCCGAGACAAACCGCCAGCCACGGCAGCAACCCGCAGCGTAGCGCCGAAACCGCCGAAGTCAGCACACACTTCACCACCTCTGCCGCCGCGCCCGTGCCAAAGATGCGAAAAATCAGCCCCAGGAAGATGGGATAAGCGGGGGGAGCCAGGGCGCTGGGACCCGTCGGCGCCGCATAGGGATCGGCCAGTTCCCCTTTCTCCGCGAATGCCATGGCGATCTTCACCATCTCTTTTCGCGGGAACTGGTGGACCTGATCGGTGGCCAGCACCAATCCGAGGCGGAATACCAGCGCCAATACAAAGACGAGGATGCAGGGCCGCCAGGGCACTGGCCGCAGAGCCGTCGCCACTAGACCTTCTCCAGAACCACGGGCGGCAGGCGATCGTGCAAGGCGGTTTCCAACTGGGGCAGTGTCACCGTGGCCGTGCCCATCGTGCTGATGGCGATGGCAGCCGCTTCCGTGGCCAACTCCATGGCTTCCCGATACGATGCTCCGGCGCAAATCGCCAGCGCCAGGGTGGCCAGCACGGTGTCTCCCGCTCCCGTTACGTCATAGACCTGCCGGGGTGCCGAGGCCAGGCGCTCCATCGCCCTGGACTCTGCAAACAGGGTCATGCCATCAACGCCCTCGGTGACCAGAATCATGGTGCCAGGCATGGCCGCCGACAAGCGGTTGCCCGCCTCCACCGTTTCCTCGTGATCGCGCACCGGCAAGCCGGTGAGGATACTGAGTTCCAGACGATTCGGCTTCATCAGGTAACAGCCCTGATAGCGGGCGTAATCCCCGCCCTTGGGATCCACGAAAACGCGCTTGCCCGCGCGTCCCGCTCTGGCAATCGCAAAGTGCAGCAGAGACGGTGTCAGGAAACCCTTGGCATAGTCGGAAACCACCACCGCCTTTGCCTTCTCCAGACACTTGGCGATCGCCTCCCGCGCACGGTCTTCGGCGTCCCCGGCAAGCGGGGCGACACTCTCCTCGTCCACCCGCACAATTTGCTGATGAGAAGCGATTACCCGGGTCTTGGTAGTCGTGGGCCGCGTGTCTTCGGAGATCAGAAAGTCCACCGCCACGCCACATTCCCGCAAGGCTCCCTGGAGTTCCGTGGATTCGCGATCGGTTCCCACCGATCCGACAAGATAAGGCGTGGCCCCGAGCGCCGCCAGATTGGCCGCCGTATTGGCCGCTCCGCCGGGCCGAACCGTCGAGCGCTGCTTGCGGACCACCGGAACCGGCGCCTCCGGGGACAGCCGCGACGCCTCCCCCCACCAGTACCTGTCCAGGATCACATCGCCGATCACCAGGATGTTTTGGCCGGGGAAACGTCGTAAAACCGCGGAAAGGTTGGGCACTTCGCTCATAATGTAACATATGGGCCGTAACGGCCCGTTATAACAGGCGGACGTACATATCTGTCCGCGGAATCGCGATCCAACCCTGGTCGTTGACAAAGCCGGGTCTGGCACGCGATATCAGCGCCTTCACGCCCACCTGCTTCAGTTCGGTCAGCACTTCGGTAACCTCGGGGGCGCTCATGCCTGCCACCCGGTCCGGGTCTTCCCAGATCTGTGCCACGATCCTTACCCCGGCCAGGCGCGCGTAGTAACAGTCGAGGCTGTGCCCGATGACGCTGATCTCATCTCCAGGCCGGATCCCGAGCCGGGCCAGTCCATGTGCCGCCGCCACGCAGAAGGGCCCGTTGTCCTGCCCCTCCTTGAGGGTAAGCGACCCGCCATCGGGTGAGTGGAGCGCGCCCTGCAGGACGGGACGCAGCCGCACCACCCCTACCAGAGCGAACAGCACGGCCGCCGCGAACAGCGCTCTCACCCGCGTGGCGCCCCGAAAGGGCTGCAATACGAGAGTCGCGGCGCCGAGACAGATCAACACGAAATAGCCGGCCAGGTAGCGGAAATTGAAGACCACCAGAGCGTACATCAAACACGCCCCCGCGGGCCACAAGATCAGGATCCAGGTTCGCATTCCGCCGTCCCGGATCACTTTCCTGACGCGGAAGTTCAGCAGGCAGAGCGGCGCCAGCACGGCGGCCAGCGCCAGAAACAGCGTATCCATCGAGTGCGCGTAGGTAAATGGCCGGTACAGTGCCCTCAACTGGCCCCGCACCGTGATTGGCACGCGCAGTCCCTCCCACCAGTAAGACGGATCGTACCAGATCGGCAGGGTGCCGCTCACTGGGGTGCGGAATTCCAGAATCATGGGAGCGTCGCTGATCCTGCGCGGGGCGTGCTCCGGTGTCCCGTTCTCCACAGGCTGGCCGGTCCATCCGGTCAAAACCGGGATGCCGCCGGCAAACCAGGCGTAATTCAGTTTGCCGGAATCGCCAAAGGTGAAGCGGTGTTTCTCGTGACTGATACTCAGCACCAGCGGGCCGGCGACCAGGCAGAAGCCGGCCAACACGATGGCGGCGTGGCGGCGTCCCAATCGATCCTTCGGTGGTTTGAGAAAGAGGATTCCCATCAACATGAACGCCACGGGGAACATCGCCGCCTTCGACAGATATCCCGCCCCAAGAGCAAATCCGAGCGCCGCGGAATGTTTCCAGGACGTGTCCGGCAGGAACAGTCGAAGAGCGCATGACGCCGAAAGATAGACCATGCCCTGGAGTAACATATCGGGCGTAAGATACCAGATAGTCTGGTTGATGTTTGACAGCAGGAAGAAGCTATAACCGAAGCAGACGAGGGCCTTGAACAACGCGCTGTCCCGCGTGAGCTCCGGCCAGGAGTTGCGGCGCAGACTCTGCATCAGAGTCCAAAAAAGCAGACTGAAGCAAGCCGTAGTGAACACGAAAATCAGCCAATGAACCACGTAAAACATGCGTAGTTCCGCGACGAGGGAAGGCCGCACCACTGCCATCATCAAAGCCAGGGCCGCCGGATACGCGGGACTCCAGTAGGCATTTTTCAGCAGGACCGCGGGCGAGCGAACCGCGTCGGTGGCAATGTCGATGTAGGAGTCGCTGTCCGGAAAAACCCAACCTTGGGACGCCACCCAGGCGACCGGCAGCATCAGGATGGCGCAGATAGCTGTCGCTATCGCCAACCTGTGCCACGAGATGCCGGTAGGTTCGCTCATCTTGTCTCATTGACGGCCGGCGCCGTAAGATACACATTGATCGATGCGCCATCCGGCACCAATGCCTCGAGTTCCACGGGGTCCGAGGGCAACGGCCGGTCATTCTCCAATTGGTAGATCTTGTAGCCAAACTCCAACAGGTAGTTCACCAAATCCGCGAAAGAGTGCCCGGCCTCATAAGACGCATAAGGCGATAACTCCATGACAATCTTGGGATGGCTGGCGGACAGCAACTTCCGGGCGCCCTGAAGAACCGTGAACTCATTGCCATCGACATCGATCTTCATCCAGTCGACTCGCTCAATCTGGTGCTGTTGGCAATAGTTGTCCAAAGTCACGGCGCAGGCCCCGGATGTCGGCTTAAGCTGCCCAAGATGTTTCGGGTGAACTCCGGGAGTGGGCGTCAATGGCCAACTCGAGTAAATCTCCGCCGGGACTTCCTCTTCCTGCGTGGCGCTTAGAAAGCAGTGGTTCGGCACGATGAGATCCTGGATCTCGGGGTTCAATCCGATGTTTGCGAGCAGTTTCTCGAATGCGAATTCCGTGGGTTCGAAAGCGTGGACCCTGCCGCCGGGGTTGACACACTGAGCCAGGGGCAGCGTGTGAGCGCCGATATTGGCGCCAATGTCCAGGACCGTATCTCCCGGCCGGATTCGCTTCTGGTAGAAACGCACGGTTCCCGGCTCAAAGTGCCCCAGCAGAAAGATCGCAAAATCGATGCCGTCATCCAGGTCCAGACTCCAATTCAGCTGACCGCGCCGATACTGGCCCTTCACGCTCGTATTGCTTAAACGATACCCGGCGCGGATGATCCGCCACACGACGCGGGCCAAAGCGATCTTGTGTTTTGTATTGAGCAAAATACCAGAATACCATTCCGGGAAAACTCGGCCCGATTGAGCGCCTTGGCCGCCGTCACCCGATGAAAAACAGCTTCGCAGCCGCTTTGGCGCACATCCGGAGCAGCAGGCTGCCGTCGGCGAACCGGTTGATATTTGTGGAACCGTAGGTCCGTTGCCGGTAGCGAATCGGGATTTCGGTGATCTTCAGGTTCAGCTTCGCCGCGCCGAACAGCAGGTCGAAATCGCCGAAGGGATCGAAGTCTCCAAAATAAGGCCGTCCAGCCGCAAGTTCGACATACGTCTTGCGCCAGAGCACCTTGGTGCCGCAGAGGCTGTCTTTGATGGGCTGGCCCATCAGTTTGCTCAAAAGCAACGCGAAGAATTTGTTTCCCAGCAAGTTCAGAAAACGCATCGCCTGGGGATCCATCGAATACACCAGGCGGCAGCCATTGATGAAATCGCCCTTGTGGCTCGCCAACGCTTCATAGAAATCCACCAGATCTTCGGGGGCTACGCTGATATCGGCATCGAGAATCATCAGGATGTCGCCCGCGGCCTTGGAGTATCCCAACCGGACGGCATCCCCTTTGCCGCGCCCCTCCTGAACCAGTACCTGGATATCCTTCCCGGCGCTGTTGGCGGCCACCCGCCGGCACTCTTCCAGGGTATTGTCCTTGGAATGACCTTCCACAAAGATCAACTCGGTATGCGATCCCATTGCGGGCAGCCGGTCGGCGATCTGCTGGATATTGCCCGCCTCATTCCGGCATGGACAGATCACCGAAACCGACGCCGGACGTTCCGGTTCAAGACGCATCGGCCGTGCCACCAGCCAGTTAGTCACACAGAAGGCGCGGATGATCGGCAGCGGAGCCAGAAACCGGTTGACCAACGTGGAAACAACCGGGATATGCTTCGGCAGCAGGATGTGGGGACGGCTTTGCACCACTTCAAAATCCGCCAGATACAGTAAGTTGGTGAGATCTTCCTTGGTGGTCCAGTTCACAATGGGTTGCGGGTATTTCAACCCCAACCTTTCCGCCAGGTACAGGACGGGCTGCCAGAGCAGACTATACCAGTTGATGATGACGCGCGTTTGCGAATGGCTGACGGACCGGAGGCGCTCAAACACCTGGTGGATGTCATAGAGAAAGCCGGCTAAGTCCGAGAGCACGATATAGTCGAACTTCTCGTCGCCGAGATCTAAGTCCTCGGCCGCCATGCGGTGAAATTCCAGAGCCGGGTATTTGGCGCCGGCCAAACGGACCATCTCGCCGGAGATGTCGATTCCGACGCCGCGGCGCGGCTCCAGCGCCGCCAGCAGGTCGCCGGTCCCGCTTCCCACTTCGAGGACCCTGGCCCCGCCGGGAACGTAAAACCGCGCGAGCGAGGCAATCGCGCGATGATACCCCGAATTACGCCTCCTCCAGGCCTCCACATCGGCGGAATAGTGGTCGAAGAACTCCTCGATTCCTTTGAGGTGCTCTTCCTTGCGCGAAGGCAGCCTGTCCTTGCGGACGGCTCTAGCCCAACCGGGATAGTCTTTCGGTTGCCTGGATCCCGCAGCCTCGGATGTCATGGCCGATTCTCTTCCACCACTTTCAGCGCCCCGCCCGCCGCCTCGCAAGCACGACCGGATTTTAGCATGCCGTCACTGGTCCTTCCTTTCCAGGATGGCTTGTCGCATTTTCAGGTATTGGCCGCCGCCCAGCACTTTCACCACGCGTTTGGCCTTCCAGAGCGCGCTCTGCCGCCAGCAATACCAGCGGCTGCCGGCAGCGAAGCCGCCCGACCACTCCGGCGACATACCGCGCTGCACTACGTAGCGGCCCAGCACGCGGCAGCCGCCCAGCATCGCCACCCGCGCCGTGGGCTCGGAGGTGAACAAAGCATCCACACCCGCCGCGGCAGCCGATTCTCCCACCTCGCGCGAGAAATACCCGCCGGGCACGGATGCCACTTTCACGCGGTCGCCAAGCACGCCGGAGAGCCGGGCGATGCTCTCCCCCCACTCGCGGTCCATCTCGGCGCGCGTCAAAGCCGCCATCCGCGTGGGATGGGAGCGCGAATGGCTGCCGATGATGTGCCCGCGGGCGTGCAACTCGCGCAACTGCGCTTCGCTCAGGAATCCGGGTGTGCCGATGCGGTCCGTGGTGACGAAGAAGTGGCCTCGCCAGCCGCGCCTTTCCAACAGGTCCGCGATGGGGTGAATGAAGCTCACCCCGCCATCGTCGAAGGTCAGCAATACGGGGCGCCCTTCGAGTTTGTAAACGGTGCTCACACTGGCCGTGGCTCTGGCGAGGGCATCCAGGTGGCGTTCGAAATCCTCGCGGCACAATTTGTAGACGTGGGCGCCTGCGCCGGGGAATCCGCTGGATTCGAAATCGCCCCTCTCCACTACGTCGTGGTACATGATGGCAAGCGCCTGCATGGTGTCTCTTCCCATTAGAGATGAACCGGACCGTCGCCGTCGCCCCGGTTGACGTGAAACTGGTCGAACCTGGCGCCCGGTGGGGCAGGCTTCAGCCTGCCGGCGGGGCAGACTCCGCCAGGTGGGGCAGGCTTCAGCCTGCCGGTTT
>PLDO01000494.1 GCA_003136215.1 Bryobacterales bacterium
TGCAGGTGATGATCGAGGGTCCGGGGCACATTCCGATGGATCAGATTGAGATGCAGGTCACCAAGGAAAAGGAGATGTGCTACGAGGCGCCTTTCTATACCCTTGGGCCGCTAGTGACCGATATCGCGCCCGGCTACGATCACATCACCAGCGCCATCGGCGCCGCCATGATTGGTTGGTATGGCGCATCCATGCTCTGCTACGTGACGCCCAAGGAACATTTGGGATTGCCCAACCGCGACGATGTAAAGGCGGGCATTATCGCCTATAAGATTGCCGCCCACGCCGCCGATATCGCGCGTCATCGCCCCGGTGTGCGCGACCGCGACGACGCGCTCTCCCGCGCCCGCTACCGCTTCGACTGGAAGGAGCAGTTCGCGCTCTCGCTCGACCCCGAAACGGCGCGCAGCATGCACGACGAAACGCTGCCCGAAGACGGCTTCAAGGACGCGCATTTCTGCTCCATGTGCNNTGTGCGGGCCGAAATTCTGCTCCATGAACATCTCCTCCAAGGTGGAAACGTTCACTGCCGACGACGCCGCGGCCGTGTTGAACGGAACCGCACCGGAGGCCCTGGTGGGGATCAAGATTTAGGGTGGTGGGGCAGGCCTTCAGCCTGCCATGGACAGGCCGGGAGGCCTGTCCTACTGCTTCGTCCCCAGCCAGTATCCCGGGCGGGTCTGCGTCTTGTAGGCGCCCACGGTCACTTCGAGCGTGTGGAACCCGCCCTCATCCTTATTGTTCGGCGTGTAGCTGATAAAGTACTGCGAGTGCAATTCCGCGCCGATCTTCCCGATGGCGTCTTCCAGGCCCTTCAGTTTGTAGAAGGTGTATTCGGTTCCACCCGTTCCCTTGGTGAACGCCTCCACCGGATTGTCCTTGAAGATGGCCTTCACGTCCTTGAATATCTCCACCATCATGGGGATGAACTCGGCGCGGCCGCCGCCCCCGGTGCCGTACGCCTGCGCCACCGACGTGGGCGTTGCGGGCACGCCCGAAGGCATGTTATGCATGGCCGGGGGAAGGTTGTCCTGCCGGCCCGGGTCGGGCTTCGCGCTTAATGTGGTAAGCAGCCGCGACATATCCACCGGATAAAACATCACATTGGCGTATTGCAGGTCCATAAGGGCTTCGCGCAACCGGGTTTCGCTCGAAATATCGCGCGTCTCGCCGATGTAGAGGATGATGCGCCGCCGGTTGGGGGGCCGTGCGCGCAGCATGCGGGTGGCTGCGGCGACCGCGTCGATCATGCGGTTGGCATTGCTGCCCGCGGTCAGATTCTTCACAGCCTTAGTAATTTTTTCGCTGTCGGAAGTGAACTCCTGCATGGTGCGGATGCGCGAATCGAAGGCAATTACGGCCGCCTCTCCCTGGTCGCCGATGAGCAGCGGCGCGATCAGGCCGCCGATCTTTTTGACCTGCGGCAAAATGCTATCCACGTGCGCGTTAGCCTGCAGGCAGATCACCAGGGAGATGGGTTGGTACGTCACATCGACGTTGATGTTCTGCTCTTTGCCGTTATCGAACAGGTGGAACTGGTAGGGTTGCAGCCCATCCACGTAGTTTCCGGAGCGGTCGAAAACCAACACCGGCGCCTGCACCTGTTCGACGCCGACGCGAAATATGGTGGTCGCCTGGTCCGGGTCCGGCTGCTGCGGTTGCTGCGGCAGCGGTTGCTGCTGTTGTTGCGCTGCCAGAAGGCCGCACAGAAAAGTGAAAAGTATGGGTCGAAACATGCAGCTCCTGTCAGGAATGCTCCGTATGGCCTCTGAGCAATTCGAGCACGTGTGGTACCAACTCCAAGATAGCATCCAGGGATTCCACCGCCCCCTTGGGCGACCCTGGGAGAGTGACAATCAGGACCTTTCCGCGGGTTCCCGCCAGGGAGCGCGACAGCACCGCCAACGGCGTCGCCGCCCGGCCCTGGAGGCGCATTAGCTCGCCAAATCCGGGGATTTCACGATCCAAAATAGCGCGGGCCGCCTCCGGCGTGACGTCGCGGGGCGCGACTCCCGTACCACCCGTCGTAAAAATCGCCGACACCTGCCCACCGTCCGCCAACGTGGCCAGCCGCTCGCTGATCTCGGAGATCACGTCGGGGATGGTTTCCATGACTGCCACCCTCCAGCCCAACTGTTCCAACCGTTCACGCACCGCCGGCCCCGATCGGTCCAGGCGCGTACCGGCGCTCACGGAATCGCTGATGGTCAAAACCGCGGCGCTAATCATGGGTGTCCTCACGGCGGAAATCTCCGCTCTTTCCGCCGGTCTTTTCCAGCAGGTACACATTCTGGATTTCGATCGCCTTATCCAGGGCCTTGGTCATGTCGTACACCGTGAGAGCGGCCACGGCGGCCGCCGTCAGCGCTTCCATTTCCACACCGGTTGGACCGGTAGTGGCTGCGCTGGCCACGATGCGCACGCCCTGTTTCAGCAGCGTCACTTCGACATCGGCATGGGTCAGCATCAGGGGATGGCAAAGCGGAATCAGGTCGCTGGTGCGTTTGGCCGCCGCAATTCCGGCAATGCGCGCAATCTCCAGCGGATTCCCCTTCGGGTTGTGCGGTAGTTTCCGGAGCACGGCTGGCGAGATCCGGACAAAGGCGTGCGCGCGCGCCGTGCGGAGAGTCGGCGACTTGGCGGAAACATCCACCATGCGCGCGCCGCCCGCGGAATCGTAGTGCGAGAGTTTTTTCATTTGGAAAGTATCCGGATGAGTTCGCCGGGCGCATATTCGGCGCGATCGGGATCGGCCACAAGGTACGCATTGGCGCGGGTCAGCGCTGGAATATCGCCGGAGCCGTGCCAGTGCACGGGCGTCACCTCGGCGGCGTCCGCGCTCAAACGCGCGGGCAGAAACCGCGTCAGCCCGAGGCGGTGCCGGAACTCGCAAGTCAGGCGGGCCAAGGGCAAATGCAGCGCGGTCTCCTCCTGTCCGGCGAGGAGTTCGAGGGCGGCGCGGGCGAAAACCTCGAACGTCACCATGGTCGAGGACGGGTTACCGGGCAGCCCGAAAAAGAATTTTCCGCGGGCGCGTCCGAAAACCAGCGGCTGCCCCGGTTGGATTAAGACCCGGTCGAAATAGAATTCAGCGCCGAATTCCGCCAGCACCCGCTCCACGACGTCGTACTTGCCCGCCGAAACCCCGCCGGAGAGCAGCAACAGGTCCGCCTGGAGACCTCGCGCGACGATGGTCCGCGTATGTTCCACGGTATCGCGCGCCACTGGGAGCACTTCGGGCGTGCCACCGGCGCGCGTCACCTGTGCCGCAAGCGACCAGGCATTGGAATTACGAACTTGAAATTCCTCGGGAATTTCGTAAACTTCCACGATTTCGTCACCCGTGGGGACGATGGCCACTACGGGCCGCCGGTACACCTCGATGTGCGACCGTCCGACTGCCGCCAGCAGCGCGACATCGGTATAATCCAGGCGTTTGCCGGCGTGCAGGAGGACCTCGTGCCCGGTGGCTTCGCAGCCTCGCGGATTGATGAATTGCCACGCGTCGGCGGCGCGGTCGATCACTACCCGGCTGCCTTCGCGCCAGGTGTGTTCGATCATCACTACCGCGTCGGCTCCGGAGGGGACGGGCGCGCCGGTCATAATCTCCACCGCCTGCCCGGCGGCGAGCACGCCGGCGAAACGTTCGCCGGCGCGCACCTCCCCGATGATCTCCAGTTGTCCGGGGAGATCGGCGGAGCGCACCGCGTAACCGTCGCGCACACTCCTCGCCACCGCCGGCGAATCGCGGTCCGCCGCCGCGTCGGCGGCGAGCACGCGCCCGGCGGCCTCGGCAAGGGGCACCTGCTCGACAGCGGGATAGGAGCGCCCGTGGCGGACCGTGCGGAGAACAGTCTCGCGAGCATCCACAAACGTCAGCGCCGGCACATTTCCATTATCGCGCTTCGCCGATGCATGCCCGGAACGGCATGGGCCGGCGATGCACCATCCACACCGCCGCCACGATAATGGCCAGCACGGCGACCTGCAATGCTCCTGCCGGCAGAAAGACGTACAGCGGGGTGAGCGCGAACGCCGCCACTGCCCGCGCCGCCGCCGGTTCCATCCTTCGTGCGAGCAGCAGTCCCGGGAGGAACAGGGTGGCATCCGACACCGTGTTGTGTGGAGTGATCAGCACGCCTCCCGCTAACACCGCCGCCAGTGCCACTTCCAGCGGTCCCCGCCAGATGAGGTATCCGCACAACACGGCAACCACCGCCGCCGCCGGGAGGGTCCACGGCGAATTGTAGCCAAATAGCCCGCGCAGGTTGGCCATGTTGTGCGCGGACGGGTTCATTCGCGGGTCAGCCAGCGCGGTGCGATACAGCGAGATCCAGTGCGGCCCCGCCGCCGCGAAGCACATGGCGAACCACACGGCCCCGACGGCCGCGCCGCCGGCCACCGTCTTCCACAAGCGCCCGCGCAGAAGAAGAACCGGCAGCAGCAAAAACAGGTGGAACTTGATGGCGCAGAGTCCGAGCAAGCCGCCCGCCGCGAACTCGCGTCCAGACCGAAGCATCCGGTAGGCGCCCATGACGGCCACCAGCACGAAGATGACGTCCTGCCCCACCGTGAACGTCGTCGCCAGCGGCACTGACCAGGCGCACGCCGCGGCCGCTGCCCACCGGTTCCCCGGCCACATCCAGAGGAACAGCGCGACTCCCCCCAGCACCAGCGCGCGGAACAAGTAGAATGCCGGAAAGAACGGCAGTTGCGCGAACGGCCACATCAGCAGCGCATAGAAAGGGGGCTTGATGAAGATGATATTCTGGTTGTGGCAACCGATCGCCTTGTCCTGCGCCGCGAAGGCCGCGTCCGGCGAGTATAGTTGAGGCGATCCCGCCAGGGTACCGCCCGAGTAGAATGCGGAAAAATCCGCCTCGCATATCTCCATCTCGCGCGGCAGCCCGTGGATGATGAACGCCCGAAATAGCACGCCCGTCAAAATGACGATGGTCCAGGCAGCCGGACGGATCCAACTCCCCTTCTCGGAAAGGCTTGGCATTTGATTCCGTATTGTTGCATGCGACATTGTTGAACGCGACAACCGCCGCTTCGGCCGCGAAAAACCACGCCCGCGCCGCACGCGGCCCCAAAATGGAAAAAGGGCAGCCGTTTCCGGCTGCCCTTTTCTCCCGACCGGATTAATACCGGTTCACTACCGGACGCAGCGGCGGTCCGAAGTGCTGCGGTTCCTGCTGTACCCGCTGTTGTTCCGCCGGGCGGTCGAGCACCAGCGATCGCAGGCCGGGCATGGCGCTGGCGCCCAGGCGCTGACCCTTCTCGCCGACCGGCAATTGGCCGGTGGTCAGGTTCTTCAGGCCGAACAATGCCAGTTCGAAACGGTCCTTTACTCCTACCTTCTGGAACAGGCGTGACAGGTACACCTTTACTGTACCTTCGGAAATCATCAGCGTCGTGGCGATTTCCTTGTTTTTCAAACCCTGTGAGAGAAGGCTTACCAACTGGCCTTCGCGCTGNNGAAATCGAGTTCACCCAAAGCACGATCCGCGAACGGTTCATGGCGTGCTTCATGTCGCTCAACACCGCGAAGGTGATCTCCGCGGTGAGGTCCATGAGAACCAGATCCGGCGCGCCCAGGGTGATCTGCTCCATCAAAGAGGCCAGCGAATTGCTAGTGGGCAGCAACTCGAAGCCCTCGATCTGGCGTAATACGGATTCGAGGCCTTTCGCCAGAATAGGCTCATCGCTGTAAAGTAGAACTCGCGTCATAAGAACTGCACCTCGTCAAAGAAAACAGATCCGCTCAAGCACTTCAGCCGCGCGATCAAATTCCCTGCGGAGTTTTCCGCGCTTCTTGAATTTGCGTTTCTATGAGATTATCCGTTTATTCACTTCAGTTGTCAATAACATTTTCGATTAAAATATCCAAAAGTATCATTGATATTCCGTACTACCTTGGGCATATGGACGTGATATATGCCGAAATGCTGCAAGTTAAACAACATATTATCAATATGTTAGAGAAGCACGCTCACTATGGAAGGGCTTGGTTAATGCGGCCGTAAATAACCGATAATATCCGGCTATTAACCTCTTCGGATAAATCTGTAATCCCCCCAAAAAGCTTATCCGGCCCGCATTTTGCCCGGCGGAGCCTCAGTTTGCGATGATGCTGACCACGGTTATATTTGATTGCTATCCTTCGGCAACATAAGGTTATAGCCCATTTACGGCATTGATGCGCCTCCCCGACAGAGCTAAATTCGGCAGTGTCGAAGTAAAAGAAATGAAAACTATTAATCGACGCGAGAGCCTGCGGATCGAAATCAAGCTACGGTGCCACGTTTCGTCGCCGGCGCTCTGGATGGAAAGCGCCATGCACACTGAAAACATTAGTCGTAGCGGCGTACTCATTGCGTGGCGCGGGGTTGACGCGGAGCTTCCGATCCCATCGATGGGCCAGATCGTCACCGTCGAAATAGAATTGCCGGCCAATCACGGGTTTGGCCAAAAATGCATTCATTGTCAGGGCACGGTGATGCGGATCACCAATTCCGCGGAGGATTTCCCGTTAATCGCCCTGCGCGTCAATTACATGGATTTTCGGTCATTTCACGACCGGATTCGAGCATTTGAGGCCCTGCGGCCAGTGGCCAGTTCCTGGATGGCCTGAGAGACGAGAGAACAAGAGAAATGGAAGCGCGCTCCAGCAACGCCGTGAAGCTTCTGCCATCGCTGGCGGACTTCGCCTTTCTCATGCCCCTCGCCTTCCTTTTCGCGCGCATGAGCGGAGTGAAGACGCTACTCAGCGATTGCGACACCGGCTGGCACATTCGGACCGGCGAATGGATTATCGCCAACGGATGGGTTCCGGCGCGCGACGTCTTCTCTTTCACGAAGCCGGGCGCGCCATGGTTCGCGTGGGAGTGGCTGAGCGACGTGCTCTTCGCCAAGCTGAACGCTTTCGGCGGATTGCGGACGGTGGCGATGTTCGCCATGCTGCTGTTGTGCGTCACCTCCGGCGCCTTGTTCCTTCTGGTGCGCCGCAAGTCCAATCCCTTCGTCGCCGTCGCAATCACCATGCTCGCCGGCGCGGCTTCGTCGATTCACTGGCTGGCCCGCCCGCATCTATTTACGCTGTTGTTCCTGGTGCTTTTTTATGCCGGGCTGGAACTGGTAGCGGAAGGCCGCACCCGGGTGCTGGGAGTGCCGATTCTGGCCGTGTTTCCCGTGGCGACGATTCTGTGGACCAACCTGCACGGCGGTTTCTTCGTCGGCGCCCTGATGATTCTGGCCTACGGTTTCGGTGAAGTCCTGCGCGGATTCTTCACGCCCAACACGGCGGATCGCCAGCCGGCGTGGCGCAAGGCGCGCAGCTATTTTCTCAGTGGCATGGCCTGCCTGGCCGGCAGCCTGATCAACCCGTACACCTACCACCTGCACGTACACATGGCGCAGTACTTGCGAGACCCATGGAATTCGCAACACATCATGGAGTTCCTTTCGCCCAATTTCCACAACCCGACAGCGATTTTCTTCGAGGCGATGCTCGTAATGGCGGTGGCCGCGTCGATCTGGAACCTGCGCCGGGGGCGCTTCACGGAGGTGCTGCTGATGGTCGTTTGGGCTCACGGCGCGCTGCTGGCGGCGCGCAACATCCCAATTTTCGTGATCGTCGCCGCTCCGCCCATAGCCGCGGCCATGCAACAGTGGCTGCTCCGCCTGCCGGATCTGAACGTGGCCGGGTGGCTTCGCGCCGCGGCCCGGAAGTTCAACCGCGTGGCGGAAACTACCGGACAGACCGATGCCATGGCCCGCTGGCACCCGGTGAGCATCCTGGGACTGCTGCTGGTGGCGGCGGTTATCTACTCGCCGCACCCCCCCAAGAAATTTCGCGCCGAGTTCGATCCGACAGATTTTCCCGCCGGCGCTCTTGCCACGCTGCGCAGCGACCCAGCCGGGCGCGTCTTTACGTACGACCAGTGGGGCGACTATCTCATCTACCGCCTCTATCCAGGCCACAAGGTTTTTGTCGACGGCCGCAGCGATTTCTACGGCGACGATTTCGACGATAAGTGCAGCGACGTCCTCAATGTGAAGTACGGCTGGGAGAAAACTCTCAGCGGCTTCGGCGTCGACACGATTTTAATGCCCCCCAACGCACCCCTGAGCGGTGCGCTGAAAGAATCCAGCCGCTGGCGCGTGGTTTATGACGACGGCATCGCGCTGGTATTCCGGTCCGTATCGCGGACCGTGGGCGTTCAAGTATCCGCCGCCAAAAGTGACGGTGGAGATGGCCGTGATCGCGAGGTCACGAAAACCCTGACAAGTGATCCAGCGATCACAGGAACCAAACCCAAAACTTAGGAGCGAACACAATGACGTTTTTGCGTAATCTATGGAATGACGAGCAGGGCCAGGATCTCATCGAGTATACCCTGCTCATGGCCTTCGTGGCGTTGGCTTCGGCAGCGCTCTTTATCGGCGCCGGCGGTAGCGTAAAGGGCATCTGGACCACGACGAACAGCCAGCTCGCGGCAGCCGCTGCATCGGCCTCCAGCTAAGTGGCAATCGGGACATGCCGGCGCTCTTGCGGTCGCCGCCGGCATGTCCCCGCAACAGCAGCTTGGGAAACGGGCGGCAGGCCGCGACGCGTAAGAAAGCCAAAAGAGTCGTAGGCGCGTTGCGGCGAAGTTGTTCGTCACGAGCGGCCGCGCGCAAGTCTACTCCGGCAGCGAGCGGCGTCGGGCCAAGCCGGGCGAAGCAGGGAACCAGATGAATAAACGATTTGTAGGTGTATTGACTTTCGCTTTTCTCGTGGCAGCGGGCGCCAGCCTGGTGCTCTACCGGGTGCTGATCAACCGGACGCCGACCACCATCGCCGGTCCTGCGATGTCGCAGGTTGCCCTGGCGACCAAAGATCTTGAAGTCGGCACTGTATTGAAAGAGGATGACGTCAAAGTGTCCGACTGGCCGGGAGCCGTCCCGGCGGGTTCCACCAACCAGGTCAAAGACATTATCGGCCGCGGCGTCATCACGGCCATCTTCGCCAAGGAGCCGGTCATCGCATCGCGTCTGGCAGCGAAAGGCGCGGGCGGCGGCATGGCCGCCATGATTCCGCCGGGGATGCGCGCCGTGGCGGTGCGCGTCAATGAAGTTGTGGGTGTCGCCGGCTTTGTGGTGCCTGGCATGCACGTCGACGTGCTGATCTCCGGCAACGCGCCCGGAGGTAACCAGAGTCTGGGCACCCTCACCCAAACCTTGCTGCAAAATGTCGAGGTGCTCTCCGCCGGCCAGGATTTCAAGAAGGACTCGGAAGGCAAGCCGATCATGGTGCAGGTGATCAACATGCTGGTGACCCCGACGCAAGCCGAGCAGCTCAGCCTGGCGGCCAGCCAGACCAGCATCCAACTGGTTCTGCGCAATCCGCTGGACCACGAAATCGCCAAGACTCCGGGGACCGCCATGCAGCACCTCTTCAACAATGGAAAAGTGCAGCCGGCGCCATCGGAATTGGCCTCGCGCCCCCGCCCCGTAACCGCGCGGGCAGCCCCGATCCCGGTACATGCCATGGCCCCCGCTCCGCCCAAAGAGGTTCCCTTCGTCATGGAGATCATCTCGGGGCAGACTAAGCGGGAACAGAAATTCGGCGGAACTCCGGAGGGTAAATAAGTGTCGCGACTCCGTCTTGCAAGCGTCCTACTGGTGGCCGTATGGCTCTGGGACGCCCCAACCAGCCGCGCCGGCGGCGATGAGAACCCCAATAAGGTTCAGGAAGCCGCCGCGCCAACCGGCGCGCCCGGCAAACTGATGGTCACGGTGGGGAAGAGCCTGATCATCGACAGCCCGATGAAGATCCAGCGGATCTCCTTCGCCAACGGCGAGCTGATTGAAGCCGTGGCAGTCAACGCCAGGGAAGTGCTCATCAATGGGAAGGCGCCCGGCGAGACTTCGTTGATCATCTGGCAGGAAGGCGGCAGCCGCCTGCTGTACGATCTCACTGTGCGCATGAGCCCTCTCCGCCTGGACGCCGTGCGCCAACAACTGGCGCGCGATTTCCCCAACGAAGAGATCAACGTCACTTTCGAAAACGAGACCGCCTTTGTGCGCGGCACCGTAAAAGACGTCGTCGCCGCCGACCGGGTCATGTCGATTGTCGCCTCGCTCGGCAAAGCGGTCAACCTGCTGCGCGTGGACGTTCCTCCGGTAGAGGAGCAGATCCTGTTGAAGGTGCGGTTCTGCAACGTGGACCGCGGCGTCAGTTCCGACCTGGGTCTGAGTCTGGCTTCGGGCGCATTCAACCAGACCACCGTGATCGGCACCGGACAATACTCCGGCCCCACCGCCGACACCCTCGGAAATGTAACCCTCTCCGACGCACTCAACATTCTGTTGTTCCGCAAGGACATCAATCTGGGTGTATCGATCAAGGCGCTGGAAGCCAAGCGCATGCTGGAAACCCTGGCCGAGCCGAATCTGCTGGCGATCAACGGCAAGGAGGCCAGTTTCGTATCCGGCGGCGAGTTTCCCTTTCCAGTAGTTCAGCCCGGGGCCACCGGCAATGCGATCAGCATACAGTTCCGCGAGTTCGGTATCCGGATCCATTTTCTACCCCACATCACGCCCCGCGGGACGATTCAGCTCCGGGTTTCTCCGGAAGTCAGCGCCCTGGATTTCTCCAACGCGGTCACCATCTCGGGCACCACGATCCCCGCCCTGAGCACGCGCCGGGTGCAAACCGAAGTGGAACTGGAGAGCGGCCAGAGCTTTGTCATCGCCGGCCTGATGGACAACACCATCACGGAGACCATCAGCAAAATCCCGGGGCTGGCCAACATCCCGCTGCTCGGCAAGCTATTCACCAGCCGCTCGGTGGCGCGCAACAACTCCGAGCTGTTGGTCATCGTCACCCCCGAATTGGTCCGGCCGATTCCCGCCGGGCAGCCAGTGCCCTCGCTCAACATGCCGGTCAAGTTCATGACCAGGAACAGCGATGGTGAGATGAGCCAGCCAGGCATCGATAAGACCGGACCGGTTCCGGTGAAGCCGCCGTTGGATTCGATACCCGTGGAACAGTTAGTCGAGCAGCGCAAGGAAGGCCAGGCGGCGCCGCCCGCCAACATGCAGACGATCCAAATCGTACCCGTACCCGCGCCGCTGCCCTCGCCGAACCCGGCCCTGACGCCCTCCACCGGAGGCACCGCGAAGTGACCTGCCGAGCGGGAGACTCCACATGTATCCGCTGACCATCGGGCTGGCAATCGAAAACCGGGAACTTTGGGAGCAGGCGCAGGCGACTCTTGCCGAGCTGCCGTTCCGCATCATCGTCGAACATCAGGATGTGGGCGATGTGAGCAATTTCCTGGATCGTCTGGAGCGCATGCGCCCCGACGTCGTGCTGGTCGATATCAGCGGGTGGAAGGAGCCTCTCGAGGGTCTGGTCGCCTCCATACGGGCGGCGGCCGGCGACCCCATGATCATCGCCCTCAACACCACCGCGGAGGCCGATGCCATTCTCTCCTCGCTGCGCGCCGGCATCAATGAGTATCTCTACCCGCCGTTGCAGGAGCCGCTCAAAAAGTCGCTGGAACGGCGCAGCCTGGAAC
>PLDO01000161.1 GCA_003136215.1 Bryobacterales bacterium
CGGTGTCACCGAGCGAATCGGCAGCACCTTCGGACAAAGCCAGGACAACTTCGCCATCGTCCCCCTGAGTACGTTTCGTGCCATCTGGATCGGCCGTCCGGAACTCTTCGTGTACATCAAGTCACCGGACGGGGCGCACATGCTGGAACTACAGGACGAAACCCGCGCGTTGATGCGTGCCCGCCGCCACGTCCCCTATCGCGAGGATGATACGTTCGGCATCAACGCTTCCGACACGCTGATGACCGCCTGGAAGAATCTGACGGGCACCATTTTCGCCGTGACCATCGGGTTGGTGGCCGTCTTCATGGTGGTGGGCGGAATCGTCATNNACTCACGAAATCGGCATCCGCAAGTCGCTGGGAGCGCGCCGGCGCGACATTCTCTGGCAGTTCGTCATCGAGTCCGGCATGATGGCCAGCATGGGCGGTATCGCGGGGGTGCTGTTTGCCGTCCTCATCGCGCGCGTGGTCAACATGTTCTTCACCGCCGAGATTCCGCTGGCCGCGGTGGCGGCGGGCGTCTCGCTGTCGACCGTCGTAGGCCTCTTCTTCGGCATCTACCCCGCCAGGCAGGCGGCCCTCCTGGAGCCCATCGAAGCGCTAAGATCGGAGAATTGAAGCGGCCATGCTGCGAGCCTACCGTCAACACGTCCGCGAGAATCTGCTGCTGGCGCTGGACACGCTCCGCACCCACAAGTTCCGCTCGTTCCTCACCGTGCTCGGCGTGCTCATCGGCACTACCACGGTGATCGCGGTCACTTCCATCATCGCCGGCCTGGATAAGCAACTGGTGGACGTAGCCGAGCAATTCGGAACCCGCACGCTGTGGGTTTACAAACTGCAACTCGGCGCTCCCCACGCCTTGACGCGCGCCGAGAAGTTGCGCAAACCGCTGAGCTATGAAGACGCCATGGCCATCAAGGAGCAGTCGCCCTCCGCCTCCACGGTTTCGGTGGAACTCTTTCGCGAAATGGGAGACTTCGGCTTACCCCCCGTCACCGCCCGGTACAAGGGCCGGGACATGCCCGATGCGCTCTTCGTCGGCGTGACCGCGGAACACCTGCGGCTTATGAATACCACGCTCGGCGAAGGCCGCTTCTTTACCGAAGCGGACGACCTCCACCGCCGCGATGTCGCCGTGATCGGCAATGGCGTACGCGAGAGGTTCTTCGCGCGCGAGGAGCCCGTGGGCAAGACGATTCTGGTGGACGGGCACAGCCTGGAGGTGGTCGGCACGCTCGCGAAATTCAAATCGTTCCTGGGCGACGACCAGAACGATAAGGCCATCTTCATGCCTTACCGCTCATTCCAGAAGACCTACCCCGAGGCCAAGGACAACTTCATCTGCGTGCTGGTGGAGCCGGGAAAAATGGATCAGGCCAAGGACGAGGTGACCGAACTGCTGCGCCGCCGCCGCCGCGTGAAACCCGCCGACCCCGATAACTTCGGCATCTCCAGCGCCGAGAGCGTCATCAGCCAGTTCCGCGATCTCATCGGCACCGTGGGCCTGGTCATGGTGGTGATTTCCTCCATCGGTCTGCTGGTGGGCGGCATCGGAGTGATGAACATCATGCTGGTGTCGGTCACCGAGCGGACGCGGGAAATCGGCGTGCGCAAAGCCATTGGCGCACGGCGCAGCGATATCGTCTGGCAGTTTCTGCTGGAAGCCATGACCCTAACCGCATCAGGGGGCCTGATCGGCATCCTGGTCGGCTGGCTGCTTTCTCTGGCGATTCGCACCTTCGTCCCGAGCCTGCCTTCCACGGTGCCGCTGTGGAGCGTCGTCGCCGGCTTCAGCGTGGCCACCAGCGTCGGTCTGTTCTTTGGTCTCTGGCCGGCGTTGAAGGCGGCCCGCCTCGACCCCATCGCGGCTTTACGGCACGAGTGACGTGGGCACAAGCACAGCCTTTGTGGGGCAGATTGTCAATCTGCGGCCGATTGGCAATCGGCTTGGCGGAGCCGGGCGAAGGGCGGCAGGCGGATTAACAATCCGCCGCAGCTTACCAAGCTGCCCCACACGGATCATTCGTGCCACAATCGGGAATATGCGACTCGCCGCCCTATTTTTGCTCTCCGCCGTCGCTTCTTTTGCCCAGATCACCGATGGCGTGGCGACCTCGGTCACCCGCACGGTCACGCTGACGGCGGACGAAGCCGATTTCTCCATCGTCGCCGGCGCCAGCCTCGACACCACGCAGCAGCAGATCGCCCAGATCTTCCTGGATGCCGGGATTGCCAATCTCTCCAACTCCGGCACCGCCCTCAGCCCAAACTACGACTATTCCACCAACCCGCCGAACATCCAGACTCTGGTGCTCTACCAGTTCACCTTCAGCGTTCCCGCCGCCGGGCTGAAGGACGCCGCCAAGATCATGGAAGCCCTGCGAGCCAAACCGCCAGATCTGCTCAAGGGCCTGCAATACTCCGCTGCCCTGAATGCCAGCCAGGCCACGGTGGATGCCATGCGGCAGACGCTGCTGCCGCAGCTCTTCGCCGATGCCCAAAAGAAGGCGCAAACGCTGGCCTCCGCCGCCGGCCTGAAGTTAGGCGGCGTCAAGGGCGTGAGCGAATCGTTCTACGGCAACGGAAACTCGGTCAACTGGATCGGCACCGGGTCGCTTGGGGGCACCTTCAGTTCCAGCAGCTCCGGCTCGGGAACACAGTACACTTTTTACGCCAACGTCACTTACGGCCTGGCGCAGTGAGAGGCATCGGATGAAACCCCTGCTTCTTGTCCTGATTCCCGTGCTTGCCTGGGTGGCCGCCGCGCAGACGCCGGATGGCATCAGCGCCCCGGTGAGCCGCACCGTCACCCTGACCGCGGACGAAGCGGCATTCACCATCACCATTGCCGCCACTGTGGATTCAACGCAGCAGCAGGTGAAGCAGGCGCTGCAAAGTGCCGGGCTGCCCAACCCAACCGTGGTGGCTACCGGGTTGGGCCAGGCCACCACGGAGTGGTTCGCCGGCCCCGTGCAGATTCTTTATTCGGCGACGGCGACGATTGCGGCGGGCTCGGCCATGGACACGGCCAAACTCCTCGAAACCCTGCGCGCTCAGTTGCCCGCCCCGCTGCAGAGCCTGCAATACTCGGTGGCGTTCAACCCCAGCCAGGCCACGGTGGACGCCATGCGCCAGACGGTGCTGCCACAGATGCTGGACGATTCCCGGAATCTGGCACAGTCGCTCGCCGCAGCCTCGGGAGTCAAGTTAGGGGCCATCCGGTCGATCGGCGATTCGGCCGGTGTCTCCGCGGGCTACGTGAACGGCACATTCGCGGTGTCCCTCCTCGGTCCCGTGACCGGCGGCATTCTGGCCTCGCTGCCATCGGGCACACAGTATACGTACAGCCTCAGCGTGATATTCGCCACCGTCCCATAAACGCCGCAACGCTACACTGAACAGTGATGAAGATTGAGACGCGGGCGGTGCATGCGGGCCGCCATATCGACCCTGCCACCGGAGCGGTGACCCCGCCGATCCACCTTTCCACCACCTTCGAACGCAGTCCCGAGGGCGACTATCCGCGCGGGTACAGCTATTCGCGCGAGGATAACCCCAACCGCCGCGCGCTGGAAGAGTGCCTGGCCTCGCTCGAAGGCGGCAAACAAGCCATCTGCTTTTCCTCCGGTCTTGCCGTGGCCACCGCTTTGGTGCAGGGCCTGGAACCGGGCGACCATATCATCGCGCCCGACGACGTCTACTGGGGGCTGCGCAAAGTGATCGGCGAAGTTTTCGGCAAGTGGGGCATCGAGGCCAGCTACGTCGATATGACCAGCATCGACGATTTCCACGCCGCCCTGCGCCCCGCGACGCGCCTGGTGTGGATCGAAACGCCGTCGAATCCGCTGATGAAGATCACCGACCTGACCTCAATCGCCGCCCTGGCGCGCTTGAGCGGTCCCAATATCATCACGGTTTGCGACGGCACTTTCGCCACGCCAGTGCTGCAACAGCCGCTCGACAGCGGGATCGACATGGTGGTGCACTCGACCACCAAATACATCGGCGGCCACAGCGACGTCATCGGCGGGGCGCTGATCACGCGCCATGAAAACTACCTGTTCGAGCGCGCACGCAACTCGCAGCGCTATGGCGGCAGCGTGCCTTCGCCGTTCGATTGCTGGCTGACGCTGCGCGGCATCGGCACCCTGCCGTGGCGGGTGCGTGCGCAATCCGACAACGCCATGCGGGTGGCGCAATTCCTCGACGAGAACCGCGCGGTGGAAAAGGTGCACTACCCGGGCCTCGCCACGCATCCCGGGCACAAAGTGGCGGCGCGGCAGATGTCGATGTTCGGCGGCATGCTGTCCTTCCAGGTGCGCGGATCGCGTGAAACCGCGCTCGGCGTGGCCGCGCAATGCAAGCTTTTCATACGCGCCACGAGCTTGGGCGGCGGGCACAGCCTCATCGAGCACCGCGCCAGCGTCGAGGGCCCGGCGACGCGCACCCCGCAGAACCTGCTGCGCCTCTCCATCGGCCTGGAACATGCCGACGATTTGATCGCCGATCTGGAGCAGGCGCTGTCTACAATTCCTGGTTGAACAACGGCCGGCCAGCGAGACGCGGAAGCTTAGCTTAGCGCGCCGCCGCGGCCTTCGGCTTGCGCAGATCGTACACGTACATGCTCCAGCCGATCTTGGCGACAGGCTGCCGCAGGCGCAGCCGGGCCAGGTCGTTCAGCGGCACGTAAACGCCTTGTAGCGGTGTCACGTTGGCCACGCAGTATTCGTCGATTGCATCCCAGCCCTTTTGGTCGAGAGGTCCCGGGTAGCCCATTTCGTCGATCTTGTAGTAGCGCATCTGCGCATTGCCGAAATAATAGACGCGGGCGCGGCGGTTCCCGGCATGGGAGTCCAGCCATACGCCGAGCTTCTTGACGTCCTGACCCCAGTCGATATTGGAATCCACCAGGTATTCGGGTCCGCGCCCCGGACCGCCGGCCAGTTCGTTGAAAAACGCCAGATAATCGGGGGTAATCCGCGCGCACTCGCCGATTTGCAGGGCTGCGAGCGCCGCCAACACGTAAACGCCCCGACGCCGGTTCGCCCGGGTGGCCAGCCACCCCGCCACGCCGACGTAGAGAAACGGGTAGACGGGCAGGATGTGGCGCATCCCGATATTGATTCCGCTGGTCATGCTGAAAACAAAATAGAGCACTGGAGGCAGGGCCAGGCCCAAAGTCATCGGCGAAACCCATTGCCGCCGCCACGCCTGCCACAATCCCGCACCAAGCAACAGCAGCGCCGCCCCCAGCGCCGCCATCGTGCTCTTCACCATGAAGACCACCGGGAAGTAGTACCACCAGCCGGTATCGGAACGCATTCCCAGGAGATAGCTGGGGTGGCCGCCGGCATTGTGGTCCGCCACCGCATTCAGCCCGTACAGGTAGGCGTGCGCCGGCAGGTGGAGTTTCCGCCCCAGATAGAACAGAATCTCCCCGGTGGGATTTCCCCGAACCACCAGCGTCGATAGCTGCGGTACATTGGTGCGCCAGCAGCGTACGGTCTCCGGCCAGTAGACCACCGCCACCATGAGGACCACGGTAGCGGCGAGGGTTGCCACCGCGAGCGCCGCGCGGCGCACGGGAAACTCCCGCGGCCGCCGTATCCAGCAGGCCGCATACAGGATCGCCAGGGCCGGCAGCAGCAGCACCGCGGAGAACTTCGTGATCAGCGCCAGTCCGAGTGCCGCCGCGGCCGCCAGCAATCGCCGCGGACTCGCCTTTTCCAGGTACTCCACCCAGAGCACGCAGGCGAAAAAGAAAAACACCGTGACCGGGAAATCCGTCGTCACATAGCGGCCGTGCGCCATCAGATTCGGGTCGAACGCGCAAAGGGCGGCCGCCGCCAACCCGGCTGCCGGGCCATAGCGGCTGCGCGTCCACCATGCCACCGCGCAGGCGAAAAGCAGTGTCAGTAAAATATTGGCGCTGCGCGCCGCCAGCAGAATGGAATCGGCATCGCGCCGATTTTTGTACAGGAAATCGGTTCCGTACCGGACCTGGTCTTTCCGCTTGCCGTCGGCTTCGTAAGGCTGCGCGGCGAGGCCCATCAGCGCCAGCGGCAGGGCGCTGACGATTTTCACCAGCGGAGGATGTTCCACGTTCCAGGAATAATCTCCCAACGTCAGGTAAGAATAGCCCGCCACGATGTGGATGCCCTCGTCCCACGTCTGGGTTTCGCCCATCGCCGCGCGCACTTCGAGCGCGCCCGCGATGGCCAGAATCGCGGTCACGGCCGGCCAGAAAAGATGTCGGATGGTCATTCCAGATCCCCAGGATAGCAACCGCCGCAACCGCCCTTGCTACTTCCACAACTCCGCGCCGGAATTTGGTGTACACTGGGACAGACGAAACTTTGAGCTTTTCTTCGCTTCACTTCATTCCGATTCTCAACGAGAGAGTTCTCCGGAACTCCCATCCCCTCGTGCGTCTTCCTAATCTCCAAACAAACGTATAACCAATGTATCCAGGCAGAAACTTTCCTCCTCGCAGGCAGAATCGCAGAGAGAACGTGAATGAATCCATTCGCGTTCGTGAAGTCCGCGCGGTATTTCCGGACGGCACCACCGAGGTGATGCCCACCGCCGCCGCGCTCCGCAAAGCGCAGGATCTGGGCCTCGACCTCGTGCTGATCGCGCCCACCGCGGTACCTCCCGTGGCCAAGGCGGTGGACTTCGGCCACTACCAGTACGACCTGAAGAAGAAGCAGCACGATGCCCGCAAGAAGCAGCACGTGGTGCAGGTCAAGGAATTGAAATTCCGCCCCAATACGGACGACCACGACTACGATTTCAAAAAGAACCACGCGATCCGCTTTCTCCAGGAAGGCAACCGGGTGAAGGCGGTGGTGCAGTTTCGCGGGCGTGAAATTGCGCATGCCGACCTCGGCAAGAAGCTACTCATGCGTTTCGCCGCCGATCTGACCGCCTACGGCACCGTGGAAGGCATGCCTCGCCTGGAAGGGCGCAATGCACATGTGTTGATCAGCCCGGTGAAAACGTTCGTCAAAGGCGAAAAGCCGGAGAAGCCGGAAAAAAGCGACAAGCCCGCCCCTCCTCCAGCCTCCTAGACCGCGGCGCATCGGTACGGATGCCGCCCTGGTGCGCTTGGAGGCACTCCGCTCGCATGATAAGATGCGAGAAGCGCCGCCCTCAGACACGCGGAGTTTCTCCGCCGGGCTCTGGTGAACATGTACAACGCCTTTTTCGGCTTCACCCAAAATCCGTTCAACATGAGTCCGGACCCGGCGTTCCTGTTCCGGAGTCCTCAGCACGAAGAAGCGCTCGCCAGCCTGATCTACGGCGTGCAGAGCCGCAAGGGGTTTATCGCCCTGACCGGCGAAGTCGGCACCGGCAAGACTACCATGCTGGAGTGTCTGCGCGATTTCCTCAACGCCCAGCAGATCGCTTTCGCGTCCCTGTTCAACTCCCGTCTCACCGTCGAGCAGTTCTTCGAACTGCTGGCTTACGATCTCGACCTCCGGTGCAACCGCCTCTCCAAGACCGAGGTCCTGCTCTCACTCAATAACATGTTGCTGGAACGCGCCGGCGGGGGCCGCACCACCGTACTGATCGTCGATGAAGCTCACAATCTGGAGTGGGATGTTCTGGAGGAAATCCGGCTCCTTGGCAATCTGGAAAATCGTCGCGGCAAGCTGCTGCAAATCGTTCTGTCCGGGCAGCAGGAACTGGATCGAAAACTGGAAGCGCCGGAATTCCGCCAACTCAAACAGCGCATCGCCTTGCGCTGTACTTTGCGCGGGTTCAGCGCGGAGGAGACGATGGCCTACGCGAACTCCCGCATGGCCCGCGCCGGCTTGCCGAATCAGACCATCGTGAGTCCGCCCTTGATCAGTGAAATCCACTTTCGCTCACAAGGCATCCCGCGCCTGATCAACGCCATCTTCGATAACCTGCTGCTCACCGCGTTTGCCATGGAGAGCAAGGTCGCCACCTTGGAAATGTTGGACGAGGTCACGGGCGACATGCGGCTGGACTATCCCGGCAAGAATCCCTTCCGCCCGGATTCGAATTACCCGGAACAGGTCCTGCGCCGTCCGGAAGTGCGCTTCCGGGCCGATTAAACTTCACCGGACTCGCCACCGCGTTGGTTCTAAACCCCGGCTTAGTACCCTCCCCTGGCATAGCCCCCATAACTCCTAGCAGATTTCGGGCTTTCTTGCCTCCCACACTAGGTCCTGATTAGGATACACTTCGGGTTAGATAGCAGGCACCACTGAGGTATGTGCGTTTGACAACCTGTAGACTCTGGGCTTGACCAGTCTTTTTGGAACGGAGGCAGTAAGTCTTTTACCAAAAGGAGATCAATCCAAATGCGTAGATTATTCGCCAGCAAGTTCGCCTTGATCGCGATTCCCGTTTTGTTCACCTCGGCCTTCACGTGGAACATCGTTGCCAGTGCGGGGGCGATTGTTGTTGGGCACGGCATGACGGCGCCCGATGCGGTGCTGCTCGCTCACGGTCCCACTATGCCGCCCGATCCCTGGGACG
>PLDO01000553.1 GCA_003136215.1 Bryobacterales bacterium
ACCGGCCAACGAGATAGCTGAACTAGGACATTGACCCTGGCGGGGGATTACCCTCCGTCAACGTGAGCAATGTCTTGAGCGACGAAAAGAAACAGCAAGTGATTGCCCTGGGCCGGCTCGGCTGGTCGCTGCGGCGGATTGAGCGGGCCACCAGTGTCCGCCGGGAAACGGCCAGCGGATACCTCAAAGCGGCCGGGATCATGCTCCGGCCACCAGGCGGTTGGGGCCGGACTCCGGCAAAACCGGCCATAGAGGTGGCCACCGACCCTGCGGCCGGAAAACCACCCGATTCCCCTATGCCGAAGGCGGAACGGCAGCCGGGCCGCAGCCCGACTTCCAGCGTGTGCGAGCCGTACCGGGAAGTCATCGAACTGGGTCTGTCGCGTGGCCGCAACGCCATGGCCATCTGGCAAGACCTGGTGGACGACCATGGCTTCACCGGGCGATACAACAGCGTCAAGCGGTTCGTGCGCAAGCTGCGCGGAGTCACCACGCCGGAAGCTCGCGTGGTGATCGAAACCGCGCCCGGCGAAGAAGCGCAGGTGGACTACGGCGACGGTCCCATGGTTCGCGATCCCAATACCGGCAAGTACCGCCGCATGCGGATGTTCGTAATGACGCTGGGCCACAGCCGGAAGTCGGTTCGTTTGCTGGTGTTCCGCTCCAGCACGCAAACCTGGGCCGAACTGCATGAGAAAGCGTTCCGCCGATTGGGCGGAGCGACTCGCGTGGTGGTGCTGGATAATCTGCGCGAAGGCGTGCTCACGCCCGATCTCTACGATGCGGCGCTGAACCCGCTGTACCGCGACGTGCTGAAACACTACGGCGCGGTCGCGCTTCCGTGCCGCGTGAACGATCCGGATCGGAAGGGCAAGGTGGAGTCAGGCGTCGGCCACGCGCAGAAGACGCCGCTCAAGGGCCTGCGCTTCGAAACTGCGGAGGAAGCGCAAGCCTATCTGGACCGCTGGGAAGAGCGCTGGGCCGACACGCGCATTCATGGCACCACGAAACGGCAAGTGGCCGCCATGTTCGCGGAAGAAAAACCAGCCTTGCTGGCGTTGCCCGTCGAACCCTTCCGCTATTACCAGTACGGTGAGCGCACGGTGCACTTGGACGGCTGCGTCGAAGTGGACGCGGCTTACTATGGCGCGCCTCCCGGCTGGATCGGGCGACGCGTGAATGTGCAGTGGGATGATTCGCACGTTCGCATCCTCGATCCCTTGACCGGCAATCTGCTGCGCGAGCACTTGCGCCAGCAACGCGGCCGTCATCGGATCAAAGACGTAGACCGTCCCTCGAAGACACCTTTGTCCACGCGGTTGCTGCTGGCGCGTTGCGAAAAGGCGGGCCGGCACATCGGCGCTTTCTGCCAAGGACTGCATCGCCATCACGGAGAAGTCGCGGTGCGCCGCATCCTGGGCGTGCTCTCGATGGCGAGGAAGTATGGCGTCGCGTCCGCGGAGGACGCCTGCGCCGTGGCCCTGGAAACAGGCGCGACGGAATACCACTTCGTGCGCCGCTATCTGGAACGTGGTCCGCAACTGCCGCTGAACCTGCGCCAGGTCGATCCGCTCATCCGCCAACTCACGCTCTATCGCGATCTCATTCAAGCCCGCTCCCAGCAAGACTCAACCACTCTAAACGAGGAAACTCCATGAACCTGATTGAACTCCAACGTGCACTGACGCAGCTCCGCCTCGGCGGCATCGCGGCGGTGCTCGAAACTCGCTTACGCCAGGCACAAGCCGAATCGATGCCGCCCATCGATCTGATCTCCTGTCTGGTGTCCGATGAACTCACGCGCCGTTCCGACCGCCTGCTGGATCGTCGCCGCAAACAGGCAGGGTTCCGCGATGCCAACCGCACGCTCGACAACTTCGACTTCACGTTCAACCCAAAAATGAATCGCAGTCTGATCTTCGATCTGGCCACCGCCGCATTCATCGGCAGGCGCGAGGATGCGCTGTTCCTCGGCCCCGGAGGTACTGGCAAAAGCCACTTGGCGCAGGCCATTGGGCAGGCCGCGATTCAGCAAGGCTACCGCGTGCTGTATCGCGAAACGCACGTCTTGCTCGATGAACTCGCTGACGCGGTGGCAGACGGCACACGCAAAGAATACATGGAATCAGTCGCCACCGTGCCACTGCTGATCGTCGACGACTTCGGCATGCGTAAGCTGCCGCACACCGCTGCAGAGGATCTACTGGAAATCGTGATGCGCCGCTACGAACGCGCCAGCACGCTACTGACATCAAACCGTCCCGTGGAAGACTGGGGGAAGCTGCTGGGCGATGTCGCCGCGGTGAGCGCGATGCTCGATCGGTTGCTGCATCACGGCCACGTGCTCAAGTGCGGACCTCGAAGCTGGCGCACCAAGACCGCACCGGCTTCGTAAGGAAGAAAGCGTTGTTTGATGCGAGGGCTCTGCCCTCGCGCTCCCGGGATTTATCGCTATCCGCCAGAATGGCCGCGGTGCGGGGCGGCTTGCGCCGCCCGCCACGATTGCATGCGTTCCGCATTCCGGACCTGGATCGGCGCTCCGGTCGCGTCCCCGCGTTGCCGTACCCTCCGTCCAGGCCTCGCCAGTATAAGCCCTCATCAGGCCGGATTGCGAAAAATGTTTGCTGAAATGGCCGTCGGCGGGTTATAAATACTCTTGTCCTGGTTCAGTTCCGTTGGCCGGTTTTGAAGTGGCCACGTATGGCCGGTTTTCAGGTG
>PLDO01000543.1 GCA_003136215.1 Bryobacterales bacterium
ATACTGATCAAAATAAGTGGGATGCGACTGGCCTTCCATCCGCAAATGGATTCGGTGGTTCACTCTTTCAAGAAACGCAAGGGGCCGGGATCGGGGTTCACCGTCCAGCCCGAGCGCCACGAGGTATTCGTCAGACACGTGGAGTACTCCGGATCGCGGCGAGATTCCGATCTCAATTCGATAGCGAAGGTTCTTGTGATGGATAAATGAAGCCGGCTTTTTGGAATCAGCGCCGGTGGCCCCGGATTGCCCGCGCTTAGTCTCCAGGATCTCCTTATTGACTGCTGCGATCACCGTCGGCGACAGCTCGATATCGGCCTCAATTTGGAACGACACCGATTCCTTCTTCATGAGGCCTTCGAGTCCGGTCTCGTCGAAAGAAAATGACTCCATGGGCTTGCCACGGTAAGGCGGCTCGAATGCCTCCTTCAGGCTACGGCTTGCAGCGATTCGAGAGAGGAGCTGGAGGGCGTCGATGAAGTTGCTCTTGCCTGCCGCGTTCGGACCGAACAGGACCGAAAGTGGCTTGAGCGCCACCTCCACATCGCGCAGCGACTTGTACCTCTGAATATGAATTCGCCGAATCATTGAACGACCCTCCCCATCTTAATGCAGATCTCCAACTCACGGCGGTTCGGAGTGTTGAATCGGCCCCGCCATCAGCGACGCGTGTCCTGATGTTCTACGCTTATACGGTCCCAGTAGGCCTCCGCACGCTGATGGGGGTGGGCCTCGCGACAACCCCTGGGTAAGATCCGAAAACACACCGAACGGGTGTTTCTGTCTGCAATGATGAAGTGAGCTGGTATGCCCGACCTGGATCGTATCACGCGAAGTCCCGATGTCATGGGAGGTAAGCCCTGGTTGCGCGGGATGCGCGTCACTGTCGGTATGGTCGTGGGGTTGTGCACCGCCGGTCACACATGCGGCGACATTCTGACTGCCTATCCGTATCTTGAGGAAGACGACATCCGGCAGGCGCTGGCGTATGCCGCGTGGCGGGTCGAAGAGATCGAAGAGCCACTGCCCACCGCATGAAGCCAATCTGAAAAACGAGCCGCCCGGTACCGTTCCGTTCTCACACGGATTCGTCGTCCACACTCACTCCAACCCCTCCACCGGCTCTACCCTTTTCATCAGCGTCACCCCCACTGCCCACGCTGCCGGCATCATTAGTCCGATCCCCGGGAATACGGGGGTGTAGCTGTGCGTCAGATCCAGCGTTCGGCCCACGGCCCACGTGCCTGGCTTAGCTGGAAGGACCCGGCCGCCAGAGCGCCGGCGGGAGCGGTTAACCAAGTTCGCGCCAATCTCCCTCATTCAACTCCACTTTGTGTTTCTTCGCAGCGGACTTGATGCGCTTCCAGGCGGCGTCGCGTTCAGAGTCGGTCACCCCTTCCACCTGTTTGAAGCGGGCGATTGCGTTGCGCACGTGAGCAGCGTCATGGATGGGTTCTTTACGTTCCTTGGGGAAAGCGAAGTTTTCATCGGCGATATGATCGCGGCTGGCTTCAGTGATCTTGGACATGCTTCTTGATGAGCACTCCAGTTGCCAATTTATCCGCGCCATCGCAGGAACGCCGCGACACCGCCGACCGATTCCAGCAAAGCCGCGTCTTCAATAAACGTCACGGTTGCGCCGGTTTGCTTGGCCTTCGTCACCAGCAGATCGGGCAGGGAGGCTTGCCGCGGTTCTTCGCTTTTCGTTCCTCCTCCTGAATCGGGGATCTGCGGCGCGAGGATGGCTTGCACTTCCTCCGGTTGAGGATGGCTCTCCTCGAGCGCGCCGCTGATGAGCAATTCTTCGACTTGTCCGTTGGCCAGGGCTTCGAGCGTCTCCTGCGGCCCGGCTACGGCCAATCCGCGACCACGATATTGGCGCATCAGGCGGTCCACCTTTTCCGCGGCAGTCCTGGCTTCCTGCTCCTGTAGCTTTGCGAGAGTGCCGGTCAGTACATCCTGCTCGGAAGCATGAATATCGAGTTTCATTACCTCCACCATGGAGACCATTTCCTGAGGCAGTTGTTCTTGCAGCAGCGGAATCACAACCGAATCTCCGGCAAGGATGATGTGACTTACTTTGTCTTCCCGGACGATCTGAGCCAGGCGTTCAATGACCTCTTTGGCGTGCTCCAGGTGCGCGTTCCCCACACGCCGCTGGTAGCGGGCTTGCGACCACCCTCCGACCTTGACTCGATGAACTTTCTTGCCTTTCACCTCCTCAGCGTCGATGACCTGGCCAAGCCCGAAGACGAAGATACGCGCCGTATTCATATCCGTAAGCACGGCGGCGTACCGCGGATATTGCTCATCGAGACGTGCCAGATGATACAGATGAGGTTGACTGTGGGCATAGACGCGGTTATCGCTGACGGGGGTGGTTAACTGGATTGCCTCGAAGAATTCTTCCGCGCCCCAACACGCGAATATGGCGATTCCGTTTGCCGCGGGATCGATTTTGTCGGTGACATAGGAGACAATTCGCTCCACGTCTTGATCGAAACTGTGCCGTTCGGGGGAACTCGGCTCCCACGTCCTGGCGAGGGCCTTGAATTCGCGATGAAGATACGGCACCGCATCGGGTGCGCGTCCGTGCTGATCCGGCTGAGTGTTCAGGTAGACGCTCAACACCGGAAACGTGGTGGGCTCGAAAGCCACCAACCGCGCGAGAGGCTCTTCCATAGTGGTCGAGAGTGGCTCTGTAATCGTGGAGGACATGGCAGACCAATGAGCACGCCGCGTGCCACACAAACGCGGGTGAGGTTCCGCGGGCGATGTGCGATGCCGAGCCGAACCGCCCGGAGCGCCGTAGAAGTTGCATACTGGAATGAACAAATCGAAGTGGAGTGAGCATCCATGAAAGCCAAGAGTGCTGCAAGAGACTTTCCTGTCGTTTGCGTGGGCGGCTCGGCCGGCGGCCTCGACGCCTACATCCGGCTATTACGACATCTGCGGGCCGATATGGGTGTTGCGATCGTCATCGTCAATCACCTGAGGACCGTTGCCACCCATCTCCACGAGATTCTCCCGCGCTATACGGAGATGCCGGTTGAACTGATCACGGAGAAATTACTCATTCAACCCAACCGTGTGTTCATCATCCCGGAACAGCGCGATTTGCATGTCCTTGCTGGAGAGTTCCGTCTGAAGCCGATCTCAAAGCCGAGGGGATGGCCCGACGTGATTACGGTCTTTCTGCGTTCTCTCACGGAGCACTGGGACGGCAAGCTAATTGCTGTCATTGTCTCTGGATATGATGGCGATGGCGCGGCAGCGCTATGCGGCATTAAAGAAGTGGGGGGCATTACCATTGCGCAGAAGCCCGACACAGCCGGGCAGCCGGATATGCCAGGGAGCGCAATCGCCAGCGGTTGTATCGACCTCGTTCTTTCACCTGAGGATATCGCTCAAGAAATTGTGCGAATTGCGCGCGCGGCTTCGTCAGTTGATTGACACGCCCCGTATGGGGCAGCATGCAGTTCAGCAGCGCGTCTTGCTCGGAGCTCCGGGGCAATCATCAATGGCGCTCAGTTTCCACGCAAGCTCTCCGTTCGAAGTCAAATCATTGCTGCCACAGGATTCG